>NZ_JBAVCB010000146.1:0-26264 GCF_049586495.1 Aeromicrobium sp. | reverse complement strand
GCTCCGCCGCAGCGCCGCCGCAGGTCTGCCGGCGACGGACTCGACACCCTTGGCCGAGGAAGCGAGCGAGGACATCGTGCGCATCGACGCGCATGCCCGGCGCGCCTGGGTCGGATCGACCGAGATCGCCCTGACCGCCAAGGAGTTCGACGTCATCGCACTGCTGGCCTCCGAGCCGGGCGCCGTCCTGACGCGCGAACGTGTCATGGACGAGGTGTGGGACGAGAACTGGTTCGGCTCCACCAAGACGCTTGACGCCACCCTCGGGCGACTGCGCCAGAAGCTTGAGGACAGCGGGACGCGGTCCCAGATCGTCACTGTGCGCGGTGTCGGCTTCCGCCTCGAGATCGACCCTTCCCGTGGGTAGGCGGGTCGCCGCGACGATCGTGCTCGTCGCCTTCATGTCCATGCTGATCGTGCGGATCGTCGTGGTCACGACGGGCTCGCCGCTGCTGATCGGCGTCGCCATCGTCGTCGTTCTCACCGGTGCTGCCGTCACCGGTTTCATCATCGCTGCACAGATCTCGGCCGCATACGAGGTGCTGATCCGACGAGATCGCGCCTTCACCGTCGCCGCGTCCCACGAGCTCCGAACCCCCATCACGGCGCTGCGCCTCTCGCTGGAGGACCTGACGCTGTGGCAGACAACCCCACCCGAGGTATCCGACGAGCTGAACCGCGCGATCACCGAGCTCGACCGACTGTCCGCTGCGGTGACCCAGCTGCTCGAGCAGCACCGCGACGACCAGCGCGCCGGGGGGGACCCGGTCGATCTCACCACCTTGACCGAGAGCGTCGTGTCCCGGTGGCGCGGGACGGTCGAGCCCGCGCGGCAGGTCCACTTCACCGGTGCAGCGCCCGCGCCGGTACGCACCGATGCCGGTTCGGTCCGCCGCGTCATCGCTGGCCAGCTCGCCCAGTTCGGGGAGCACGGAACTGGCATCGTCTCGATCGACGTGGCGCGGGTCCGGCAGACCATCAAAATCCGGGTCTGCGACGAGAGCAGCCCTCGCTTCTCGCCCGGTGTCATCCACGGACCGGCCACCGGCAAGAACGTGGGCGACTCGCTGACCCTCGAGGAGGCTGCGAGTGTCGCCGAGGCTCTGGGGGGCTATCTCGCCGTCGAGGACTCGCCCACCACGTGCATCTCGCTGACCCTGCCTGACTCCGTGGCAGCGGTCGTCCTCTGACAGCAGTCCTGCGCTACGGTCAGCCCATGCGAGCCGTGACCGTGCACGAAGGACAGCTGAACGTCGAGGAGATCCCGGCCCCCGTGCCAGGTCCCGGTCAGGTGCTGGTGGACGTCACCCGGTGCGGTATCTGCGGGTCAGACCTGCACGCCCGGCAGCACGCCGACGAGACAGCCGACGCCGTCGCCGAAGTCGGCTACGACCACTTCATGCGCTCCAACCACACCGTGGTGATGGGCCACGAGTTCACCGGTCGAGTGGCCGCTTACGGTCCCAAGACGCGCAAGAAGTGGCCGGTCGGGACTTCGGTGGTCGCGCTCCCGATCCTCGGCACGCCCGAGGGCATTCACCTCACCGGTTTGACCCGGCACGCGACCGGCGGCTACGCCGAGCAGGTCGTGGTGAACGAGTCGGTCACCTTCGAGGTGCCCGACGGCGTCTCGGACGATCACGCGGCGATGACCGAGCCGCTGGCGGTCGCACTGCACGCGGTGAACCGAGGCGAGGTCAAGGCCAAGGACACAGCCGTCGTCATCGGGTGCGGCCCCATCGGGCTGGCCGTCATCCTCATGCTGAAGGCGCAAGGCGTCCGCACCGTGATCGCCAGTGATTTCTCTGCCGGCCGTCGCGCGCTCGCCGCCCGCTGCGGCGCCGACGTCGTGGTCAATCCGGCGGTCGAGTCTCCGTGGGCCTCCTTCGCCGACAGCACGTACCTGCAGGGCCCCACCGACCTCGGCCAGTTCGGGCTCGACACCATGAAGCAGCTGCGCGCCGTGCCGCTGCTGCCGTGGCGACGCGTGATGGAAGCTGCCCAAAAGCTCGGAGCAGCGCCGCGCGGTCCCGTCGTCTTCGAGTGCGTGGGCATGCCCGGCATCATCGAGGACATCGTCAGCCACGCGCCGTTGTTGTCCCGAGTCGTCGTGGTCGGCGTGTGTATGGAGCCGGACACGTTCCGACCCGTCATGGCGCTGAACAAGGAGCTGGAGCTGCGATTCGTGTTCGCCTATGACCCGGCAGAGTTCCACCGCACCTTGATGATGATCGCCAGCGGAAAGGTCGACCCTTCTCCGTTGCTCACCGGGACGGTGGGCCTCGAGGGCGTGGCGACAGCCTTTGACCAGCTGGCCGATCCCGAGCAGCACGCCAAGATTCTGATCGACCCGACCAGCAGGGCCACCCGGGCCTGACCGCTCGACGTGCGGGTCAGCACAACTGTGGTTGTCTCGACACGAGCCGTTCGTGGAGGAGGAGCCAGTCATGCCGCAGACCGTCCGAGGAGTGATCGCCCGCAGCAAGGGCGCACCCGTCACCGTCGAAAACATCGTCATTCCCGATGCAGGACCCGGTGAAGCGGTCGTGGCGATCCAGGCGTGCGGCGTCTGCCACACCGATCTGCACTACCGCGAGGGCGGAATCAACGACGAGTTCCCGTTCCTGCTCGGCCACGAGGCCGCCGGCATCGTGGAGTCGGTCGGCGAGGGCGTCACTGACGTGGCACCAGGCGATTTCGTGGTGCTGAACTGGCGCGCCGTCTGCGGCACCTGCCGCGCCTGTCTGCGCGGCCGTCCCTGGTACTGCTTCAACACCCACAACGCCTCGCAGAAGATGACACTCGAGGACGGCACCGAGCTGTCGCCGGCCCTCGGCATCGGCGCGTTCGCCGACAAGACCTTGGTCGCTGCCGGGCAGTGCACCAAGGTCGATCCGTCCGCGTCCCCTGCCGCGGTCGGGCTGCTCGGCTGTGGCGTCATGGCGGGCCTCGGCGCCGCCATCAACACCGGCAACGTGCAGCGCGGAGACTCAGTCGCCGTCATCGGCTGCGGCGGCGTCGGTGCGGCAGCGATCGCCGGTGCTCGTCTGGCCAACGCGGCCACGATCATCGCCATCGACATCGACCCGAACAAGCTGAAGACGGCCACGACGATGGGCGCCACCCACACGATCGACGCAGGTGACGGCGATGTCGTCGAAGCCATCCAGTCCCTGACCGACGGCAACGGCGCTGATGTCGTCATCGATGCCGTCGGCCGCCCCGAGACCTGGAAGCAGGCCTTCTACGGCCGCGACCTGGCTGGCACCGTCGTGCTGGTCGGCGTCCCCACCCCCGAGATGCAGCTGGAGATCCCGCTCATCGACGTGTTCGGGCGCGGCGGATCGCTGAAGTCCAGCTGGTACGGCGACTGCCTGCCCAGCCGCGACTTCCCGATGCTGGTCGATCTGTACCAGCAAGGCCGGCTGGATCTGGACGCCTTCGTCACCGAGACCATCGGCATCGACGACGTGGAGGCCGCCTTCGACGCCATGCACGAAGGCAGAGTCCTGCGATCGGTGGTGCAGCTGTGAGCGCGCGCATCGAGAAGGTCGTCACGTCCGGCACCTTCTGCCTTGACGGCGGCGAGTGGGACGTCGACAACAACGTCTGGATCGTCGGCGATGACTCCGAGGTCATCGTGATCGACGCCCCGCACGATGCCGCCGCCATCGCTGCGGCCATTGGCGAGCGCACCGTGATCGCGATCGTCCTGACGCACGGTCACAATGACCACATCAACGCCGCCGTCGAGCTCGCGGCCAGCACCGATGCGCCGATCTACTTCCCGGCAGCGGACCGGATGCTCTGGGACGACGTGCACGACCGAGCGCCCGATCATGAGCTGCTCAACGGCGAAATGTTCGCGGTAGCCGGCAGCTCGCTGCGGGCGATCGCCACGCCGGGTCACTCCCCGGGCAGCACCTGCTTGTACTCCGAGGATCTCGGCGTGGTGTTCAGCGGCGACACGTTGTTCAACGGTGGCCCGGGCGCCACCGGGCGGTCCTACTCGGACTACGACACCATCATCGAGTCGATCAGCACGCAGCTGTTCACGCTGCCCGAGGACACCACGGTGCACACCGGCCATGGCGAAGACACCCGAATCGGCGCCGAGAAGCCCTCGCTCGGCGAGTGGATGAACAAGGAGAAGAGCTCATGACCTGGTTCACGTCGTCCCGCGAGTCCGAAGCGGTGCTGGCCGCCGAACGCTCGGCGATCTGGGAGATCCTTACCGATCCTGACGCCATCGTGCGGCTGACTCCCTTCCTGGAGAGCATCGACGCCACCGACGACACCTGGGTCTGGCACCTCGGCGGAATCGACGTGCTCGGCATCGAGATCTCGCCGTCCTTCACCGAGAAGATGACCTACGACGAGGGTCGCCAGATCGACTTCAACCATGCGCCGCCGCAGGGTGCCGACGAGAAGGCCGGGGCCGAGGGTCGCTACACGCTCACCGACACCGACGACGGCACACATCTGGCGATCAGTCTCGAGGTCTCCGTCGACCTGCCGCTGCCCAAGTTCTCCTCGCCAGCGGTCAGCACCACGATGAAAACCGTGATCGCCAGCATGGGCAACGGCTTCGCCAAGCGGCTCGAAAAGGAGCTCGGTCTCTAGCGGTCAGCCGCGCTTCAGCAGGCGAAGCACCGCACGTTCCAGCGTGCGGCTCACGGGTGCGCCCGGCGCCACCCGCCGGTGGGTTCCCCCGACTACGATGCCGTCCCCGAACAGATCGACGACCCGTGGATCCACGTAGGACGACCGCGCGATGGCGGGCGTGTTGCCCAGGTGCTCGGAGACCTCGCGCATGGTCGCGGCGATCACGCGCTTGCGCGCCGTGGGGGTGACGGCCTCGGCGACGGCCAACGAGCGCGCAGCCACCACGTTGGCACGCCAGGTGCGGAAGTTCTTCGCCGTGAAGTCTCCCCCCAGCGAATCCTTCACGTACTCGTTCACATCCTCGGCACCGAGGCCTCGCCAGCGCCCGCCCTCCTTGAACGCGATCAGGCGGTCGCCACCGGAACGGCGGCGCTTCAGCGCGGCCAGCACCTCGACCACCCGCTGGTCTCGCACCGTCACCTGAACGATCTGGCCGGACTTGGCCGGGTAGTCGAAGTCGATCCCGCGCGGCACCGCGGTGACGTGCGAGCGCTCGAGGGTCGTGAGTCCGTGGCTGCCGTTCTCGTCGGCGTAGCGATCAGATCCCACGCGGAACATCCCGAGGTCGAGCAAGCCGAACACCGCGGCGCAGACCCGGGTGCGATCGAGCGAGTCGCCACCGAGGTCGCGGCGCACCGTCGTGCGGTGGCGGATCAGCGCCCGCGCGAACTGCTCCATGTGCTCGTACTTCTCCAGATCGCGCTTGACCCGCCAATCCGGGTGATACAGATACTGCCGTCGGCCAGCCACGTCGGTCCCGACCGCCTGCAGGTGCCCGTTCGGCAGCGGGCAGATCCAGACGTCCGACCAAGCCGGAGGGATGACCAGATCCTTGACCCGCACGACGTCGAGCTCGGCCAATGGCTCGCCGGTGTCGTCCAGATAGCTGAACCCGCGTCCTCGTCGTAGCCGTCGCCATCCCGGCATTGCGGAGTTGACCCGCCGCAACCGCACCATGGCATGAAGGTAGTCCGCTGTTGCCCTGCCCGCAGGTCGCCGATCTACGATGAAGCATGGCCGACGTCGAGGTGCTGCCCACTCGCGAAGTCCCGCTCGGAGGACTGCGTGCCATGACGGTCCGGCGCACGCTCCCCCAGCGCCATCGCTCCTTCGTCGGCGCGTGGTGCTTTGCCGATCACTACGGTCCCGACGACGTCACCGGCTCCGGCGGCATGGATCTGCCGCCCCACCCACACACCGGACTGCAGACCGTCAGCTGGCTGTTCGCCGGAGAGCTGGAGCACCGCGACAGCGCTGGCAACACCGCCACGGTACGGCCCGGCGAGATGAATCTGATGACCGGCGGCTCCGGAATCTGCCACTCCGAGGTCTCCACCGAAGCCACATCGACGCTGCACGGCGTGCAGCTGTGGGTGGCGCTTCCCGACGAGCATCGCCACACGCCACGCGACTTCCAGCACCACGTGACCGAACCTGTCGCCCTGGACGGCGCCACCGTCCGGGTGTTCCTCGGCACGCTGGCGGGTTCGACCTCGCCGGTCCGGACCTTCTCTCCCCTGCTGGGCGCGGAGATCATCGTGGAAGCCGGCACGTCGATCTCCTTGGACGTCGATCCCGACTTCGAGCACGGGGTGCTGCTCGACACCGAGCGGGTCAAGATCGAGGGGACCAGCATGGCTCGGGGCGAGATGGCTTATCTGTCGCCAGGAGCCGCCACCGTGACGATCGAGAACCCGACCGACCAGCCGGCGCGCACGATCCTGCTGGGCGGACCGCCGTTCACCGAGCAGATCATCATGTGGTGGAACTTCGTGGGCCGCACCCACGAGGAGATCGTCGAGTTCCGCGAGCAGTGGGAGGCGTCCGGCGACAGGTTCGGGCACGTCGACGGATATGTCGGCGACGCCGACCGCATCCCCGCGCCGCCGATGCCGCACGTTCGGCTCACTGCGCGCAGCAACCCACCGCGGTGATCCGCTAGTACCGTGTGGCCATGACCTCTGCCATCAGGAGCCCGTGGCTGGCTGGATTCGCCGTCGTCGCCGTCGTGCACCTGGTGCTGAACGCGACCGACGCCGGGCCGTGGGACTCGATCACCAAGTCACTGCTGGCACCCCTGCTGCTGGGCTGGGTGCTGGAGCAGCGCGGCCCACGCCTGCTCGCGATCGCGCTTGGTCTGTGCTTCCTCGGCGATCTCTTCATGGAGTTCGAGAACCTGTTCGTCGTGGGCATGGCCGCTTTCGCCGGGGCCCACGTGTGCTTCATCTGGCTCTTCGTCCAGCGCGGCGCCGTCGCCAAGCTACGAGAACGGCCGTGGATCGTCCTCGTCTACGTCCTGGCGGGCCTCATCGTGGTGGCGTGGTCCTGGGGAGGACTGGAGCCCGGGCTGCGCCCAGTCATCCCGTTCTACGCCGCGTTGCTCATCGGCACTGCCTCCACCGCGCTGGCTGTCGACGTCCGCGCCGGAGTGGGCGGCGCCCTGTTCCTGCTGTCCGACGGAATCATCGCGCTGGCCGAGGCGGGCCGATTCGATCCCGAGGCAATTTTGACCGGGCTGGCCATCATGACGCTGTACATCGGAGCCATCGCGCAGCTCACGGTGGGCATCCTCACCAAGGAGAAGCGCACCCTCGCTGCTGGCCCAGATTTCGACCCCACGGTTCGTACCGACTGTTGGCCGCGGCTTCCCGAGCGCTCTGACACGCCGCGCTGATCTGTGAACCGCACCTACCGATTAGTCGTGGCGACGTTCGGCCTGCTGTTCAGCCTGATGGGCTATCGGTTCGAGGTGCGCGGTGCCGAACACCTCCCCCGCGAGGGCCCCGGGGTCGTGGCTGGCAACCACATCGGCTTCCTCGACTTCACCTTCATTGGTTATGCGGCTCGCGAGCGCGGCCGCCTGATCCGCTTCATGTCCAAGACCTCGTTGTTCGAGGCGCCGGTCGCGGGCAGGCTGATGCGGGCCATGCGTCACATTCCGGTCGACCGGAAGTCAGGCGCCCGCGCCTACCGCCAGGCGCTGCGCCTGGTCGACGAGGGCGAGCTGGTCGGGATCTTTCCGGAGGCCACGATCAGCCGGTCCTGGCTGCTCAAACCTTTCAAGCGGGGCGCCGCCGGTGTCGCCGTGAGCCGACGCGTCCCCCTCATCCCGGTGGTGGTGTGGGGCGGGCACCGCGTCTTCACCGTCGACGGTCGACGATCGATACGGCGCCGGATCCCCATCACGATCGTCGTCGGCGAGCCCCTGCACGCTGGCGAAGACGAGAGCATCGACGAGCTGTCAGCACGGCTGCACGTCGCCATGGCGGCTTTGCTGGAGGAGGCCATCACGACGTACCCGGACCGCCCGCGCGACGACGAGGATCGCTGGTGGTTGCCGTACGACCATGGCGGTACAGCGCCTGATGTCGAGACCGCTGCGCAGCTGGACCGTGAGGCGGTCGCCCGCCTCGGCGACTCCTTCGAGTGAACACCGATGAAAGGATTCACATGACCTGGGGACACGCGGCCACGGCCGACATCACGATCGGCACCCTCGACCTGCGCGTCGACGGACCGGCGGACGGACCGCCGGTGGTCCTGCTGCACGGCTTCCCGCAGACGTCCTTGAGCTGGGCGGGAGTCGTGCCCAGGCTGGTCGACGCGGGATACCGGGTGATCGCTCCGGACCAGCGTGGGTACTCACCCCGAGCCCGGCCGGTCGGCACCGAGCACTACGCCACCGACGTGCTCGCCGATGACGTCGTGGAGCTGGCGGACGCGCTCGGTCTCAACACCTTCCACCTGGTCGGACACGACTGGGGCGCCTCGGTGGCCTGGGTCGTGGCGGCCCGCCGCGCCGATCGCCTGCGCAGCCTGACGGCCGTCTCCGTGCCGCACCTCGCGGCGTTCGGTCAGTCGCTCGCGAAGTCCGAAGAACAGCGCGAGATGTCTCGCTACATGCAGCTGTTCCGCCAGGAGGGCCGCCCCGAAGACGTCTTGCTCGAGGACGGCGCGCGCCGTCTGGTCGACTTCTACGAGGGCCGGGTGCCCGACGACGCCGTGGCCGAGTACGTCCGCATCCTTTCTGAATCGGGCGCCCTCACTGCAGCGCTGAACTACTACCGGGCCATGGGCTCGTGGATGAGCGAGCTGCCAGCCGTCACGGTGCCCACCACGTTCGTGTGGAGCGATGGTGACCGAGCGCTCGGGCGGGTTGGCGCTGAGCTGACCGCCGACTTCGTCGAGGCGGAGTACCGATTTGTCGAGCTGGCCGGGGTGACCCACTGGATCCCTGACGAGGCACCCGATGCCCTCGCCGACGCGATCTTGGACCGCGCCGGTCGCTAGGCGGTGGCGGAGCGCTGGACGCGAGGGGTGGAGACCAGCGGCCACCCGGTGGGGTCGTCCAGATCGCGGCCAACCGTGATGGCGTAGGCGTTCCAGTCCGCAGCGCGCTCGGCGTGCCACAGGTGCTGGCGCAGCATCAGCTCGACCAACGAGCAGGCACCAGCTTCGCTGTGCCGGGCACCCATCTGGACGGCGACCTCACGCGCAGCGCGCGCGTCGGCCGTGGCGTCGTGGGCGTTGTCGAGCATGACGCCGTAGTAGGCGGCGACGTCGGTCAGACGGCGCGAACCGAGTCCGCCGCGTTCCAGTCCCCAGTCGATGACGTACGGGTCGATGACCATCAGCCGGTCCCACGCGGGCTGCCGGACGTCGTGCCGCGCTGCCTCGGCGCGCAGCATGGTGAGGTCGTAGGCCGCGTTGAACACCACGAGCCCGATGCCGCGGTCGATCAACGACTGCACCCAGTCGGCGATCATGGCGATGGCGATGCGAGCCGGCGGCGCGCCGACCAGTGCGGCCTGGCTGATGCCGTGCACCCGCGCCGAAGCCGCCGGGATGGGCACTCCGGCGTCGACCAGGCCTGAGCGTTCGCCCTCGGTGTCGAGCAGGGCGAAGCTGAGCACCCGATCGTGGTGCGGGTCGACGCCCGTGGTCTCGAAGTCGAGTGACGCCAACGGTTGGTCGAACCAGCCTCGGTGGGTGCCGCGCGACGGTGGCTGCGGCTCACACGTGAGGCACAACGCGCGCCACGAGCCCGGATGGCCGACCAGGCGTCCGCTGCCGGAGATCAGGTGCGTGTAGCAGGTGTCACAAGACGCATCTAGCTGGTTGGTTCTCACGCGCTGCTCACTCCGTCGCTGGTCGTGAGGACCACGCTAGGTGGCGCCACCGACATTGCGCCCGACGACACACGGAAGTGACGCGTTACTGCGCCGACTCAGCCCGGGGAACGGGCCGCCTCGACCAGCGCCCGGAACAGACCCGCGTCCGCACGGGTCTCCGGGTGCCACTGCACCGCCAGCCAGAACGGAAGATCAGGACGTTCCATGGCCTCCAACATCCCGTCGCCGGAGTGGGCCGTCGCGACGAAACCGGGATGCTCCCGCACGGACTGGTGGTGGTGGCAGGCGACCTCGCCACGGTCGCCGATCGCCGCGGAGAGACGTGACCCCGGTGTCACGTCGACCTCCACCTCACCGAACTGCGGCCCACCGGGCGAGTGTTGTTCGTGACCGACGATGTCGGGAACGTGCTGCTCCAGCGTCCCGCCAGCATGCACCGCCATGACCTGCATGCCCCGACAGATGCCGAGCGCGGGAAGGCCCCGGTCCCACGCCGCATCGAGCAGAGCCAGCTCCCAGCCGTCGCGATCCTCGCGCCAGCCTGACGTGCGATCGTGCGGCGGGGCGGCGTAGCGGCCCGGATCGACGTCGGCGCCGCCGGCGATCACCAGAGCGTCGAGCCTCGCCACCACCGACGGCGCGGTGTCCGGACCGCCTGGCGGGAGCAGGACCGCGACCCCACCGGCCGCCTCGATCGAGCGTGCGTACGCCGCGTGCAGCACGTCGGCCGGCTCGTCCCAGACACCCCACCGCGCCTGCTCGCGGTAGGTGGACACACCGATCAGCGGGGTCACTGTCGGCCTCCCTACAGGGGTGTCACGTAGGCGCCGGAGATGCCGCCGTCGACCAGGAAGGTCGAGGCGGTGATGAAGCTGGACTCGTCGGAGGCGAGGAACAGGACGGCGTTGGCCATCTCCTCGGGCTCCGCGAACCGGCCCACCGGCACGTGCACGAGACGACGCTCGGCGCGCTCGGGATCGCTGGCGAACAGATCCCTGAGCAGGGGCGTGTTCACCGGACCTGGGCACAGCGCGTTGACCCGCACGCCCTCGCGCGCAAACTGCACGCCCAGCTCGCGCGACATGCTCAGGACGCCGCCCTTGGACGCCGAGTACGAGATCTGCGACGTGGCCGCTCCCATGACCGCGACGAACGAGGCCGTGTTGATGATCGACCCGCGGCCCTGCTCGAGCATGTAGGGCAGCGCCGCCTTGCAGCACAGGTACACGCTGGTCAGGTTCACGTCCTGCACGCGCTTCCAGGCCTCGAGCTCGGTGTCAAGAATCGAGTCGTCCTCGGGCGGGCTGATGCCCGCGTTGTTGAACGCGATGTCCACCGAGCCATAGGTGTCCTGGGCGGCCTTGAACAGCGCGTCGACCTGTTCCTTGTCCGTGACGTCGACGTGCACGTAGGTACCGCCCACCTCCTTGGCGATGTCGGGGCCCTTGGCGTCGTCGAGATCGCCGATCACCACGTGGGCGCCCTCCTCCGCGAAGCGACGGACCGTGGCCAGCCCGATGCCGGAACATCCTCCGGTGACGACGGCGACCTTGCCCTCAATGCGACCTGCCATGACTGTGCTGCTCCTCTGTGGGTGGGTGAAAGCTAGACGTGGGAGATGAAGACGTTCTTGACGTCGGTGAACGCGTGCGGTGCGTCCGGTCCGAGCTCGCGGCCAATGCCGGACTGCTTGAAACCGCCGAACGGGGTCCAGTAGCGGACGGCGGAGTGCGAGTTGACGCTCAAGGCGCCGGTTTCGACCCCGCGCGCGACTCGGAGGGCG
Source organism: Aeromicrobium sp. (assembly GCF_049586495.1). Lineage (GTDB taxonomy): Bacteria > Actinomycetota > Actinomycetes > Propionibacteriales > Nocardioidaceae > Aeromicrobium. The sequence continues at coordinate 14,684 of NZ_JBAVCB010000146.1, read as the reverse complement.
CGCCCGACGTCGCGGGTGAAGATCGAGCCGGACAAGCCGAACTCAGTGTCATTGGCCAGCTCCACCGCATGCGCCTCGTCATCGAATGGCATGACCGCGACCACAGGCCCGAAGATCTCCTCGCGCCAGATGCGCGCCTGCGGATCGTCGGCGAGAACGACCGTGGGAGGGAACCAGAAACCGGGCCCACTGGGGGCCGACCCGGCGAAGGCGATCTCGACGTCGTCCACGAATCCTTGCACCGTGTCGCGCTGTCCGGCCGAGATCAGCGGACCCATCTCCGCGCTGCGATCAGCAGGATCGAGCACCTTGACCCCGCGCACGGCGGGTTCCAGCAGCGACACGAACTGGTCGTAGGCGCTGCGCTCGACCAAGATGCGCGACCGGGCACAACAATCCTGTCCGGCGTTGTCGAACACTGCGTACGGAGCACTGGCAGCGGCTTGCGCGAGGTCGGCGTCGGCGAACACGATGTTGGCGCTCTTGCCGCCGAGCTCGAGCGTCACCCGCTTCACCTGATCGGCGCAGCCAGCCATGATCTTCTTGCCGACGTCGGTCGATCCCGTGAAGCAGACCTTGCGGACGGCCGGGTGGGTGACGAAGCGTTCACCGACCACCGAGCCCTTGCCGGGAATGACCGTGAACACGCCCTCGGGGATGCCGGCCTCCAGTGCCAGCTCACCCAACCGGATCGCCGTCAGCGGAGTCAGCTCAGCCGGCTTGAGCACGACGGTGTTGCCCGCCGCGAGGGCCGGCGCGAACCCCCAACCAGCGATCGGCATCGGGAAGTTCCACGGCACGATGATGCCGACGACGCCTAGCGGTTCGTGAAACGTGACGTTGATGCCGCCTGCCACCGGGATCTGGTGGCCCGTGAGCCGTTCTGGCGCGGCCGAATAGTAGTTCAAGACGTCGCGGACGTTGCCGGCTTCCCAGATGGCATTGCCCCACGTGTGGCCGGCGTTGGCTACCTCCAGGGCTGCCAGCTCCTCGAGATGTTCCTCGACCACGGCAGCGAATCGACGCAGGACGCGAGCCTTGTCCCCTGGAGTTGTGTCGCGCCAGGCTGGAAAGGCCTCGGCGGCGCGTTCGATCGCGGCGTCGGCGGCGGCCAGGTCGGCCATCTCAACCTCGACCACGTTCTGCTCAGTGGCCGGATTGACCACGGTATAGGTGCTCACTTGCTCCTCCATTCACGTCAGGTTCTGGGGTGGACACCCGGCCCACCCGCCATGGGCCGAGCGAAGCGAAGGCTGGGCGCCCGCGCGAATCGTGGCGGCGACGACGTCGCGGTGATGGGCGGAGCCCGTCAGAGCCGTTCGAAACATCTCCGCAGCTCCCAGTCCGTCACGGCGGCGTCGAAGGCCTTGAGCTCGACGTCGGCCATGTTGGTGTAGTGCCGGACGACGTCCTCGCCGAACACCGTACGTGCCACCACCGAGTTCGCCCACGCCTCCCGCGCCTCGCGCAGGGTGCCCGGCACCTTCGGCTTGTCAGACGTGTACGCGTTGCCGGCCTGTTCTGGTTCCAGCTCGAGTCCATGCTCGATGCCGTGCAGCCCGCCAGCGAGCATCGCAGATAGCGCAAGATACGGATTCACGTCGCCACCGGGGACGCGGTTCTCGAGACGAGCACTCCGACCATGGCCGACCAGACGCACCGCGCAGGTGCGGTTGTCCAGACCCCACGCGACCGTGGTCGGCGCAAACGATCCGTCCGCGAAGCGCTTGTAGGAGTTGATGTTCGGCGCGTAGAGCAGGGTGAAGTCGCGCATCGTGGCCAGGATGCCAGCAATGAACTGGTCGTACACCGGTGTGCGTCCACCCTCGTCCCAAAAGGCGATCTCCCCGTCGGTGTCCCGCAGCGACAGGTGGATGTGACACGAGCTGCCCTCGCGCTCGTCGAACTTGGCCATGAAGGTCAGCGACTTGCCGTGCTGGGCCGCGATCTCCTTGGCGGCGGTCTTGTACACCGAGTGATTGTCGGCCGTCACCATCACCTCGTCGTACAGGAAGCCGATCTCGTGCTGGCCGAGGTTGCACTCCCCCTTGGCCGCCTCGACATTCATGCCCGCGGCGTACATCGTGTTGCGGATGTCGCGCAGCAGCGGCTCGACGCGAGTGCCGCCCATGATCGAGTAGTCGATGTTGTACTGGTTCGACGGCCGCAGATCTCGGTACCCCGATGACCATGCCTGCTCGTAGGTCGTGTCGAACACGATGAACTCCAGCTCCGTGCCGGCCCAGGCCGTGAACCCGGCGTCGGCGGCCCGCTTGACCTGGGTGGCGAGGATGGTGCGCGGGGACTGCACCACCGGCGCATGGTCGAGCCAGACCAGGTCGCACTGGATCATCGCCGTGGCCGGCAGATGCTCGAGCACCCGGATGGTGCCGAGGTCCATCGCGAACTCCATGTCGCCGTACCCGGTCTCCCACGAGCTCATCTCGTAGCCGTCAACCGTGTTCATGTCGACGTCAACGCTCAGCAGGTAGTTGCATCCCTCCGTGCCGTGCTCGAGCACGACATCGAGGAAGTAACGCCCGTGCAGTCGTTTGCCCTGCAACCGGCCCTGCATGTCGGTGAAGGCCACGATGACCGTGTCGATCAGCTGCGGATCATCAGCGGGCGCCTCGATGCGGCGGGTCAGGTCGTCCAGACTCAGCAGTCGGGGATGCGGTTCGGTCATGGGCGTCCTTCCCTCCGCGTCGTGACGATCACGACGCGATCTTCTCCCCGCTCGGATCATAGAGCGGCTTCAGGCTCATGCGGACCGGCGTGCGACGGCCACCCACGTCGATCTCGTAGCGGCCGGCCCGGACGAATGCGGCGTCCGCCACGGCTCCGGGCGGCGCATGCACCCAGGCCAGACCGACGCCAGCGCCCACCGCGGCTGCCCACGTCGCCGACGTGACCTGGCCGACCGGTTCACCATCCCGGATCAGCAGCTCACCACCCCAGACCATGACGTCGGGGTCGTCGAGCGCGAACGATGCGAGTCGTCGAGCCGGCCCCACTGCCTTGGCTCTCTCGACCGCGGACCGACCCACGAAATCCACCGGAGTGGCGAGCTTGCACGCAAAGGACAGCCCGGCCTCGACCGGGTTGACGTCCGGAGTGAGCTCGCGGCCAAAGGCTCGGTACCCCTTCTCGAGGCGCATGGCCTCGATCGAGTAGTACCCTGCGTCGACCAGTCCCAGGTCGTGCCCGGCGGCGGAGATCGCATCGTAGGTGAACAGGGCGTCTGCAACGGGCACGTACAGCTCCCAGCCGAGCTCGCCGACGTAGGTGATGCGGGTCGCCCGCATCCTCACGCCGGCACAATCGATCTCGCGGCTGGCGCCAAATGAGAACGAGTCATGGCCCAGATCCTCCGTCGAGAGTCCGGCCAGCAGCTCACGCGAGCGCGGCCCCATCACGCCGAGCACGGCGAGTGCATCAGTCACGTCCTCGATGTCTACCCGCAGTCCGGCCGGCACGTGGCGTCTCAGCCAGTCGAGGTCGCGCACCGTGGTCGCCGAGCTCGCCACCAGGAGGTACTCCTCGGCGCCCACCCGAGTCACGGTGAGGTCGGATTCATAGCAGCCGCGGGTGTTGAGCAGCGCCGTGTACACCGTGCGCCCCGGCGGCACCGCCACGTCGTTGCTGCAGATCCACTGCAGGGCGGCTTCTGCGTCTGCCCCACGCACGACGTACTTGGAGAACGAGGTCTGGTCGAAGACAGCAACGGCTTCTCGGCAGGCCCGTTGTTCAGCGGCGGACCACGAGAGCCAGCCGGGCTTGTCCCACGTGTACTCGATCGCCGCGTCAGTGCCAGCCGGGGCGAACACGTTGGCGCGCTCCCACCCCAGCTTGCTGCCGAATGAGGCGTTCGCCGCAGCCAGCCGGTCGTGCAGCGGCGACATGCGCAGCGGACGCGCCGACTCGAACTCCCGGTTGGGCCATGGCACGGCGTAGTGCAGGCCGAGCACCTCCGAGACGCGATCGTGCAGATACCCGACGTCGTTCTGGAAGGCAGCGAACCGGCGGATGTCCACCGCCAGCAGGTCCACGGTCGGCTCACCCTCGACGATCCACTCTGCGAGCGCGCGGCCGGCGCCGCCAGCAGACGCGATACCGACCGAATTGAACCCTGCACCGACGAAGAATCCACGCAGCGACGGCGCCTCGCCGAGGATGAACTGGTTGTCCGGCGTGAAGCTCTCCGGGCCGTTGTAGAACTTGCGGATACCGGTCTCGTGCAGGGCCGGAATTCGCTCGAGCGCGTTGTCCATCAGCACCTGGAAGTGATCCCAGTCCTCGGCGAGCAGCTGGAACTCGAAGGGGTAGGGCAGCTGGTCGGGCGACAACCACGGCTTGGCTTCGGGCTCGAAGCCCCCCACGACGAGCCCACCGACTTCCTCCTTGAAGTAGGTGTAGCCATCGGGGTCACGCAAGATCGGCAGGTCGGGTCGCACTCCCTCGATCTGGTCGGTGACGACGTAGAAGTGCTCAGCGGAGTGCAGCGGGACCGCCACTCCGACCGCAGCGGCCAAGGCGTGGGCCCACTGGCCCGCGCAGTTGACCACGATCTCGGCCTCGACGTCTCCGGCGTCCGTGCGGACGCCGGTGACGCGTCCGTCACGGGTCAGGATGCTCCTCACACGGACGTGCTCGACGAGCGCCGCGCCGCCACTGCGGGCACCTCGCGCCAGCGCCTGCGTCACGTCGGTCGGATTCGCGGTGCCGTCGCCGGGCAACCAGATGCCACCCACCAGGTCGTCGATGGCGAGCAGCGGATAGCGATCGCCAGCCTGCTGCGGGGTCAGCAGCTCGCACTCCAGGTCGTACGCGGCGGCCGTGGCGACGGTGCGACGCAGCTGTTCCATGCGCTCCTCGGTGCGCGCGACCGTGACTCCACCGACCCGCTTGAACCCGGTGGCGAGGCCCACCTCGGCTTCCAGCCGCTCGTACAGATCGGCGCTGTACTGCACCAACGTCGTTCCGGCCTGCGTCGCCCGAAGCTGGCCGACCAGCCCCGCTGCGTGCCAGGTGGTGCCACAGGACAGCTCACCCTGTTCCAGCAGGAGCACGTCGGTCTCCCCGTTCCGGGTCAGGTGATACGCCACGCTGGTGCCGATGATCCCGCCGCCGACGATGACGACGCGGGAACGCTGGGGCAGATTCATGACCGCCCCGCGCACTGGTCGAGCAGCGTGGAGAAATCTGTGCGGCTGAAGTCGGCTGCTGCCAGCTCGAACCGCTCGGTGCCCCATCCGCGAAAGTCGAACGGGTCGTCGAGGGAAGCGTCCTGGATGTAGCCCCACAGCGCCCACCCGTAGCGCGACACCGTGGCGTTGAGACGCGCGCGGGCGGACAGCTGAGGATCATCACGACCCGCGTACGCCCGCACCATCTCGGCCAGATGATCGTCGTCGAGGCCGCACTCGGTCCAGGTGTTGCCGAGGTCGAAGTATGGGTCCCCGTTGCCGGAGTACTCATAATCGATCAGCCACAGCCGGTCCCCGTCGTCGACCACGTTGGCGGCCAGCAGATCGTTGTGGCACGGCACGGTCTCCTCAGGTATCACCGCCAGTGCACGCCCGATGCGGGCGAAATCATGGCCCCATCGCTCGTAGTCGTCGGGAATCGTGACGCCGCGTTCGCGGCAGGTCCGCAGGTAGTTCGCCTGGCGGCTGAACATGTCGAAGTCACCCACGAACCGAGGCCCGCCGTGCAGTGACTGCAAGGTGGCGATGAGCCGCGTCAGGGTGCCGGCGGTTCGCAGGTCGTCGTCCTGATAGGTACGCCCCTCGAGGAACTTGATGACGAGCACGCCGAGGTCTGGCCGGTAGTCGACGAACGGTGCCCCCACCCCGACCGCCTCTGCGACCCTGGTGTTGTGGAACTCAGCGTCCCTGTCGATGCCGAGCAGGGTGCTGTCGCTGCGGTTGCAGCGCGCGACGAACACCCCGTCCTCCGTGGTGATCTTGAAGTTCTCATTGGTCAGTCCGCCCGGAAGGGGTTCGACGACTCGGTTACGACCTGCCAGCGCAGGGATGCGGTCGAGGACATCGCCGATGTCGTCGATGGTCATGAGAGCCCCGTCCGTAGGGTGATGCGGGCACGGTCGGCGCGGTAGCGATCGCGCGCGTACTCCACCGGAAGGCCGGTGTCGGTCATGGCTTGCCGGGTCACCAGCATGACGGCCACGCCGGCATCGACGCCCAGCAGCGACGCATGATCGTCGGCGACGATCTCCGGCTCCAGCCACTCCTGCGCATGGTGCGGAGCGAGACCGTAGTGCTCGCGCATCATCGCGTAGAGCGACCCCGACAGTCGACGGTCCAGCAGGCCCGGAAATCGAGCCGCCGGCAGGTACGACTTCTCCAGCGCGAGTGGTTCGCGATCGGCCGAGCGGACCCGCACGACCTCGATCGCCCCGTCGCCGCGGTGAAGCTCCAGCCCACGAGCCACCTCGGCGGTGGGTTCCACCAGTCCGGCACGTACGACCCGTGCGCCGGCACGCATCTGCGCATGTCGCATCTGCGCGGTGAACCCGGACAGGCCGGTCAGGTCGACATCGAGCTTGGGCAGCGTGACGAAGCTGCCGCCGGCGCGTCCCCTCACGCGCTTGAGCCGCCCTCGCGACTCGAGCGCCGCGAGCGCCTGGCGCAGCGTCATGCGACTGATGCCCAGTGCAGAAGCAAGGTCGCCCTCGGCTGGCAGCTTGTCGCCCAGCCGCACGGCACCGCGTCGCATTCGTGACAGCAACCAGCCCTCGATTCGTGCATGAGCCGGCTCGCCGGTGAGCGACGCGAGATCGGGCATGTCGCCCAGTGCCGCGCCGCCCACCTCGAGTACTCGCATCCGGTCGCCCGTCAGTCGTCGAACGCCTCGATGACCGCGGAGTCGATCGTGTGCTTGGGCCCGGTGAACCACTTCTTGGCCGACGAGTGCCACCAGATCGCCAGCAGGATCAGGGTTCCGCCGGTGAGGATCGGTGCGTAGTTCACGCTCTCCCAGGTGAAGGTGTCGTCGAGCGGGTTGCCGGCAGGCGTGAACGGCAGGATGAAGTAGACCGAGATGATCGAGATCTCTGCGATCGCGATGATGTTCATCCACTTGTACTTCTTGCCGTTGGTCCATTCGCCCTCCTCGAAGGAGTCGCCCATCTTCCAGCGCAGATAGATGGGGATGAGGAAGGCCAGGTACAACCCGATCACCGCCACCGACGTGATGGCGTAGAACGCGATCGGGATCCCGCCGATGCCCTTGAGCGCCGGCAGCGTGATGATCGCCCCGATCACTGCGACGAAGACCACGGCGTTGGCCGGGACCTTCGACTTCGGATTGACCTTCGACAGCTTGCTCGACCCCGGAATCGCCCCGTCACGGCTGAACGCGAACGTCATGCGGGAGGCGCTGGTGAGGCAGGCGATGGTGCAGAAGAACTGTCCTGCTGTGGAGATCAGCAGCACCATGAAGTGCCACCCCTGGGGCAACGCCTGGCCGAAGATCACATCAACGGCGCCGCCGCCCTCGGAGACACCGGCCGGGTCCTGCACCGCGAACAGGAACGCCAGCAGCAGGAGCCATCCGCCGATCGCGGAGTAGGCGATGGAGCGCCACAGTCCTTGGGCGGCCCCCTTCGCCGCGCCGTTGGTCTCCTCCGAGAGGTGGGCTGACGCGTCAAAGCCGGTGATCGTGTACTGCGTCAGCAGGAAGCCCAGCGGCAGCACCAGGAACCAGTACTTGCCGTCGGCGAACCCGGAGTTGTTGATGCGCTCGGTGAAGACGAAGTCGAAGCTCTGATGCGTGTCGGGGATGAACACGAGGATCAGGATCACCGAGGCTGCACCGGCCACGTGCCACCACACCGAGATGTTGTTGAGGATCGCCAGCAGGTGTCCGCTGAAGATGTTGAGCGTCGCCGCCAGTGCCAGGATGATGATGAAGATCAGGTAGACCCGCCCCAGGGAGTACCCGTCGGCCCACCCCGCGCTGATCGTGCTGAGCGTGAGGTCGAAGAAGGTCGCACAGCCGTACGCGACCGAGGCCGTCACCGCCAGCAGACCGATGAGGTTGAGCCAGCCGGTGAAGAATCCCGCCGCCGGGCCTCCCATCTTGGCGGCCCACCAATAGATGCCGCCCGACGTCGGGTAGGCGGAGACCAGCTCGGACATCGTGAAGCCGATCAGCAGGATGAACAGCGCGATGATCGGCCAGCCCCACGACATCGCGACCGGGCCGCCGTTGTTCCACGCCTGGCCGAAGGTCGTGAAGCAACCCGCCAAGATCGAGATGATCGAGAACGAGATCGCGAAGTTGGAGAAACCGGACCAGTTGCGGTTCAGCTCCTGCTTGTAGCCCAGCTTGGCCAGGAGCTTTTCGTCGTCATTGAGTTGATCGGTCATCGGTGACGCCCATTTCAGAGAAGTTGGCTGATGCTAGCCCCGCAGGACCCGATCCATCTAGACCTTTGCGTATTTGAATTCGCGCAGGGCGAAGAATGGTCAGCCAGAACCGCTGAACTATTCGCGGTTCTTGTCGTCCTCGGGGCTCTGGCGCGCCCTCAGCTGGTCGCGCTCGTGCTTGAGCTGCTCGACCTGTTGCGTGCGATGTCTCATCCGCATGCTGGTGGCGGTGATGACGATGGCCAACAGCGCACCTGCGACCACGCCGATCAGGGTAGCCGCGCGGAAGCTGGGGGCGTCGACGTCCATGATCCGCTCGCCGGCGTGTGCAGCGTTGCTGGTACCCGCCACCACGGCCAAGGTCAGCCAGTTGGGTGCGGCCAGCACCACGGCGACCACCGCGACCAAGCCGCGCCAGGTCCAGGAGAAAAACCGACGGCGAATCTGGAACAGCAGCAGCAATGGCACGAAGGTGAAGACGGATCCATAGAACAGGCCCCAGAGGGTTCCGGCGATGAAACGTCCCTGCACCTGGTCGGCGATGCGCTGCGCCCACCACCGGGGGAAGAAGGCAGCCGAGATCCGCCACCCGATGTAGGTCGCGATCACCAAAACCAGCAGCAGCACCGCCCGACGGACCCAGCGGGCCGGTGTGACGCTCGGTTGGTCAGAGATCCTGCGGTCGATCGCGTCGTCCTCGTGCGGCGGGTTGTCCGCCGCCGAGCCGCCGTCGCGGGAGACGTGTTCGTCGTCGTGGGCCATGCCCACATCATGGCACCAGACAAGCACGATCAGCTGGCGTCGGCTCGGCATCGGCTAGGTTCGTCGGGTGCGCATCGCGACCTGGAACGTCAACTCCATCCGCAGCCGCATCGATCGGGTCACCGACTGGGTCAGTCGCCACGACGTCGACGTGCTGGCGATCCAGGAAACCAAATGCCGCGAGGACCAGTTCCCGACCCTTGAGCTCAGTGCCATGGGCTACGAGGTGGCCCACTTCGGGGTCAACCAGTGGAATGGCGTCGCCGTGCTGTCCCGGGTCGGCCTCGAGGACGTCGCCACGTCCTTCGCCCCTGATCAGCCCACCTTCGGAGACCCGGCGATGGTGGAGCCTCGGGCGATCGGCGCCACGTGTGGCGGCGTGCGGATCTGGAGCCTCTACGTGCCCAACGGGCGAGAGCTGGGCGACCCGCACTACGCCTACAAGCTGGCGTGGCTCGAGCGCCTGCGAGCGTCGGCCCACCAGTGGCTGGCCGACGACCCGGACGCCCAGATCTCGCTCATGGGCGACTGGAATGTGGCACCCCACGATGAGGACGTGTGGGACATCGGGGTGTTCGACCAACACACCCACGTGTCCGAGCCGGAGCGCGCCGCCTTCGCCGCCATCGTCGACGAGGGGTACGCCGACGTCGTTCGCCCGCACGCGCCGGGGCCGGGCGTCTACACCTACTGGGACTACCAGCGCCTGCGCTTCCCGAAGAAGGAGGGCATGCGCATCGACTTCGCCCTCACGTCACCGGCTCTGGCCCAACGCGTCGATCATGCCTGGATCGACCGCGAGGAGCGCAAGGGCAAGGGCGCCAGCGACCATGTGCCCGTCGTGCTCGAGATCAGCTGAGCGCCACAACGCAGGGTCTCATCACGAGAGCCAGGTCGGCCGCAACGGCCAGTTGGCTCCGCCGTGCGCATCGGGTCTCACCGCGAGCACGTGATGCAGCTCGATCTCGTTACGCTCGAAGGCGAGCCTGGAGCCAGCCATGTACAGGCCCCACACCTTGGCGCGTCCTTCGCTGACCTCGTCGAGGCAGTCGTCCCAGTGCGCGACCAGATTTTCGCACCACCCTTTGAGAGTGAGCGCGTAGTGCTCGCGCAGGTTCTCGACGTGCCGGACTTCGAGCCCCGACTCCTGGGCCGCGACCGTGATGCGACCGACACCGGTCAGCTCGCCATCGGGGAACACGTAGCGATCGATGAAGGCGCCGATCGGCTTGGTCTTGTTGTTGGGACGGGTGATGCAGTGATTGAGAACCCGGCCGCCCGGCTTGATCACGTCGTGCATGAACTGGAAGTACGCCGGGTAGTTGCGCACCCCGATGTGCTCGGTGAGGCCGATCGAGCTGACGGCGTCGAACTCGGACTCGACGACGTCGCGGTAGTCGCCGAATCGCACCTCAGCGAGGTGATCGAGCCCCTGTCGCTCGATCGCGTCCTGGGCCCACGCTGCTTGCTCGCGCGAGAGCGTGACGCCGATGACGTTGACGCCGTAGTGCTGCGCGGCGTGCCGCACCATGCCGCCCCAGCCGCAGCCGATGTCGAGCAGACGCTGGCCGGGCTGCAGGTCGAGCTTGCGGCAGATCAGGTCGTACTTGGCGAACTGCGCCTCCTCCAGTGTCGAGTCGGCGGTCGGGTAGACAGCGCAGGTGTAGGTCATCGACTCGCCGAGCACCAGCTCGTAGAAGCGATTCGAGACGTCGTAGTGGTGCTGAATCGCTTCAGCGTCGCGCTTCTTGGTGTGGCGCATCCCCTCGAAGGCGCGGCGCCACTTGGGGAGGTGCTCCTCGTCCGGGGGCGTCGGCGGCTTGAGATTGCCGAAGCCCAGACTACGCACGATCTGCAGCATCTCGGCGGCCGACGGGACCTTGAACCGCAGCTGGCTCATGATCAGCACCATGATGTCGTACGGGTTTCCCGGGTGGATCCCGTCCACCTCGAGGTCACCGGACACGTAGGCGCGGGCGAAACCCAGATCGCCCGGCGCGGTCATCAAGTAGGCCAGACCGCGTTCATTGATGAGGCGCAGGGTCAAGGTGGCGTCCTCGGGCCCAGCCGAGCTCCCGTCGAACGCCTCGAAACGGAACGGCAGACCGTCCTTCATCAGGCGCTCCAGCGCCTCTGAGATGTTCAGCTTGGTGTCGACATCGTGGATCGTCATGAGTTCCTCACTGCCTTCTCGTACAGAGTGCTGAGTCTGCCCTCGGGGTCATACCGCCGACGGACGGCGTCGAGCTGCTGGCCGCCGTACATCGCCTCGAAGGTTTCTTGGTCGTAGAAGGCTTCTGAATACAGCGACTTGTGGCCGCCGAGCTGGTGTACCTTCTGCTCGATCCGGCGATTGACCATGCCGTCGGGCGAGCCGGCTGGCACCTCGACCGTGCCCCAGAAGCCCACGTTCACGTAGGTGTCGCCCGGTGTGAGCGGATAGACCGGCCACGACCGAGTGGTGCGGAGCGGGCACAGCCACACCGGACGCATCCCGACCTCGTCGTCGAACCACTGCAGGAACTCCGGGAGCGTGTGCACCGGCACCTCGACATCTTGGATGACCCGCTCGCGGCCCGGCACCTTCTTGATGCGGTCGAGCAGCCGGCTGAGGCCGATCTTCTCGTCGTAGCTGACGAGGCGGTGGAAGACATCGCTGCGGCGCCAGCGTCGCGGCCAGATGCGTCGTAGCCAGCGGTTCTGAGCGCCGAAGGCACCCGAGCACCAGAACCAATCGGTGTCCCAGCGCCACAGGTAGTCGTGCATCGTCAGCGCATCGGTTTCCCGCTCGGCGATCGATCGAAAGTAGATCTGCTGGCCGGTGTAGTCGCTGGTCACCTGCTCCTCGTCGGTGAAGTGAGCGAGGGTCAGGTAGATCCCGGTTGGCGCGACCATACGGCAACACTACCCGCGTAAAAGTTCAACCAGCGGCGGCCGCTGAGCGGCCACCGCTGGTTGGTGGTGATGAGTTGATCGAGACCGGAGCCTCCTAGTCGAGCTGGCTGTCCATCCACTTGTACCGCTCGTTGTACCAATCGCGAAGCCAGCCGAGTTCGCTGCTTGCCTTGGTGTCAGCATCCGGGAAGTTGCTGTACACGGAGCGTCGTGGAGACAAGCGATCGGACTTGTTGGGCCACCTCGCCTTGTCATTGGCCACCACCCGCATGCCCACTGCCGCGTCGTCGCGACCAATGGCCTTCAGTCCCATGCTGACCGTGTCGCTGCCGTTGCCGGCCGCGCTGCCACCGGACATCGCTGCGTAGATACCCTTGGTTTCCGCCCACCGTGTCTTCAGCGCGGCCAGGAAGCGCTTGTCCTTGATCAACTGCGTGAACCAGTGAATCTTGGCAGTGTTGTGATACGCCTGCCCCTCCCCACGGATCCACCATCCCTTGGGATTGTCGAGCTCGGGCATGGTCGAGGAATCCCTGGCACCCGCGCTGCGATCGAAGTCCCACACCGGGCCCATGAAGAACTTGTTGGACTTTCCGTCCGAGCTATCTGCCCACGTATTCACGTCATTGGTGTAGAAGTAGTTGCTCCGATACATGTCGGAGTCGGTGTCCTTCGTGAACTCCTTCATCAGGTAGTGATCGACCGCAGAGTTGAGGTCGAGGTACGTCGTCCAGTCGTTCGAGCCGCCCTCGGTGTACTTGTACGTGCTCCAGTTTCGCTTCGTGGCCGAGCCCGTGGTGACGTTCGGGCCGTAGAGCACGCTCTCGAACTTCCGGATCTTGTCCTTCATGGCCTTGACCTTCGCGGGAGTCAGGCCCTCCATCACATCGGGGTCGCCCGACGGCTTGAACTCATCGGGGTCCTTCCAGGAGTAGTCCAGGCGGGCGTAGACGCCCTTGCCTTCCATGCCCGGAACGCCGTCTTCCCTCCACCACGGATCGAACTCGATGATCTGGCCCGTCGTCTTGCTGATGTTGACGCGGTCCTTGTCGATCTTGATCGACTGGATCAGCTGATAGCTGCCTTGATACTTGCCATCGACGAAGAGCTCGGTGAAGACACCCTTCGACGTCCACGCCAGCCCGTTGAGCTTCGAGCCCAGGTCGAACCCGGCGAACGACCGAACCAGTGAGCGATCGTTGTAGTTGGCCAACAGCACCCAGGTCTTGTCGCTCTTCAGGCCGAAAGGCTTCTGCTTCGACATGAACTTCAACTTGTACGGCTTCTTGGACAGATTGGCCGTCGTGTTGCCTCGGACCGCGAGGGTCTCCAGATCGAACACCGACTTGCTCAGGTCCGAGCCCCCGACCAAGGAGTTGCCTCCGTCGGTCGACCACGCCGCTGTCCCGGGATCCTCCACGCCCTTGGTGGTGGGGATCTTCCGCTTGTCGGTCATGACGAAGAGCACGTTCTTGCCCAGGTCCCCCGCAGGACCAGTGGTGATGTCATTGATGCGTGTCGGGGTGATCTCCTCGACCGGTGTACGGACACCGTCGTCGGTCAGGCCGAAGACCGATTCGGGCCCCTTGAAGAGGAAGTCGATCACCGTGGCATCGCCAGAGGAGTTGGCCTTCGCCGAACCGATGCTCTCCCAGGTGTCCGGCGAGCCGGGCGATCCAGGCACCTTGTGGAAGAAGGTGACCGTCTTGCCCGCCAGGGAGGACGCGAAGTTGGCAGTCAGCCGGCCCTGCTCACCGAGCCGCACGTCGGCCGGGTTGACAGCGAGCGAGCCCTGCTCGTTGGGGAAGTTGGCCGGATCAATTTCACGAGGCGTGATCGTGAGGGGCTTCGTGCACTTGGCCGGATCTGGCGAGGTCGCTGCGCGTACCACCATCTCCGCATCCACTTTGACGCTGAAGGTGGTATTGCCGTACTGGTCTGCCACCTGGGGGGCGCCCACTACTGCGTCGGGATCCACGCCATCGACCACCTGGTACAAGGTGATGTCTTTGCCCTTCTGGTCAGTGGCGAAGTTGGCAAGGACCGCCACCGTGGAACCGGGCGTCACGATCGTCGGGGACGAGGTGAGGGCGCCAGCTACCGGGCAGGTGCCCGGCGCCGCCGCCGAATCGATGGTGAATCGGTTGGTCTTCTTGTTGTTGCTGGTCCGAGCGAACAGAACCTGGTTGCCCTGCAGCACATAATTCTTGAGGTAGGCGTTGCCATTCGTGTTCGCCGTGAGGGGGCCGCCGATCTCGCTGAACGTGTCGCCGTCGGGGTCACCCACCGACTTGAAGAAGGTCACCTTGGCGCCCTTTTGGTCGCTGGGGAAGTTGGCGCTGAGCGTCACGCTCTGGCCGTCGACGAAGTCGCTGGGCGAGATGGAGAAGACACCCGTGTCGCTGCCCCCGGCGTAGGTGGCCGCCGACGCGCTGGTCGGGGACACCAGAGCCAACAAGAGCCCAATGATGATGGCGGAGAATGGGAGTGAACGTCGCATGGTGATCGCCTCAAGCGGAAAATGAGTGGCGCGCCCCCCGACGCAATGGATGCGTCACCATAGGCTCTTCTCAGACACCGTGTCAGAGGAATGTGAAAATTTGGTAACAAATCGAATGGACTGGCGGCAGAGGG
>NZ_JBAVCB010000145.1:0-10975 GCF_049586495.1 Aeromicrobium sp. | reverse complement strand
GTCGTTCGAAGTGGTCGCCAGCTAGAGGCGGTCCGCAGATGTGGCCGCCGTGCCGGCGGTAGCCGCTAGCATGATGGTCGTTCCGCTCGAGCGAGGAGACTTCATGGCCGGCAATGACGAGGATTCTTCCGCAGGAACCTTGCACGACAAGGGAACTTGGAAGGCCTCGGCGGAGTCCGGCGTGCAAGCCAAGAAGCTGCGCATCGTGGCGGTGTCGTTGTGGGTGCTCGGCATCATCATTCAGCTGGGTGCGATCTTCGGCCTGCTCCTCAACGACTCGATTCTTTCCGAGAAGGCAGTGGTCGACGACCGCGGCGTGCTGCAGGTCAGCAACGGCTTCCCGACCTGGGCTTTCGTCCTCCTGATCGTGCTGCTGGTTCTCGACGGCATTGCTGTGGCGATCGGCTCGATCCTGTGGAAGAAGGCCAACACCTTCGACCCGGCGTCGCGCCAGGACACGATGCGCTTCTTCGTCCAGAATCAGCTCGGCGCTGTCATTCCGATCATCGCTTTTCTGCCGATCATCATCGTGATCTTCTTGAACAAAGACATGGACAAGACGCAAAAGGGCATCGCCGGTGCGGTGGGCATCGTCGTCGCGCTGATCGCTTCGGTCATCGGAATCGACTTCGATCCGAGCTCGATCGAGAAGTACACCGCCGAGAAGCAGGCCGTCATCCAGCTGCTCGGATCCGACACCGTCTACTGGTCTACCGGCGGCGGGGTCTACCACGTCTGTGGCGATGTCCCCGACCTGTCGGACAGCAAGGTCGAGTCCGGCACCACGGCTGACGCGGTCGCTGCGAACAAGCCGCGACTGACGCTGCGGATCGAGTCAGAGCTCAACGCGTGCGGGCGGGCCGTCCCCAACAACATCGACGAGATCGTCGCGAAAATTCGCGACGTTCAGAACGGCACATCAACCGAACAGGTGCTGCCCTCGCCTGACTGGACCGGTGTGGAGAATGCACCGTCCAGTGGCGCGATCGACACCCTCAACGACGCTGTGAAGGACGTGGCGTGATCATGGACAACTACTCAATCGTGGCAGTGCTCGTGGGCGGAGTGGCGTTTTTCGCTCTCGGCGCGATCTGGTACACGGCACTGTTTCGCAAGCCGTGGGCCGCAGACATGGGCATCACCTTCGCTGAGGGGGAGGGCCCGCAGGCGCCGCCCGTCACGACCATGGCGGTGTCGGTGCTCATCGGGTTTGTGCTTGCCGGCGTCATCGAATACTTCACCCGTGACGCGGGTGCTGGCCACGGCGCCAAGGCCGGGCTCGCCGTTGGCATCGCGATCGCCGCCCTCATGGGCCAGAACGCCTTGTACGACAGCAAGCCGCCCCGTCTGTGGGTCATCAACGCCGGCTACCCTTTGCTGGGTGCCGTCGTGGTCGGAGTCGTCTGCGGATTGATCTAGCCGGGCGCTCGTCGCGAAGACCGTAGTGTCCGAATTCCGCTAGATTCTGGTGGCTCAGACCGCCATGATGATGGCATGCACCTCGATCACGACCGCTGCTATCGCGCCGTGCAGTCGCGCGACGCCCGGTTCGACGGAGTCTTCTACACCGCAGTCAGCAGCACGGGAATCTATTGCCGACCGTCGTGTCCGGCAGTCTCGCCCAAGCCGCAGAATGTCAGCTTTCACGCCTCGGCGGCAGCGGCGGAGGATGCCGGGTATCGTGCGTGCCGACGATGCCGTCCGGACACCACGCCAGGGTCGCCGCAATGGAATGTCCGGGCCGACGCGGTCGGACGCGCCATGCAGCTGATTGGCGACGGTGTCATCGAGCGTGAAGGAGTCGCAGGTTTGGCCGACCGGCTCGGCTACAGCCCGCGTCACCTCACCCGCATGGTCTCGGCCGAGCTGGGCGCGGGTCCGCTGGCGTTGGCTCGGAGCCGTCGGGCTCAAGTCGCTCGCGTCCTGATCGAGACCACCGATCTGCAGATGGCCGATGTTGCGTTCTCGTCCGGTTTCGCCTCGGTGCGCCAATTCAACGACTCGATCCGGCAAACCTACGCCCAGACGCCTACGCAGATGCGGGGCCGTCGGCACGGCGATCCGTCCGGCCGGGTCGTGGTGCGGCTGGCGGTGCGCCAGCCCTTCGCCGCCGACGCGTTGCTGGACTTCCTCGAGGCGCACGTGCTGCCCGGCGTCGACACGGTGCAGGGACGCACGTACGCCCGGGTGCTCCGGCTACCGCATGGGCTCGGCGTCGCGGCACTGACGTTGCACGACGATCGTGTGGACTGCGAGCTCGAGCTGGCTGATTTTCGCGACGTGTCCGTCGCGATCAGCCGGGTGCGACGCATGCTCGATCTGGACGCTGATCCGGTCGCCATCGATGCCGCGCTCGCCGAGGACCCGCACCTGGCTCCGCTCGTGGCAGCCACGCCCGGCCTGCGGGTTCCCTCGCACGTCGACGGCTTCGAGGTCACGGTGCGCACCATCGTCGGTCAACAAGTGTCGGTCGCCGGTGCCAACACGGTGCTCGGACGTCAGATTCCGGTGCACGGCACGCGGGTCGACTTCGCGCTGGCCTCAGTTCACGGGCTCACTCATGCTTTCCCGGCACCGGAGGCGCTGGCGGCCGCCGCCCCCGGAGATCTTGGCATGCCGCGGTCCCGGGCCGATTCGATCATTGCCGTCGCGTCTTCCGTGGCGGACGGCTCACTCCAGCTGCATCCCGGGGTCGATCGCGACGCAGTGCGTGAGCAGCTGCTCGCCATGCGAGGCATTGGTCCCTGGACCGCTGACTACGTCATGATGCGTGCGTTGGCGCACCCCGACGTGCTGTTGACCACTGATCTGGTGCTGCGACGCGAGCTGGACAGTCGCGGTATCGACCACACTGACCGGTGGCGCCCCTGGCGCTCCTATGCCGGCATGCATCTGTGGCGCGCAAGCGGCGCCCTGGAAAGGACCCCGTCATGACCTCACGATGGATGGACTCACCGATCGGTGGCCTGCGCATCCGCGTGTCGGCCGATCTGATCACCGCGATCAACTTCGACGCCCACCCAGCCGGCCAGCGCTCCGACCATCCGCTGCTGGACCGCGCCGAGGTGCAGCTGACCGAGTACTTCGCGGGGGAGCGCACCGTCTTCGACCTCCCGCTGGCTCGAGATGGGTCGGAGTTCCAGCAGAAGGTCTGGTCCGAGCTCCAGCACATCCCGTACGGCGAGACCGCGACGTACGGCGAGATCGCCCGCCGGCTTGGCTACGACAGCGCCGTGTCGCGTGCGGTCGGGTCGGCCAACGGGTCGAATCCGATCCCCATCGTGGTGCCGTGTCATCGGGTCATCGGTGCTGATGGCACGCTCACCGGCTACGCCGGGGGACTGGAGTGCAAGCAGACCTTGCTGCAGCTGGAGAACCCCGGTTTGTTCTGAGAACCGGTCAGGGGCTTCTGCTGAGCGGCCGCATCCGACAGGATGTGTGACACATCACACCGAGGAGGACCCGTGGCCACGAAGAAGAAGTCCCGCACGTCGACCCGATCCAAGACCGACGCGCTCGTGGACGATCTGTCCAAGCAGGTCAAGAAGTTGTCCAAGCAGGTCAAGGTCGCCGAGAAGCAGCGCGACGCCCTGCTCAAGCAGCTCGACGAGCAGGTGGCCAAGGCCAAGGAGGCTGTCCGCGCGGTCGAGAAGGAGGCGCGCAAGCTGATGGGGAAGGCACAGTCCGCGGTCGCCCCAGCGACGCAGAAGGTCGCCGAGACCGGTGGTTCCACCTCGTCAGCCGACTCGTCGTGGACGGTCGCGCAACTGCGCGCCGAGGCGCGTTCAAAGAACGTGTCCGGATATTCGCGCATGACGAAGGCGCAGTTGCTGGCTGCGCTGAAGTAGGGCGCGTAGATCAGCAGGTCATCACATCAGGTGACACGGCGCAGGCTCTGACCGAGTCGCTCAGCGGCCGCCACGACGGCCGGGGCATGCATCCGTCCCGGTTGACGGGTGAGTCGTTCTAGCGGTCCGGAGACCGACACGGCTGCCACCACCTTGCCGGACGGAGAGCGGACCGGCGCGGAGACGGAGCCCACGCCGTTCTCCCGCTCGCCGACGCTCTGCGCCCAGCCGCGCTTGCGAACGGCTGACAGCTCGGCGGCCGCGAAGGTCGCCTTCATCAGCCCCTTGTTCATCCGCTCAGGGTCTTCCCACGACAACAGCACCTGGGCCGCGGAGCCAGCGGACATCGTCAGCTGGCTGCCGACTGGAATGGAGTCGCGCAGACCCGTGGGGCGATCGGCAGCAGCGACGCACACGCGGAGATCGCCCTGGCGCCTGAACAGCTGCGCGGACTCCCCGGTGATGTCGCGCAAGCGTGCCAGAACGGGTCCGGCCGCGGCCAGCAGGCGGTCTTCGCCAGCAGCCGCCGACAGCTCGCCGAGGCGGGGGCCGAGCATGAATCGTCCTTGCATGTCGCGAGCGACCAGTCGATGATGCTCGAGTGCGACGGCCAGTCGATGCGCGGTCGGGCGGGCGAGACCGGTGCTGGCGACCAGCCCGGCCAGCGTCGCCGGGCCAGGTTCAAGGGCGGCGAGCACCAGGGCGGCTTTGTCGAGAACGCCGACTCCGCTAGAGTTGTCCATGCCTTGATATTGCCGTATCGCATTGTGAGACGCAACTGCGGGACACGACGCACCTGTCGGGCACCAGCATCGAGACGAGGAGACGTCATGGGTAGGACACTGGCCGAGAAGGTGTGGGACGACCACGTCGTGCGCCGTCACGACGGCGAGCCGGATCTGCTGTATGTCGACCTCCACCTCATCCACGAGGTCACGAGCCCGCAGGCCTTCGACGGTCTGCGTCTCTCGGGCCGCGGGGTGCGTCGCCCGGATCTGACGCTGGCGACCGAGGATCACAACATCCCCACGACCGACCTCGACAAGCCGATCGCCGATCCCGTCTCGCGTCTGCAGGTCGAGACGCTGCGGAGCAACTGTGCGGAGTTCGGCGTCCGTCTGCACCCCATGGGAGACGTCGACCAGGGCATCGTGCACGTCGTAGGACCACAGCTGGGGCTGACCCAGCCGGGCATGACCATCGTCTGCGGCGACTCGCACACCTCGACGCACGGCGCGTTCGGGTCGATCGCCTTCGGCATCGGTACCTCCGAGGTCGAGCACGTGCTCGCCACGCAGTCACTGTCGCAGGCGCGGCCCAAGATGATGGCTGTCGACGTCGAGGGCGAGCTTCCGGTCGGATCGACCGCGAAGGACTTGATCCTCTCGCTCATCACGCAGGAGACCACCGGCGGTGGCCAGGGCTACATTGTGGAGTACCGCGGCGAGGCCATCCGCCGGCTGTCGATGGAAGCGCGCATGACGATCTGCAACATGTCGATCGAGTGGGGCGCCAAGGCCGGTCTGATCGCTCCGGACCAGGTCACCTACGACTACCTGGAGGGTCGCCCGAGCGCGCCCACGGGTGCGGACTGGGACGCCGCTGTCGCCTACTGGGACAACCTCGTCACCGACGACGACGCCACGTTCGACAAGGTCATCACGATTGACGCCAGCCAGATCACGCCGTTCGTCACGTGGGGCACCAACCCCGGCCAGGGCGTGCCGTTGTCGGGCCAGGTGCCCGATCCGGCCTCGTTCGAGGACGACAACGAACGTATTGCGGCGGAGAACGCGCTGGTCTACATGGGCCTTGAGGCTGGGACCCCGATGAAGAACATCCAGGTCGACACCGTCTTCATCGGGTCGTGCACCAATGGCCGGATCGAGGACCTGCGCGTCGCTGCCGACCTGATCAGGGGTCACGTCGTCGCCGCCGACACTCGCATCCTCGTGGTGCCGGGATCGGTGCGGGTGCGGCTGCAAGCCGAGGCCGAGGGTCTGGACACCATCTTCAAGGACGCTGGCGCCGAGTGGCGCGGCGCCGGATGCTCGATGTGCCTGGGGATGAACCCCGACCAGCTGATGGTGGGAGAGCGCGCGGCCTCGACGTCGAATCGCAACTTCGAGGGTCGCCAAGGCAAGGGCGGACGAACCCACCTGGTCTCGCCCGACGTCGCCGTGGCCACCGGGATCTTCGGCCACCTGGCCGGTCCTGCCGATCTGGCCGAACTCGAGAAGTCAGGAGCCTGATCCATGGAGAAGTTCACCACGCACACCGGCGTCGGCGCCCCGCTGCGCCGCAGCAACGTCGACACCGACCAGATCATCCCCGCCGTGTGGCTCAAGAAGGTCACCCGGGACGGCTTCGAGGAGGGCCTGTTCTCGGCCTGGCGCAACGACCCTTCGTTCGTGCTCAACCAAGGCGCCTATGCCAACGCGACCGTGCTGGTGGCCGGACCGGACTTCGGAACCGGATCCTCCCGCGAGCACGCCGTGTGGGCACTGCAGAACTACGGGTTCAAGGTCGTCATCTCACCGCGTTTCGGTGACATCTTCCGCAGCAACTCCGGCAAGGCTGGGTTGCTCGCGGCGCAGGTCGACGACACCGTCGTGCAGCGCTTGTGGGACTACCTCGATGAGTTCCCCGGCGCGTCGGTCACCGTCGATCTCGAGACCCGCACGGTGCAGGCAGGCGAGGGCGTTGACGCGATCAAGGACTCCTTCACGATCGACGACTACACCCGCTGGCGCCTGCTCGAGGGCCTCGACGACGTCGCGATCACGCTGAGTCATGCCGGCGACATCGACAGCTACGAGGCTGCCCGACCCTCGTTCAAGCCTGCGACTCTCTGACCCCCCGGACCCGCCTGGCACGTCGGGAGCCGACATGCGTCTGAGTAGGGTGTCGGCCATGCAGCACCGGCCCATGCCTCGCGCCATCTGGGGATTCGCTTTCATCGTTCGCCCGTGGCTCATGATGCTGACGAAGCGCGACTGGCAGGGTCTGGAGAATCTTCCCGCTGAGGGCGGGTACGTGCTGGCGCCCAATCACGTGTCGCACCTTGATCCGATCCTGCTGGGACATTTCCTGTACGACCAGGATCTGCCGCCGCGCTTCCTGGCCAAGGACACACTGTTCGGCGTGCCCGGACTGGGTCGGTTGATGCGTGCAGCTCGTCAGATTCCCGTGTATCGCACCGAGCCCGGGGCAGCTGCGGAGTCCGTTCGCGATGCGTGCGCCGCCGTCGAGGCAGGGGAGGTCGTCACGGTCTACCCCGAGGGCACCATCACACGTGATCCGCTGGGTTGGCCCATGACCGGTCGCACCGGCGCTGTCCGCATCGCCTTGATGACAGGTCGGCCGCTGATCCCGCTGATGCAGTCAGGCGCGCAGGAGATCCTGTGGCCCTACACCAAGATGCCCAAGCTCATCCCGCGCAAGACGATCCACGTCCGGGTCGGGCCAGCCCTCGATCTGTCCGAATTCACGGGTCAACCTCTGACCGACGAGGTGCTTCACGGCGCCACCGAACGCCTGATGGACACCTTGACTGCCATGATGGCTGAATTGCGTGGTGAGCTGCCGACCGGTCCGCGCATCGACGTGCGCACGCTGCGCAGCAGAGCAACCAACCAGAGCCTGGAGGGCTGATGGCACAGATCGCCGTGATGGGAGCAGGATCGTGGGGTACCGCGTTCGCGCTGGTGCTGGCCGACGCCGGCAACGAGGTGCGGATGTGGGGTCGTCGCGACGAGGTCTGCGAGACCATCAACAGCAGGCACCAGAACACCGACTACCTGCCGGGAGTCGAGCTGCCTGACGCCATCTCGGCGACATCGGATCCGGCTGAAGCCCTGGCCGACGCCGAGCTGGTCGTGCTGGCCGTGCCGAGCCAGCAGCTGCGCAACAACCTGGAGAACTGGGCTGCCCACATCCCTGAGCGGGCCGTCCTGGTCAGCCTGATGAAGGGCGTCGAGCTGGGAACCCACATGCGCATGAGCGAGGTCATCGCAGAGGTGACCGGCGCCGGACCCGAGCGCATCGCCGTCGTCTCCGGCCCCAACTTGGCGCGGGAGATCGCGCAGCGCGAGCCGGCTGCGAGCGTGGTGGCGTGCGAGGTCGAGCACGTCGCCGAACGCGTGCAACAGCTGTGCCACACGCCCGCATTTCGTCCGTACACGAACACCGACGTGATCGGTTGCGAGCTGGCCGGCACCACCAAGAACGTTGTCGGGCTGGCCGTGGGCGTCGCAGTGGGCCTCGGTTACGGCGACAACTGCAAGGCGTCGATCATCACTCGCGGCCTCGCCGAAGGTGCCCGCCTCGGCGTCGCGATCGGTGCCGATCCGGCGACGTTCATGGGTCTGGCCGGCATGGGCGACCTGGTGGCCACGTGCTCCTCACCGCTGTCGCGCAACCGCACGTTCGGAGAAAAGCTCGGTAGCGGCATGACCCTCGAGGAGGTCACCGCCGAGACCCGCCAGGTGGCTGAAGGCGTGAAGTCCTGTCGCTCGGTCAGCGAGCTCGCCAAGATGCACGGCGTCGAGATGCCGATCGTCGAGCACGTGGCAGCGTTGATCGCCGGCACCATGACGCCAGCTGAGCTGGTCGATGCCATGATCTCGCGCAAGGCCAAGCCCGAGACGGACTGACCGAGCCGCCTGCGACCCGATCAGGTCAGGGCGGCGAGGCAGGTCTCGATGTCCAGCCACAGGTCATCGACGTCCTCGATGCCCACTGAGAGTCGAATGAGGCCTTCTGGCACGGCTTGTGGCTCGGCCGGGTGGCGCCGGCGCCGCTCCCAGGTGGACTCCACTCCGCCGAGACTGGTGGCGTGGACGATGATCTCGCTCAGCTGGGTGATCTTCTCGGCGGCTTCCGGCCCACCAGCGACTTCGAAGGCGATGATCGTGCCGAATCCGGGGTACCGGGAATAGACCACCTGGCGGATTCGCGACAGTCGTGCATGCAGTTCCTTGGCATTCGCCTCGGCGCGGTCGAGCCGCACGTGCAGCGTGCGCATGCCGCGGGCAGCGAGAAAGGTCTCGAGCGCGCCCGGCACGGCGCCCATCATGGTGCGCCGGCGGTGGATCGCGTCATGCGCCCGTTTGTCCTTCGTCACGACGGCCCCGAGCATCACGTCGCTGTGACCGGACAACAGCTTGGATGCCGAGTGCACGACGAAGTCGGCCCCGGAGTTCAGCGGACGCTGCCGCAGAGGCGTCGCGAACGTGTTGTCCACCGCGATGGCCGCGCCCGACCGATCAGCCGCTTGGCCGATCGCTGCGAGATCAGCGACCAGCAGCGCCGGATTGGTCGGAGTCTCGATCCACGCGAGGTCGGCGGCTTCGACCGCGTTGACGGTCTCCGGAGTGTTGTCGACATCGATGAGAACGAGCTCGAAGTACCCGCGCCTGGCCCGGTCGTGCAACAGATCCAGCGTGCCGGCGTAGGCCCCGCGGGGGGCCACGACAGTGCCCTTCAGCGGCACGAGGTCGATGACGGCGGTCGAAGCAGCCATCCCGGAGGAGAAGGCCAGCGCGCGGCCGCCTTCCAGATCACCGAGGATCTGCTCGAAGGAGTCCCAGGTCGGGTTGCCGAAACGGGCGTACTCCGCATCACCGCCAGGGACCAGGGCCGTGGCCATGGTGATCGGCGAGTTGAGGGGGCGCCCGGGCTCGCGCGGAGGCCGCCCAGAGGCGACGGCAATGGTGGAAGGTGACAACTCGCGTCCGGGCATGAACCCCTGTGTACACGCCGGTAGGGTTCTGGGCAATGAGCCAAGTCACTCCCGGCACTGTCAGGCCGATCTTGATGGTCGTTTTCGGCGGCCGCAGCAGCGAGCACGGCGTCTCGTGCCTCACTGCCCACGAAGTGCTGGCCGTGATCGATCGCGAGCGATACGACGTGCGCCCGGTCGGCATCACGCGCGAGGGGCGCTGGGTGCGCGAGACGGCCGACTGGGCCGATGTCGCTCCCGGCACGCTCCCCGAGGTCCGCGATGACCTGCCGGACTTCGCCTGGGAAGAGCTGCGCACCGCCGATGTCGTCTTCCCCCTCCTGCACGGTCCGTGGGGCGAGGACGGCACCGTCCAGGGTTTGCTGGAGATGGCAGACGTCCGGTACGTCGGTGCCGGAGTGCTGGCCAGCTCGGTCGGCATGGACAAGCCGTTCACCAAGACGGTCTTCGCGGCCGCCGGGCTCCCTCAGCTGGCCCACGTCACGATCATGCCGTGGCAGTGGAAGAAGGACCGGGCCCGCGCTGAGGCGCGCGTCCGCGCGCTGGGTCTGCCGGTGTTCGTCAAACCGGCCAGAGCCGGTTCCAGCTCCGGCGTCGTGATGGTCGAGTCATGGGACCACCTCGACGCCGCTGTTCAAGCGGCTCGCGAGTTCGATCCCAAGGTCATCGTCGAGGCAGCCGCCCGCAACAAGCGCGAGGTCGAGTGCGGAGTCATGCAGGGCCTTGATGGCATTCCGGTGGCCAGCGTGGTCGGCGAGATCACCGTCGACGCCGACACGGAGCACGAGTTCTACGACTTCGAGGCCAAGTATCTCGACGGGTCGAGCACCAACGTGATCCCGGCAGACATCTCCCAGACCGACTCCGATCGCATCCGCACGTACGCGGTACAGGCCTTCGAGGCGATCGGTGCCGAGGGTCTGGCGCGGGTCGACTTCTTCTTGACGCACGACGGCCTCGTCATCAACGAGATCAACACGATGCCTGGATTCACGCCGTTCTCGATGTTCCCTCGTCTGTGGGAGGCCACGGGCGTGTCCTACGCCGAGCTGGTCGAGCGCCTCATCGCACTCGCGCTGCACCGCGACACCGGCCTGCGCTGACCGCTCACACGCACGGGTCGGTGGCGGTCGAACCGGTCGTGATCGCGTCGGCCACGTCGATGAGCGCCGCGGCGGCCGGCTGGTAGGTCGCGGGCACCTCGACACTCACGTCCGGGTCGCGCCCGATCGTGGTGAACAGACGCCCTCCGCCGTCGCGCTTCTGGGTGAACCAGCCGACGCCGTCCACGTCGTCGCAGCGTGATGTCGGTCCCAGCTCCGGCGGCTGTCGCACACCGCAGCGCAGCACGATGCGCGGATCCCCCCACGCCGCGACCCGCGGG
>NZ_JBAVCB010000144.1:0-6562 GCF_049586495.1 Aeromicrobium sp. | reverse complement strand
CACCGAGCCGGTCATGACGCCGAGGCCGGCGACGATGACGGCCACGACTCCAGCCAGAGGTAGACGTTCGCGGACGGCGTGCCCCGTGACGGCCAGGAACTGTCCGGCAGCCGGCCGGCGAGTCCGGGTGGTCGTGGTCATGGCGCTCATCCCTTCAGGTCGCGGCGCTCAAAGCTGACAAAGGCGACGGCTGTCGCGATCGCCGTTCCCGCCACGAGCACGAGGACGTGTGCGAATTCGATGCCATTGGCCAGCGGCGTGCTGGACGCGTAGTAGTACCAAGGGCTGAGACGTGCCCAACCGTCCAGATCGGCCAGTGGCAGCATGGCGTCCAACATGTAGGCCACGGCGGCCACCGCACCGCCGACCATGGCGGCGAGGCTTGGATTCCCGGTCAGGCCGCCGACGGCCAGCGCCAGGGCGCCGAAGAACGCCGCCATCACGAACAGGTGCAGGCAGGTGGCCGCGATGTTGCCAGCGGTCAGCCCGGTGTCGAACCAGTTGGACGCGAGGAGCGCAGTTGCACCGAAGATGATGATCGGCACGAGTAGCGAGGTCAGCAGCCCGACGGCCTTGGCCGCCAGCACCTGGGTCCGCGACACGGGCTGAGAGATCAGCACCGACATGGTGCCGCTGTCCTCCTCGCCGGCCACGGCCGACGCACCCGACATCACGGCATAGGCGACCAGCACCAGCGGTGCGACGAGGTTGAACACCTCACCCACGACGTAGCCACCCGGCACGTCCGCCGGGATGAAGGCGGTGAGGGCTTCCGGCATGTTCTCGGTGAGGTCAGCAACGGTGTCCTCCAGGCCGGAGGCGGCGCCGAGGCCGACGATGGAGAAGATCGCGAGCCCAGCGGTGATGGCAGCGACGGGCACGCGGCGGTCGCTCAGGTCGCGAGTCAGCAGATCAGCGCTCATCGAGAGGTCACCTTTTCGGTGTCGCGGTAGTAGGCGAGGAAGATCTCTTCGAGGTCTGCGTCGCGGGTGTGCAGATCGACCAGCTCGTGCGCCATCGCGGCGTGCAGGATCGGGTTGATCGGCCCGTCGAAGGCCACGGCGGCCTGATCCTCGCTGATGTCGGCTTCCCGCACACCGGGCACGGCGTCGAACAGGTCCGCTGGGACGGCCGCTGCGAACTGCAGGTCGAGGCGACGGATGGCCTTGGCCTTGAGGTCGTCGATCCGCTCAACGGCAGCGAGCTTTCCGTGCCGGATGATGGCGACGCGCGTCGCGACCTGCTCCACCTCGGACAGAGTGTGTGAGGAGAGGAACACCGTGCGACCGTCGTCGCGGACCTCGCGCAGCATCGTGATGAACTCCTGCTGGATGAGCGGATCGAGTCCGGCGTTAGGCTCGTCCAAGATCAGCAGCCGGGGCTTGTGCATGAAGGCCTGGATCAGTCCGATCTTCTGCCGGTTGCCGGTCGAGTACTCGCTGATCTTCTTCGACAGGTCAGCCTGCAAGCGCTCGGCCAGGCCGTCGACGAACGTCTGGTCGACGCCGCCCCGCAACCGCGCGAAGTACTTCAGCGTCTGCGCCCCGGTCAGGTTCTTGTACAGGGCAAGGTCGCCGGGCACGTAGCCGATCTCCGAGCGGATCGCCAGCGAGTCGGCGCGGCTGTCCATGCCCAGGACGCGGGCCGAGCCGGACGTGGGTCGGATCTGGTCGAGCAAAGTGCGGATGGTGGTGGACTTCCCCGCTCCGTTGGGACCAAGAAACCCGAACACCTCACCCTCGTCGACGGTGAGGTCGAGGTCTTCCACGGCGGTGAAGTCGCCGAAGTTCTTGGTCAGATCGTGAGTCTCAATCGCTGGGGTGGAACTCATGTGTGTCCTCCTCGGACGGCTGGTGACGCTGTTTCGAGTGCTGTAGGGGGTGGCGTCAGGGGGCCGAGGTCGACAGCCGACCAGCCGTGGGTCGAGGCGAGCACCTGCCGGTGACGGCACGCCGAGCTGCGCGCGGCGATGTGCGGCTACCCACCCAGGCGTCCCCGTCGTCCGCCACGGGCTGAAGGTCACTGGCAGTCATGGTGCTCCTTGAACCGATCGATGGGTTGGGTGGGCTGGAGGGACGAGTGGACGGTGGTGGGGCCGCCGCGTGCGGGCCGCGGCGACCACATCACCTGCTGGTCGGTCAGGCGTGGACCTGACCGACCGGTTCGAGGTCCTCTTTCATCGAGGTGAAGAGGGCGTCGAGCTCAGCGTCGGCATCTGCTGTGCGGTGATCGAGCTTGGCCCCCTCGATATCGACGTCGGGCAGGATCCGATCGAGCCAGGCCGGGAGGTACCAGGCCTTGTGCCCCATGAGAGTCATGAGTGCCGGCACGATCATCATGCGGACCACGAAGGCGTCGATCAGCACGCCGAACGCCAGCGCGAAGCCGATGCTCTTGATCGTGGGGTCCCCGCCGAGGATGAATCCTGCGAAGACCGAGGCCATGATCAGGGCTGCTGCCGTGACCACGCGGGCTCCGTGACGGAAGCCACCGATGACCGCCTCGGTGGGCGAGTCCCCGTGGATGTAGTCCTCACGCATCCGGCTGACCAGGAACACCTCGTAGTCCATCGCGAGGCCGAACAGCAGACCGATCAACAAGATGGGCAGGAAGCTGATGATCGGTCCGGTCTGCTCCACGCCGATCAGCTCGGCCAACCAGCCCCACTGGAACACGGCCACGAGAGCGCCGAAGGTGGCAGCCAGGCTGAGCAGGAACCCGCCGGTCGCCTTGAGCGGGACCAGTATTGAGCGGAACGCGATGGTCAGCAGCAACAAGGACAGGCCGACCACGACGATCAGGAAGATCGGCAAGGCGTCGGTCAGCTTGTCCGAGATGTCGATGCCGATGGCGGTATTGCCCGTGACGGCGATGTCCGCGCCCGTGTCGGAGCCGATGTCGGAGCCGAGCTGACGGATGTCACCGACCAGAGCCTTGGTGTCGGCATCGGACGGACCGCTGGACGGGATCACCGAGATGATCGCGGTGTCGCCCGCCTCGTTGAAGATTGGCGGAGCAACGGCTGCCACATCGGCCAGCTCACCGATCTGATCAGCAGCGACCGTGGCAGCCGCCTGCGGGTCGTCGGTGACTTGGGCATCGACCACGACGGTCAGCGGACCGTTGAAGCCCGGGCCGAAGCCGTCCGCCAGCGTGTCATAGGCCTGGCGCTGCGTGGTGCTCTCGTTCAGGTTGCCGTCATCGGGAAGCCCGAGACGCAGGTCGAGCACCGGGATGGCCAAGGTGGCCAAGCCGACCACGCCGGCCACGAGAAAGGCGACCGGGCGCTTGGTGACGATCTTGGCCCAACGCGTTCCCATCGACTTCTTGGTACTGAGGTCGGCCTGGCGCTTGCGCAGACCCGGGACGGGCCAGCGGTTGAACCGATCACCGGAGAATCCCATCAGCGCAGGAACGAGGGTGAGGGCGACCAGCACGGCCACGCCGACCATGCCGGCGGCGACCAGACCCATCGAGGTGAGGAACGGGATGCCGACGACGGCCAAACCGGCGAGGGCGATCATCACGGTGGCGCCGGCAAAGACGACGGCGCTGCCGGCGGTGGCGACAGCCGTCGCCGCAGAATCCTCGACCGACATGCCATTCGCCATCTGTTCCTTGTGACGGATCGAGATGAACAGGGCGTAGTCGATGCCGACCGCAAGGCCGATCATGAGACCCAGGGTGGGTGCGGTGCTCGTGAGATCGACGACTGCCGAGAGCGCAGTGACGCCCGCCATGCCGGCGCCCACGCCCACCAGAGCGGTCAGCAGCGGCATGCCTGCTGCGAGCATCGAGCCGAAGGTGACAGCGAGGACCAGCAGGGCGACGAGAACGCCGATGGCTTCCGTCGCGCTCTGCTCGGCCTCCGCCACGGTGGCCTCGCCACCCAGCTCAACGGTCAGGCCGGCCGTCTCCGCCCCTTCGCCGGCTTCGATGAGCTGATCACGGGACGCCTCGGTGATCTCGTCGAACTGCGCGGTGTACGTGACCGTCGAGTAAGCCACGCTCCCATCGGGAGAGACCGCGTTGGTCTCGAACGGGTTGGCTGCCGCGGCCACCTGGTCGCCGTCAGCGACGTCGTCGACAGTCTTCTCGATTGCAGCCTGGTTGGCCGGATCGGTGACCGACTGACCGTCAGGCGCTTCGAAGACGATGCGTGCCTCCGCGCCGCCTGCCCCGCCTTGCGGGAATCGCTCCTGAAGCGTCTCGGTGGCGGTGACGGACTCGACGCCGGGAATGGTGAGCTGCGCGTCGGCGCTCTTGCCGAACGCGCCGGCCAATCCGCCGACGAGGGCGATGAGGACGACCCAGGCCAGCAGCACGGCCTTGCGTCGTTCGAACGCCATGCGCCCGATGCGGTAGAGGAACGAGGCCATGGTGGCGACTCCAAGTCTGAAAAAGGTGAAGGACTTTAGGGGTCCTCGCCGAACTAACCGATCGGCAAGTCAACTCTGACGCCCTCCTTACCGATTGTCAAGTTAACGCCTTGTCGATCGACAGGTGCCTTACTTCACGTCTGTCAAGGCATCGGCTTGCCGAACGTCAAGGGCCTTGGCTACAGTGGGGGCATGGCCACTCAGACGTCCGAGCCTGCGACCGCTCGGGACCGCTTCGCCGAAGCCGCGCTCGACCTGTTCCTCGAGCACGGTTTCGCTGGGACGTCGCTGCAGATGATCGGCGACCGTCTGGGCGTCAGCAAGGCGGCGGTCTACTACCACTTCAAGTCCAAGGACGAGTTGCTCGCCGCTGTGATCACGCCAGCTTTCGACCGGTTGGAAGAGGTGCTCACCGAGGCCGAGTCGGTGCATGCTGAATCGACACGGCGAAAGAAGGCGCTCAGCCTGTACATCGACTACCTGATCGGACACCGCCGCGTAGCGGCCTGGTTGTCGCGCGATGGTGCAGCTCTCGGAAATCCCGCCGTCTGGGAGCCGGCCCAACGGCTCACCGGTCGGATCGACGCGATGATCACCTCCAGCTCGCCTGACGCACAAGCGCTGGTGTGGGGCTCGGCGATCACTCAGGCACTGACCGGCGCCGTCCTGGCCCCCACCGAGCTCAGTGACGACGAGCTGCGCACCGAGCTGCACGAGATCGGCGAATTCCTCACCCGTGGCTATCGCGCCGCGAGTCGTCGTCAAGACTCTTTCGTCACCAGTCAGGAGTAGCCGCGAACGGAAGCGATCTGATGCTCGCGACCCTGGG
This sequence comes from Aeromicrobium sp., assembly GCF_049586495.1. Lineage (GTDB taxonomy): Bacteria > Actinomycetota > Actinomycetes > Propionibacteriales > Nocardioidaceae > Aeromicrobium. The sequence continues at coordinate 1,354 of NZ_JBAVCB010000144.1, read as the reverse complement.
TCAACGAAAAACTGTTACGTAACGTAACAGTTGCGCCGGGTACGAGATACTTGCAAGGGTGTGCGTGTGACCACCGACCCCACGCCCGACAGCGCCCCCGAGCAGGACGGGCGTGCCACGCGCTGGTCCGGCCACCGCGAACGGCGCCGCCAGTCCATCGTGGACGTGGCGATCGAGGTGATCGGCACCATGGGTCCCCAGACCCGCCTTCACGACATCGCCCAGGCCGCCGGCGTCACTCGCCAAGTTGTCTACCGTCAGTTCACGGATCGCGAGGACCTGGACGAAGCGATCACCAAGCGCATCACCGGCATGATTCTGGGCCACCTCGTCGCCCACCTCGACATGTCGGCCGGTATCAGTGCCAGCCTCCGCAAGGCATTGACCTCGTACCTGGATTTCATCGAGGAGAATCCGGCTCTGTACGCGTTCGTTCGCGCGCACGAGACCGGGCGCACCACGCATGCCGTGTCCGGGGTCAAGGACGCGATCGCTGACATCGGTCTGCAGATCGTGGACGAGATGGTCGAGTCCGGCGCGGTCGATCCAGCCGTGCCGGTCAACAAGGTCCTGGCGCTTGGCTTGGTCGGCATGATTGACGCGGCCGTGACCCAATGGCTGGCCGATGACCCACCGGCGCCGCGCGAGCAGCTCATCGAGGGTCTGAGCCGCATGCTCGATGCGTCCGTCCGCGCCATCCTCGGCTCACTTCCCTGAACGAATCTGCGATAGTTGCTCGCGAGCAACATCACTGGGGCCTCTAGCTCAATTGGCAGAGCAGCGGACTTTTAATCCGCGGGTTGTGGGTTCAAGTCCCACGGGGCCCACCCACGCCCACTCCGCCCACCTGAACTTGCCTAAGGATGAGCGATCAGCGGCCGGCCGTGGCAACGAAGATCGCGAATCCGGTCGGCGACGCCGTCACGGACACGTCGTCAAATCCGACCTCGGCCAGCGCTTCCTCGATCCACGGTCGTCCGTCCCCACCCGAGTGCGGACCGCCGCCCGCTGCAAGGCTCTCCTGCAGGCAGTAGAGAACACCGGAGGAATACGTGATGGTGGCAAACGGGTGCTGGACGTCCTGAGCCAGGTCTCCGGTCAGATCGGTTTCGGCCAGCATCAGCACGCCGTCCGGGGCGAGGATCTTGCGCATCTGAGCGAGCGAACGGGTCGGATCCCCCAGGTGATGCAGAGCATCGAGGCAGTAGACGAAGTCGAAGGGGCCATCGTCCGGAAGGTCGCGGGCATCGGCCACGCGCAGCTCGAAGTTGTCCGGTCGGTCGGGGGATGGCTCGGGCGCCCCCACGTCGTACCCCACGACGCGCGACCGCGGGAAGGCTCGAGCGACCAGGGC
>NZ_JBAVCB010000143.1:0-5486 GCF_049586495.1 Aeromicrobium sp. | reverse complement strand
GACGCGTCGTTGCACACGGTTCAGTGCCGAGGCCTTGGTACGGGCGCCGATCTGGTGCTGCTGGGACATCCGAAGCCTTTCAGAGCACCCCCAACGGGATTCGAACCCGTGCTACCGCCGTGAAAGGGCGGCGTCCTAGGCCGCTAGACGATGGGGGCCGGGACCCGAACAGCATACGGGGTGCTGTCGCCGTCGACACTCAGGGAGGATGGGTGCATGGTCGAGGTCAGTGAGGAGCGCTTCGCCGCGCTGGCTGAACAGGCGTTGGCCGGGGTCCCCGACGAGCTGGCCAGGCTGCTCGACAACGTCGTGCTGTTCATCGAGGACGACCCACCTGCCGACGACCCTGACCTGCTCGGCGTCTACGACGGCATCCCGCTGACCGAGCGCGACTCGTCCTACGGCGGCGCACTGCCTGACCGCATCGTGGTGTTTCGGCATCCGACCCTGGCCATCTGCGACACCGAGGCCGATGTCGTCGAAGAGGTCAACATCACCGTGGTGCACGAGATCGCTCACCACTTCGGGATCGACGACGACCGCCTGCACGACCTGGGCTATGCCTGACAACAAGATTCGCCGCTACGACCGGTTCGTCACCGTTGCGGTCGCTCACCACCGAAGCTCACGCACCCCGCCCCTGCGCGACACCGATCTGCTGGCGGGCGATGAGGAGCGGCTCACGTGTGCGGGCCCGTACGATCTGAGTGCTACCGGTGACAGTGTCGGCAGCGAAGCACCCGTCTGGCAGCTGGAGACCCCCTGATGACCGTCCTCGTCCTCAACGGACCCAACCTGGGCCGGCTCGGCGTGCGCGAACCCGACGTGTACGGCACAGCCACCTACGCCGATCTCGTCGCACGTTGCGAGGCGGTCGCAGTCGAGGTCGGCCTCGACGTCGAGGTCCGCCAGACCGATGACGAAGCCGAGATGATCGGCTGGTTGCATGAGGCGGCCGACACTCGCTCGCCGGTCGTGCTCAACGCCGGAGCGTGGACGCACACCTCCGTCGCGGTGCGTGATGCCGCCAGCCAGCTCACTGAACCACTGATCGAGGTGCACCTGTCGAACGTGCATGCACGCGAGCCGTTTCGGCACACCTCCTACATCAGCGATATCGCCGCGGCCGTCGTGGTCGGGATGGGGCTGGATGGATACGCAGCCGCACTCCGCCACCTCGGGAGCGACTCGGGCGGGAGCTAGTCGCCATGAAGGGGTGGGAGCAGCACGCGAACGCTGTCGAGGTACTGCTGACCTCGTACGCGGCGATCGGTCCCGGCCAGCGGGTGCGGCTCGCGAAGAAGACGTCCAACCTCTTTCGTCCCCGGTCGGCCAACGATGCCCCCGGGCTCGACGTGTCGGGACTCGACGGCGTCATCGCCATCGACACCGTGGCGCAGACCGCCGATGTGCAGGGCATCTGCACCTACGAGTCGCTCGTCGACGAGACCCTGCCGCACGGTCTCATCCCGTACGTGGTCCCGCAGCTGCGCACCATCACCCTGGGCGGCGCGGTCACGGGTCTGGGCATCGAGTCGACGTCCTTTCGCCATGGACTCCCGCACGAGTCCGTGCTCGAGATGGACATCTTGACCGGATCCGGCGAGATCGTCACGGCGGCACCTGACGGTGACCACGCGGATTTGTTCGACACCTTCCCGAACTCCTACGGCAGCCTGGGTTACGCGGTCCGGATCCGCATCAAGCTGGAGCGGGTCCCGCGATTTGTCACCCTGCGTCATGTGCGGATGGCAAATTCCCGTGCCGCAGCAGATGCCCTGGAGGTCATCGCTCACACCGGAGCATGGGAGGGCCGGCGTGTCGATGCGGTCGACGGCACCGCATTCAGCCCTGAATTTCTTTCACACTGATTTTTCGGTGCGCTTGTACCGCATACGGGGTGTCGCGTCCAGCGAGAAGTGGACTGAATTACTCAATCGTCTGCGGAGCGCCATGACGGTAGTTAACGTGGACGGCCAATCGGGGAAACGCACCATCCAAACTTCCTAGTTCTCAGGAGCCTGGTATGCGCCGATCGCTGCTGCCGTACGCCCTTTTTCTGTCCATCGTGGCCGCCCTCTTGACGGGCACAGCCAGCTCGGCGGGTGCAGCGAGCACCACCTATGGGGGTGGAAGCCCGTACGGGGTGTTCTACGCCAAGCCAGGTGACTTCGCCGACGGCGACCGGGTGACTCTCGCCGCCAATTTCCCCAGCGATCAGAAGTATCGGGACGTGACCTTCTACCAACGAGTGGGGGACACCGACACCTTCGAGTCGATCGGCGTCGACACGTCGAACCGAAACGGCAATGCTTACCTCACGAACCATCTGATGACGGGCGACCAGACCCTGTTCGCGCGCGCGACCACAGGCAAGCAGACCCAGCTGTTCAACGTCTCTGGGGATTCGGGACCGAGGACGTGCGCACGCGCCGGGACCATCTACACCTCTCCGAAGATCGTCACTCCGGGCAGCTCGGTGACGATCGCGGGCAACTTCCTCAGCGATCAGAAGTATCTCGACGTCACGTTCTATCGGGTGACCGGCGACACCGAAGAGATTCTCGGCACCGACAAATCGAACCGCTATGGCAACGCCTATCTCACCGATGTGCCGGTCGACGCCGAGATCAGGGTCCGCGCTGAGACCTCTGCGGGCAGGTGCACCAAGACACTCACGATCACACCGGAGGCCGTCGATCCTGACAGCAGCACCGACGAGCGGGGCCGGTTCTACACCCGTCCCGGTGACGTTCGCGAAGGTGAGACTGCCGAGCTGGCGGCCAATTTCGCGTCACCCCTGAGAAACCTCACCGTGACGTTCTTCCGTGAGGTGTCGCCCGACACGTGGGAGTCGGTCGGTTCTGACGTGAGCAACTCATCGGGCAACGCGTATCTCCCGGGCTTCACGTTCGACAAGCCCGAGACGTTCTTCGGGATGACCGACACCGGCGTGCGGACTCCGGTCGAGACCATCACGCCCGCGACGATCGACACGGTCAACGGCGGTCCCGACACGCTGGGCAACCACATCCTCTATGTGGTGACCGACGACCGCAAGATCCCCAGCAGGAAAGGTGTGCAACACCCCGGCCGGGCCGCGTGGTCGATCGGCGGAGAGCTGTCCGAGACATTTGATCTGGAAACGCTTTCGGTACGAGGAAACACCACGTCCAAGCAGTCCAAGAAGCCGTTCAAGCTGAAGTTCGACAAGAGTCAAAAGCCATTCGGCTTGAAGAAGGACAAGACCTGGGTGCTGTTGGCGAACTTCAACGACCGCTCCTTCGTGCGCAGCTTCGCAGGGCTCGATCTGGGTGCTCGTCTCGAGGGGTTGGACTGGACCTCGAAGGGTGTCTTCACCGAGGTTGTCGTCAACGGTTCGTACCGCGGCAGCTATCAGCTGGTCCAGTCGATCAAGATCGACAACGATCGCGTGGACATCAACGAGGACACCGGCCAGATCATCGAGTTCGACCCGTGGTGGCGAGAAGATGGCGTTCCGGGCATGGAAGGAAAGGGCATCTACGCGCGCCTCGACTACTCCTGGAAGGACCCCGACGAATACAAGTATGAGGACGACGGCTCCCTCCGCCCTGACGGCTTGTCCAAGAAGAAGATCGCGGACATGAAGGACAAGATCAGAAACTTCGAGGACGTGCTCTACGGCCCGAACGTGATCACCGGCTCGGCCAAGAAGCGGAATTGGGGATCGTACAGCCCCTCGAGTCCTGCGAAGGATTGGCTGACGTATCTCGACCTGGACTCCGCGGTCGACTACTACCTGCTCAAGGAGTTCACCAAGGACACTGACTCCGACATGTATCGGAGCAACTACTTCTACACCAACAACGCGGACCCCGGCAGCGCTGACAAGTTCTTCATGGGCCCGGTGTGGGACTTTGATCGCAGCGCCGGCGCCAGGGATTCCTCGACCATGCCCGAGCTCGACAATCCCGAGGGATGGTGGCTGCGCGGGACCGGGCAGGCGTATCACAACACCGCCAAGATCCACTGGTACACGCAGCTGATCAAGGACCCACGCTTCCTCGACGCGTTGAAGGCTCGGTGGGCTGCGGCGAAGGACGAGTTCTACATCATGGCCGGAGGTGGTGGCTCCGGCAATGGTGGGGACGCCGTCACGAGAGGTGTCGAAGCCATAGGAGGTGGCGACTACGCCGTGGGTCTTCGGGTGGTCGGCAACGACAACCAGATGTGGGCCAGCAAGACAGATCGGTTGAAGCCGCGGGTGAAGCCCTATGACGCGGAAGCCGAGCTTGCGTGGCTCCGCAACTGGTACGACGCCCGATACACCTGGTTCGACGACAATCTCTGAGCTGAGCAACACCCGCCGAGCATCAGCGCTGATTAGAACATGTCGACAAGTGCAGCGGCTCGCTCAGAATGCTTGGTGTCCGCCCTCGTTCGGGCAAGCTGGAAGCCGTCTGCACACGACTCTTCGTCAATATGCCCTGTGCCGCCAGCCCATTCGATTTGTTATCAAATTTTCACATTCCTCTGACACGGTGTCTGAGAAGAGCCTATGGTGACGCATCCATTGCGTCGGGGGGCGCGCCACTCATTTCCGCTTGAGGCGATCACCATGCGACGTTCACTCCCTTTTTCCGCCATCATCATTGGGCTCTTGTTGGCTCTGGTGTCCCCGACCAGCGCATCGGCGGCCACGTCTTATCCTGCAGGCAGCTCGAGTGGAGTCTTCTCCATCTCGCCCTCGACCTTCGCGGATGGCGACACGGTGACGCTTAGCGCCAACTTCGCGAGCAACCAGAAGGGCGCGAAAGTGACCTTCTACAGGTCGGATGTCGTTCCCGACGGCGAGACATTCGAGCCGATCGGGACCCAGACGGCGAACACCAATGGCAACGCGTACCTCAAGGGTTACGCGGTAAGTGGCAATCAGGTCTTGTTCGCTCTGACGAGCAAAGGCGAGAAGACCAACCGAAAGACGATTGATTCGGCAGCAGCGCCTAGTACCTGCCCGGTAGCAGGCGCTTTGTCCTCATCGCCGCAGATCGTGACCCCCGATTCCACCGTCTCGATCTTCGCGAACTTCGCCAGTGACCAGCAAGGCAAAGACATCACCTTGTACCAAGTGGTCGATGGCGTGGATCCCGACGCAGCAATTGGAAACTCCCAGAAGGCGGATCAGTATGGCAATGCCACCTTTAGCGTGGAGGTTGGCACAACGAAGATGGTGATCCGCGCAGAGACCTCGCCGGGTTCGGCCAAGTGCACCAAACCGATCGAGATCGTCCCGCAGGAAATTGATCCGGCCAGTTTTCCTGAGCAGGGCCCATTCAGCGTCAACCCCGCCGATGTTCGACTCGGAGAGCAGGGCAAGCTGATTGCCAACTTCGCTTCGTCCTTTAAAGGCAAGACGGTCACCTTCTTTCACAAGGTGCCTGGATCGTCTGGATCGCCGGACACCTGGGAAAGCATCGGTTCGGCGAGCGCCAACTCCTCTGGGG
>NZ_JBAVCB010000142.1:0-6433 GCF_049586495.1 Aeromicrobium sp. | reverse complement strand
CTCAAGAAGGCCCTGGTCTTCAGACACGGCACCTGCCAGGCACCCACCTGCACCACACCCGCCGACCAATGCCAGATCGACCACCGCAAACCCTGGCCCCACGGTCAGACCGTCGGGGCGAACCTGTGGCCACTGTGCGAACGGCACCACCAGATGAAGTCACACGACGTCATCACCTGGACCCTGCCCTCCGGCCACGCCATCGCCGCCGAACCCGCCCAGCACGCAGCCTGACGGCCCAGTCGATCAGGACCCGGGACGATGGCAGCGATGACGGTGCCGTCGGCGCGCCTGCGACCCGGCACCGGGGGCGGCTCGCCCTCAAGACGCGGGCCCTGGCCGTCGAGCACGACGCTCACTGGCTTCTCGACCGTCACGGTCACGCTCTCACCGCGCACGAGGAAGGTGGCCTCGATGCCGTCCTCGACCTCGAGATCGAGGCTGTCGTGCCGGACGGTGACGCGCACCCGGGTGCCGCGGATCGTCAGGCGGTACACCAGCGACTCCCACGACTCGGGCAGACGCGGGTCGATGGTGAACTCCCCGTCGTGATCGCGGAAGCCGCCGAAACCACTCACCAGCGCGTTCCACACGCCGCCGGTCGAGGCCACGTGCACGCCGTCGGTGGTGTTGCCGTGCCGGTCGGCGAGATCCACGAACAAGGCGGCGTTGAAGTAGCGCAGCGCGAGATCGTGGTATCCGACCTCGGCGGCGATGATCGACTGCACGACCGCCGACAGCGTCGAGTCACCCGTGGTGATCGGGTCGTAGTACTCAAAATCGGACCGCTTCTGCTCGTCCGTGAAGTGATTGCCCTGCAGGAACAACGCCAGCACCACGTCGGCCTGCTTGAGCACCTGGAACCGGTAGATGACCAGCGGGTGGTAGTGCAGCAGCAGGGGCCGTTTCTCCAGCGGGGTGTTTTCCAGGTCCCAGACTTCGCGATCCAGGAAGTGCTGGTCCTGCGGATGCACGCCCATGTGCTCGTCGAACGGGATGGCCATGTCGTCGGCGGCCTTGTCCCACGACTCGATCTCGTCGGTGTCCAGATCGAGTCGGGTGACCATCTGCTCGTACTGGATGCCATCGCGCACGGCCAGCTCACGCACCGCCTGGGCGGCGTGCCGCAGGTTGAAGCGCGCCATGACGTTGGTGAACAGATTGTCGTTCACGACGGTCGTGTACTCGTCCGGACCGGTGACTCCGTGGATGTGGAAGACCCCGTCCTCCTCATTGCGCCAGAAGCCCAGATCCACCCACATCCGGGCCGTGCCGACCAGCACGTCGATGCCCTCGCGGGACAAGAAGTCCAGGTCATCGGTGGCGTTCACGTACTTGCTGATCGCAAACGCTATGTCGGCGTCGATGTGGTACTGCGCGGTGCCGGCGGCGTAGTAGGCCGACGCTTCCTCTCCGTTGATGGTGCGCCACGGAAACAGCGCTCCGTTCTGCGCCAGCTGCTCGGCTCGTAGCCGTGCGGCCTCCAGCAACGTGTACCTGAAGCGCAAGGCATTGCGTGCTGCTCGTGGCGTGGTGTAGGTCAGGAACGGCAGGACGTAGACCTCGGTGTCCCAGAAGTAGTGGCCCCCGTAGCCGGACCCGCTCACACCCTTGGCCGAGATACCTGTGCCCTCGGCGCGGGCGGCGGCCTGGGCGATCTGGAACAGATTCCAGCGCACTGCCTGCTGGACCTCGGGTTGCCCGGCGATCTCGACGTCGGAGCGCTCCCAGAATCCGTCGAGCCACGCGCGCTGGTCGGCGAACTGCCGCTCCAGACCCTCCTCGGGGACACGGTCCAGCGTGCGGCAACACCGATCCAGCAGCTCACGCGACGGCACGCCGCGGGATGTGTGATAGCTGACCAGCTTGGTCAGCCGGATCGGCTTGCCCGGCTCGGCGTTGATCCGGTACGTCATCTTCGCAAGGTCGTCACCGGTCTGGACCCGTTGGGTGAAGTCGTTGTCGGTCTCCAACCGGTGGTCGGCCGCCACCGCGAGCGTCATCCCGCTCTCCGCGCACTGGTAGCCCAGCGTGACGCGACCCTCGGCGCTGCTGCCGAAGTTGCTTTGCGGGATGAGCACCCGATGGCCCAGTGCCTCGGCACGCCGCGGGTCCGCTCCCTCGCCCATGGCCTTGGACGGCACGTGATACTCGTCCTCGCCGTCCTGACGATTGAGGATCTGAGAAGAGATGGCCACGGGCGCGTAGTCGTCGAGCAGCGTGACCTCAAAGGTCATGACGGCCAGATGCCGCTGCGCGAACGACACCATGCGCTGGGAGCTGATCCGCACCCGTTTGCCGCTCGGCGTGCGCCACAGGATCTCCCGGCTCAGCACCCCGCTGCGGAAGTCGAGTCGGCGCTCGTACTCCAGCAGGTCGGCGATCGAGACCAGCAGCGGTTCGTCGTCGACGTACAACCGGATCACCTTGGCGTCGGGCACGTTCACGATGGTCTGACCCACGCGAGCGAAACCGAACGCTTCCTCGGCGTGCTGGATCGACCACGTCTCGTGGAAGCCGTTGATGAAGCTGCCGTGCGTGTGGGACTCGCGGCCCTCTTCGACATTGCCACGCATGCCGAGGTAGCCGTTGCCGACTGAGAACAACGTCTCAGTGAGACCCAGGTTCTCCGAGTCGAGGTTCTTCTCGATCAGCGCCCATCCGTCGACCGGGAACCGGGAGCGGTCCAGCTGGTCAGTGACCCGTGGCGGAACGTGCGAGGGGCCCTTGTGGCCGTCGGACGGGCTCACAGCAGCTCTCGCAGGTCTGAGACGACCATGTCCGCACCATTCTCGGTCAGCGCGGCGACGCCGGCTCCTCGGTCGACGCCGATGACGAGTCCGAAGCGTCCGGCTCGACCCGCCTGCACACCAGAGAGCGCGTCCTCGAAGACGACGGCGCGCTCCTTGGGCACATCGAGCTGAACGGCAGCGTCGAGGAAGGTGTCGGGGGCGGGCTTGCCGGCCAGGTGGCGGGTGATCGCAACGGCGCCGTCGACGATGACGGGGAAGTGCTGCAACATCCCGGCAGCCTTGAGCACCTTGGGAGCATTGCGCGAGCTGGACACGATGGCCATCTTGACGCCGCGTTCGATCAGGGCGTCGACGAGTGCCACCGATCCGGGGTAGGGCTCTACGCCCTCCTCGCCCAGGATGCGCTCGAAGTCGTCGTTCTTGCGGTTGCCCAACCCACACACGGTTTCGGCCGCGGGATCGTCGGACGGATCGCCGTGGGGCAGATTGATGTCGCGGGAGTCCAGGAAGGACTGGACGCCCTCGTATCGCGGTTTGCCGTCGACGTACTGGTGGTAGTCATCGAGCGTGTAGTCCTGCGCCAGGCCCCGGCTGTCGAGGAAGGCGTTGAACATCGCCGACCAGGCGCGCTGGTGCACCACCGCTGTCGGGGTGATGACACCGTCGAGATCGAACAGGGCAGCGTCATAGTCATTCCAGTCCACGACATGAGACTAGTAGGCAGCCGACTAACGTGGGGTCATGCCAGTGGGAGCTACCAGCGAAGTCGGCCGTCTACGCACCGTGATGTTGCATCGTCCAGGGCCGGAGATCGCCCGGCTGACGCCACGCAACAACGACACCCTGCTGTTCGACGGCATTCCCTGGCTCGGCCGGGCTCAGGACGAGCACGACGCCTTCGCCCAGGCGCTGCGTGACCACGACGTCGAGGTGTTGTACCTGTCGGAGTTGCTCGTCGAGACGCTCGATGTCCCGGCGGCTCGCGAGCAGATCATCGCCAGCACGCTGACCGGGCTGTACGTCGGACCCGTCCTGCAGGCCGCGATCGCGGACCTGCTGGAGCAGGCTCACCCCGAGCAGCTGGCCAACGTGCTGATGGCGGGCCTTCGCAACGACGAGATGCGTCGCACCGGCAGCGTCGCGCACGCCCTGATGCAGCCCGAGGACTTCCTGATCAACCCGCTGCCCAACCTGCTGTTCACCCGCGACTCGTCGGTGTGGCTGCCCGGCCGGGTGGCTGTGACCAGCCTGGCCATGCCGGCTCGCGAACGCGAAGCGCAGCTCACCGGTCTCATCTACGAACACCACGCGCGCTTCTCAGGCGTCGAACGGGTGCACGGTCCCCACTTGGAGCACCTCGAGGGCGGCGACGTGCTGCTGCTCGCCCCCGGTGTCATCGCCGTCGGCGTGGGCGAACGCACGACCCCCGCGGGCTTCGAGCGATTCGCCACCCAGGTGCTCGACGGCGGACTCGCCACGACGGTGCTCGCGGTACCAATCGCGCAGGAGCGCGCCACGATGCACCTTGACACCATCGTCACGATGGTGGACGTCGACACCGTGGTGATGTATCCCAACATGGCCGACTCGCTGCGGTCGGTCCCGGTCACCTGGGACGCCACAGATCGGCGACTGGTGATGGGTGAGGAGGATTCGTTCTTCGCCGTCGCGGCCGACGCGATGGGCATCGGCACGCTGCATCAGATCGACACCGGACTCGACCCCGTGACCGCCGAGCGCGAGCAGTGGGACGACGGCAACAACACGCTGGCGATCGACGCCCGGCTCGCCGTCGCGTACGAGCGTAACGAGGAGACCAACGCCCGACTGGTCGAGCATGGCATCGAGGTCATCGCGATCAGCGGGTCTGAGCTCGGCTCGGGCCGGGGCGGCCCCCGGTGCATGTCGTGCCCCATCGAGCGTGACTGAGCCAGAGCGCCTACGTCTCAGCGAATCGACACCTGGCGGCTGACGATGTTGCCGCGCGCCGAGCGCTGTTCGGGCGTGAGTGGCGTCGTGTCGGCGAGCGCCTCACCGAGACGCTGCTGGAACGCCGCGGCGGGCTTCTCCAGCGCATCGGCGTCGACCTCGAACTCCCAGACCGGGACCAGCAGCCCGTGGGCGCGAAAGTGGCCGATCAGCTTGCTGTCACCGGTCAGGGTGTCTCCGCGGGACGCCTGCAGCCGGGCCAGCGCGTCGAGCAGGTCCGAGTCATCGTGCGGCATGACCCAGCGCAGGTAGCGGTGCGAGCCCATCTCGGTCCAGTACGCGCCCTCGACCGAGGACAGACGCACTGTGGGCGCTACTGACTCGTTGGCCTCCTCCAGCAGAGCGGCCGTGTCCGCACCCGCGTCGACGCCGTCGAGCCAGAAGTCGAAACCATCGTGCACCTCGACCTTGAACGGGGCTGACAGGTCGAGCAGGTCCTGCAGCCGCGGCCCGACTCCGGGGTCACTCATCGAGACGGGGTTGCCCGGTTCGGTGGCCTGGGCCTGCTCGACCACGTGGGCAAGGTCGCGAGAGACGTCACCGAAGTTGTGCATGACCTGCAAACCGACCCAGATCTGACCATCGGGTCGCACCAGTCCGGCGCCGCCGCCGGGCAGCAGCGAGCAGACGGTCACCTCGCCGCCTGACTCGAGCGCGGCGGTCGCGGTGGCCGACGGCACGAACTCACGCAGGGCGATCCAGTCCACCTCGTGCGGCAGGCCCTCGAAGGTCCGTGCGACGAACGGCATGCGCTCCTTCTTGGCAGCGCGGTTCTTGATTCTTGATTTCTTGCCCATGGTGGCCAGCCTAGTTGGGCATGGCCACGGTGCGATTCACCGAGGCGTCGTGTGCAGCTCGGCATTGACCCGCGTGCCGTGCGACATGTCGACCCACCAACGATCGGCGACCTGACTGATGATCGACAGGCCGCGACCACTCAGGGAGTCCTCGTCGAAGTCGATGGGAGTCAACGACCCCCCGGCGCCGTGGTCGAGGACGCTGAGCTCGAGAAGGTCGCCCTGGATGGTCCAGCTGATCTCGATGCCGCCGTCCGGGGTGGGGCCGCCGTGATTGACGGCGTTGGCGATCATCTCGCTGATGACCAGCAGGGCGTCGTCGATGACCTCTGGGGCGACCAGATTCAGCGTGAGGAAGGAGGCCAGCCGCGTGCGGGCCATGGCGGGAGTGGAGGTGGCGAAAGGCAGAACGATCGCGTCGTGAGCGCTCACTCTCGCACCTTTCGACAAAAGATCGTTGAACGGCGCGTGCCCACTGCTTGACCACGACCGGAGTCCAACGTAGCCATCTGCCGGTCAGGTTTCCAGTCCTGCACGTGACAAACGGCGCCACTGACCACCCATGGCAGGGGTCTGTGACGCCGTCAGGCGAGTGTCAACGTGTTACTTGGCGGCGGCCTTGAGGCGCGAGCCGACGCTCACCTTGACGCCGAAGCCGGCGGGGATGTTGATCGTCTCGCCGGTGGACGGGTTGCGACCCGTACGCGCGGCACGGTTGACGCGCTCGACCGACAAGATGCCGGGGATCGAGACCTTGTCGCCCTTGGCGACCGACTCCAGCAGGATCTCGCTGAAGGATGACAGGACGGCGTCGGCATCGGACTTGGTGGTGCCAGCCTTTTCGGCGAGGGCGGCCACAAGGTCGTTGCGTGAGATAGCCACAAGAGCTCCTAG
>NZ_JBAVCB010000141.1:0-2611 GCF_049586495.1 Aeromicrobium sp. | reverse complement strand
GACCGACACTCTGCACGCGCTGACCAACGCGCTCGTCGCCGGAGCCCGCGACGACGCCATCGAGGGCGTGGACGTCTCGGTCGTCGCGGCGCTCGACGCGTCGGCCGACGACGTGCTGTCGGCGCATGGGTTCGTCGTGGTGACCCCGGCGAACTTCGGGTACATGTCCGGCGCCATGAAGCACTTCTTCGACACGATCTTCCTGCAGGTAGGCGGGTCGCTGAGCGATGACGGATCTGCCGCTGAGTCGCGTGCCACGAAGAAGCCCTACGGGCTGCTGGTCCACGGGCGCTACGACACGACCGGTGCGGTGCGGTCGGTGCAAGGCATCGTGCAGGCGCTCGGCTGGCACCGGTCTTCTGCGGTCGTGGAGATCCTGGGCGATGTCGGCGAGGTCGAGCTGGACCGGGCCACCGAGCTCGGCGCGACGCTCGCCGCACTGCTCACCTGACGGCCACCACCTGTTCCGTGGAGAATCTGGGCATGAGCGCACCCGACTTCATGCCGACGCTGTCCGCCGGAGCCCACGACGCCGAGGCTGGCGAGGCCTGCGTCATGGAGTACGTGTCGCTGCTGGCCGGCGAGCTCTGGAGCGATCGTCCCGACTGCACTCATCCGATCCTGGCCCACGAGGCCCGCACCACCAACGATCTGTTGATGGACACTGACCGTCCACGACTCATTCCGCTGATCGGGCGGTTGTTCGGCACCACGGCGGACTCGCCCGCGATCCGCACCGCCCTGCGACTGACCCAGGCTCACCGGGTCGCCGACTTGGTCGACCGGTCAGCTCGCGCGCGCATCGCCGCCGCCATCACGGCCACACCGGTTGATCCGATCGCCGCAGCGTTCAACTTCCCGATTGCGGAGAGTGACCTCGACCCAGAACACCACGCCCACCACGTCGCACAGTCGCGCATCATGGCGTTCGCGTTGAGTCCCGATCTTGATCCGGCAGAGGCGCACGCGCTCTACGCGTTGTCTGCCGCCCACAAGGTCGCCGCGGGTGAGTGCCAGGCTGACTGTGGCAACGGGCCCGCCCGGGCCCGCAGGATGGTGAGGGACCTGACGGCGATGATTGACGCTTACGACGAGATCACCGATCGCGCCGCCGTGCCCCTGCCCGTCGACGAGGTACGCCAGCTCATCGCCGAGGTCCGCTGACGAGTCACGTAGACCCACCGACGAGTCACTTGGTACGTCGTGCGCGACTCGTCAGCGGGCGTGCGCGACTCGTCAGCGCTTGGCGCGGGACCATTCCAACAGGCGGTCGACCGGCCAGGTGGTGACGATCCGGTCGGGGTCGATGTCGTGCGCCGCCGCGCGGGCCGCGCCGTGGTCGAGAAAGTCCAGCTGACCGGGCGCATGCGCGTCGGTGTTGATCGCGAACAAGCAGCCAGCGTCCAGGGCCAAGTCGATCAGATCGTCGGGCGGATCCTGGCGCTCCGGGCGTGAGTTGATCTCGACCGCGACGTCGAACAGCGCACACGCCTCGAAGACCATCTCGGCATCGAACTGCGACTGCGGGCGGGTGCCACGGCCACCCTCGACCAGTCGTCCCGTGCAGTGGCCCAGCACATTGGTGTGCGGGTCCGCCGCAGCCCGCACCATGCGTTTGGTCATCTGGCTGGCTTCCATCTTCAGCTTGGAGTGGACGCTGGCCACCACGACGTCGAGGCGATCGAGCATCTCTGCGGTCTGGTCCAGCGCGCCATTGTCCAAGATGTCGACCTCGATACCGCTGAGCAGATGGAAGCCGTCGTGCTGCGCGTCGACCTCGGCGATCACGTCGAGCTGGCGGGCGAGCCGATCGGCTGACAGTCCGTTCGCGATGGTCAGGCGCGGCGAGTGATCGGTGATGACCTGGTACTCGCGATCACGCCAGACCGCGATCCGCGCCATCTCCTCGATCGGCGAGCCACCGTCGGACCAGTCCGAGTGGCTGTGCAGATCGCCGCGCAGCAGCGCCCGCAGGTCGTGACCGCTGTCCGCCAGCGGGGTGGCGTCGCGCAGATCAGCCAGATAGGTCGGCACCTCACCCTCAAGTGCCGCAGCCACCACCTCGCGAGTGCGCTTGCCCAGACCTTTGATCTCGGTCAGAGTGCCGTCGGCGACTCGCTCAGCCAGCTGACCAGGGGTGAGATCCCCGATCGCGGTCGCTGCGGTGCGGAACGCCTCGACCCGGTGGCTCGATGCTCGGCCTCGCTCGAGCCAGAAGGCGATCTCGCTCAGTGCCTCGACGGGCGTCACGGTCAGAAGCCGAGCTTGCGCAGCTGGCGCGGGTCGCGCTGCCACTCCTTGGCAACCTTGACATGCAGATCGAGGTAGATCGGGGTGCCCAGCAACTTTTCGATCTGCGTGCGGGACACCGTGCCGATCTCTCGCAGGCGCACACCCTTCTTGCCGATGATGATGCCCTTCTGGCTGTCCCGCTCCACGTAGACGTTGACCCGGACATCGAGTAACGGTTTGTCCTTGGGTCGCTCGGCGCGGGGCACGACCTCCTCGACCAGCACGGCCAGCGAGTGTGGCAGCTCGTCGTGGACGCCTTCGAGCGCAGCCTCACGCACGATCTCGGCGATCAGAGTCTCCTCGGGCTCGTCGGTGAGCT
>NZ_JBAVCB010000140.1:0-14468 GCF_049586495.1 Aeromicrobium sp. | reverse complement strand
TGCTGGCGTTGAAGAAGGCCGAGGAGCGTGCCCACCTCGACGAGCTGCGCGGAGACGTCCAGGCCTCGTGGGGCGACCAGATGCGCAACTACGTGCTGAATCCGTACCAGATGGTCAAGGACCTGCGGACCGAGCACGAGACCGGCAACACGCAGGCCGTGCTCGATGGCGAGATTGACGACTTCATTGAGACCGGCATTCGCTGGCGCCGCAACAACCAGCCCGCCAGCTGACGGTCAGTCGCCGCTGCTGAACGCGGCGTCGAAGGCTGCGGTCGGCGCGTCGAAGAGATTGCGCTTCACGTAGGCCAGCGCCTCGGGCGCACCGAGCAGGCGATCCATGCCCGCGTCCTCCCACTCGATTGAGATCGGACCGTCGTAGCCGATCGTGTTGAGCATGCGGAAGCACGCCTCCCAGGGCACGTCGCCGCGCCCGGTCGAGACGAAGTCCCAGCCGCGACGCGGGTCTGCCCACGGCAGGTGCGAGCCGAGGCGGCCATTGCGACCGTTGCCGACCTGCTTCTTCGCGTCCTTGCAGTCGACGTGATAGATCCGGTCCTTGAAGTCCCACAGGAAGCCGACGGGGTCCAGGTCCTGCCACACGAAGTGCGAGGGATCCCAGTTGAGTCCGAACGCCTCGCGGTGGCCGATCGCGTCGAGCGTCGCGTGGGTGGTCCAGTAGTCGTACGCGATCTCGCTGGGATGCACCTCGTGCGCGAAGCGCACACCCTCGGCGTCGAAGACGTCGAGAATCGGGTTCCACCGATCGGCGAAGTCCTGGTAGCCGGCCGCGATCATCTCCTCGGACGCTGGCGGGAACATCGCCATGTACTTCCAGATCGACGACCCGGTGAAGCCGATGACGGTGTCGACGCCGAGCATCCGCGCGGCGCGTGCCGTGTGCTTCATCTCCTCGGCAGCCCTTTGACGCACGCCCTCGGGGTCGCCATCGCCCCAGACCCGCGCGCCGACGATGTTCTGGTGGCGCTGGTCGATTGGGTCGTCGCAGACGGCCTGGCCCTTGAGGTGGTTGGAGATCGCGTGAACCTGCAAGCCGTGCCGGTCCAGGATGTCCTTGCGGGTCTGGATGTAGTCGGGGTCCTCGACCGCCGCCCACGGATCAAGATGATCGCCCCAGCAGGCGATCTCGAGGCCGTCGTAGCCCCAGCCGGCAGCCAGCTCGGCCACCTCCTCGAACGGCAGGTCGGCCCACTGGCCGGTGAACAGCGTGATCGGACGGGTCATGAGGTTGCTCCTGTGGGATGTGTGGTGCCGTCGGCCGCACTGGCCTCGACGGCCGCGAGCACACGTTGCACGCGAAGACCGTCGGCGAACGACGGCACCGGGTCGACGCCCTCGGCGATGGCGGTGACCAGGTCGACGACCTGGTGGGTGAAGCCGTGCTCGTAGCCCAGCCCGTGACCCGGCGGCCACCACGAGGCGACGTAGGGGTGGTCAGCCTCGGTGACCAGGATGCGGCGAAATCCGGCTTCGACGGCGGGCTGGGTGCTGTCGAAGTACTCCAGCACGTTCATGTCCTCGAAATCAAAGGACACCGAGCCGAGCGAGCCGTTGATCTCCAATCGAAGGGCATTCTTGCGACCAGTAGCACAACGCGTCGCCTCGAAGACTCCGACCGCTCCGTTGTCGAATCTCGCGGTGAACGCGGTGGCATCATCGACCGTGACGGGCGCGCGCTCGGCGGATGCTGCTGCCGTGCCACCGAGCGTCGCATGCTCGCCAGAGACGGGTCGGGTCGTGACGAAGGTCTCCATCAGGCCATTGACCGAGCTGATCGACGAGCCGGTGACCCATTGCGCCATGTCGACGACGTGCGCCCCGATGTCGCCCAGTGCGCCGGAACCGGCTCGTTCCTTGTCCAGTCGCCAGCTCATGGGTGAGTTCTCGTCGGTCAACCAGTCCTGCAGGTACTGACCGCGCACGTGGCGGATGGCGCCGAGCCGGCCGGACGCAACCATCTGGTGGGCGTAGGACACGGCGGGAGTTCGGCGGTACGTGAAGCCGACCATGCTGCGCACGCCGCGTGCGGCAGCGGTCGCTGCTGCCGCCGCCATGTGTTCGGCCTCGGCCACGGTGTTGGCCAGCGGCTTCTCGCACAGGACGTGCTTGCCCGCCTCGAGAGCGGCGATGGCGATCTCGGCATGGGTGTCGCCAGGCGTGCAGATGTCGATGACGTGGATGTCGTCGCGGGTCAGCAGCGCGCGCCAGTCGGTCTCGACGGACTCCCAGCCAAATCGCTCGGCCACGGCGCCGGCGGCTGAAGCGTCGCGGCCACAGATGGCCGCGAGACGCGGGCGCAGGGGCAGGTCGAAGAAGGAGGGTGCGGTGCGCCAGGCCTGCGAGTGGGCAGCGCCCATGAAGGCATAGCCGACCATGCCGACGCTGAGCTCGCCGGTGGCGGCGCCGCTGGTGCTGTCGCTCATGTGGGACGTCCTCAGGAGAAGGGAAGGAAGGGAGTGGGGCCCGCCCGCGCCGGGAGGATCGGCGCGGACGGGCTCCTGTCGATCAGGACTCGAAGGCCGAGCCGATGTACTGGTCGACGTTGTCCTTCGTGACGACCGGGGCGGCCAGCTGCACCTTGCGGGGCACCTCCACCTCGGCGAGGTCCGACATCGCCTTGCCCTGAACGATCAGGCGCGCCAGCTTGACGCCGTCGGCGGCCTGCGTCGACGGGTAGATGACCGTCGCCTTGAGCACCGTGTTGTCTGCCTTGATGTCACGCATCACGTTGGCCGAGCCGGCGCCACCGATCATCACGAACTCATCGCGGTTGGCGTTCTTGATGGCCGCGAGCACGCCGACACCCTGGTCGTCATCGTGATTCCAGAGAAAGTCGATCTTCGGGGCGGCCTGCAGCAAGTTCGACGCCGCCTTCTCGCCGGACTCGACCGTGAACTCGGCCGCGACGCGATTATCGACCTTCAGCCCGCACTTCTTCAGGGCGTCGGAGAAGCCGCGCGACCGGTCCTGTGTCAGGGGCAAGGAGTCGATGCCAGCGATTTCGGCGACGACCTTGTCCTTGTCTCCGGCGGCCTCGTCGCACGCGTAGGTGCCGGCCGAGACGCCCATGCCGTAGTTGTCGCCCAGCACGGTGGTGCGGGCGGCGAACGGGGAGTCGAACTCGCGGTCGACGTTGATGACCGTGATGCCGGCCTCCATCGCCTTGAGCGCGACCGCTGTCATGGCGGCGCCGTCGAATGGCAGCAGCACGATGGCGTCGACCTTGTCGTTGATGAAGGTCTCGACCTGTGAGATCTGCAGGTTCACGTCGTTGGTGCCCTCGGCAACCTTCAGCTCGACGTCGTCGTACTGCTTGGCCTGAGCCTCGGCAGCCTTGGTGATGGCACCCATCCAGCCGTGATCGGCAGCCGGGGCGGAGAAGCCGATGACGACGGTGTCGCCGGCCTTGTCGTTGTCAGTGTTGCTCTTGCTGACGCCGGATGCTTCGCCGTCATCGCTGGAGCTGTTGGTGCAAGCACCGAGCACGAGCGTGGCTGCGGCGAAGGCGCCCGCCATGGCGAACGCGCGTCGTCGGCCGGTGCTTCGGGGGGTGGTGGTGGACATGTGTACTCCTGATGGGTGGGTTATGGCGAAGTGGAACGGTTCGCGATCCGCTGCTGCAGGAGCACGGCGATCACGATGATCACGCCCTTGGCGACGGCTTGGGCCGACGTCGACAGGTTGTTGAGCGTGAAGACATTGGTGAGGGTGGCGAAGATGAGGACGCCGAACAAAGTTCCGACGACGGTGCCGCGGCCACCGCTGAGCAACGTGCCGCCGATGACGACCGCCGCGATGGCGTCGAGCTCGTACAGCGTGCCGTGGGTCGAAGAGCCGGTCGTGGTGCGCGACATCAGCATCACGGCGGCAATGCCGCAGGCGATACCCAGCAGCATGTAGAGGTAGACGGTGTGGCGCTGCACCTTGATGCCGGCGAGTCGTGCGGCTTCCGGATTGCCGCCGACGGCAAACGTCCGTCGACCGAAAGTGGTGCGGTTCAGCAGGAACCAGCCAGCTGCCGTGACGATGGCGAAGATGATGACGATCACGGGAACGCCGAGCGGATTGGCGCCGAAGAAGTCAGTGAAGCCCTGGTTGCGGATGATCTGGGTCTTGCGGTCGGCGATGATCTCGGCGAGGCCGCGGGCCGCGGCCAACATGGCGAGCGTGGCGATGAAGGGGACGATCCGCCCGTAGGCGATGAGCAGCCCGTTGATGGCGCCGGCGATGGCGCCCACCACCACGGCAGCAAACACCATCACGAGCCAACCGATGTCGTCGGCCATGGCTTGGGTCCCGGTGGTGGTGGCCCAGATCGAGGCGAGCGCGACCAGGGCGCCGACCGACAGGTCGATGCCGCCGCCCGTGATGACGAATGTCATGCCGATCGACACCACGCCGATCACCGAGGCGAAGCGCAGGATCGTCAGGAGATTGTCGGTGCTGGCGAATCGGTCACCGGAGGTGGCGATGCCCACGACGCACAGCACCACGAGGGCGATCACGAGCCCGAGGTTGCGTGCGACGCCGGTGGAACGGAGGCGCGAAGCGCGCGAGGGGCTCGGGTCAGACGTCGTGGGATCGACCCCAGGGGGAGTCTGGATGGGTGAATCGGTGGGGGCGTTCACGCGACATCGCCTCTCGTGTGGGGGTGGTCGGACTCGTGTTGGGCGATGATGTGGTCAAGAACTCCAGCGGGATCAATGGCGGCGCTCGGGCCCTGGTGGACCAAGCGACCGTCCGCCAGCACCAACACCTGATCCGACAGCCCGAGGACTTCCTCGAGGTCGCTGGAGACAATGACCATGGCGACGCCCGCATCGGCGAGGGTGCGGATCAGGGCGTAGATCTCCGCGCGGGCGCCGACGTCGACGCCTCGGGTCGGCTCGTCGAGCAGAAGAACCGAGCAGGACCGCAGCAGCCATCGCGCCAGCACGACCTTCTGCTGGTTGCCGCCCGACAGGGTGCGCACGATGCGGTCAGGATCATCGGGGCGCAGATCGACCGATCGCAGCGCCGCATGAGCTGCGGTCCGCTCGGCTTCCTCGGTGCTGATGCCGTGTCGCGCGAACCGGTCCAGGCTGGCGAGCGAGACATTGCGGTAGACGGCGTCGTCCAAGATCAGTCCTTGCGACTTGCGTTCTTCTGGACATAGTCCGACGCCGGCGCTTACCGCGCCCGAGACCGAACCGGGCCGCAGACGTTGACCGTTGACCGACACGCTGCCGCGATCGGCTCTGCGAGCACCGAAGATCGTCTCGACGATCTCGCTGCGCCCGGCGCCCACCAGGCCGGCGAGCCCCAGGATCTCGCCGGGCCGAATGTCAAACGAGATGTCGGAGAACTCGCCTGAGCGGGTAAGGCCTTCGACCGACAGCAGCGGGGGAGCATCGGCGATCTTGGGGCGCGGAGGGAAGACCGAGGAGACGGTTCGGCCCGTCATCAAGGTGATGAGGTCGGCAGTCGGGGTCGCCTGAGCAGACAGGCCACCGGCGACCGTGCGGCCGTCCTTCAAGACCGTGAGTCGGTCGCCGATGCGGCGGATCTCCTCGAGCCGGTGGGAGATGTAGATGATCGCAGTTCCCTGTGATCGGAGGTCGTCGACGACCCGGAACAGACCGTCCACCTCATCGGGGTCCAGCACAGCCGACGGCTCGTCCATCACGATGACCCGCGCATGGCGTGACAGGGCACGAGCCATCGACACGATCTGCTTGCCGGCTGCAGATAGGGACCCGACCTCGACCGTGGGCCGGATCTCGCTGTGGCCGAGTCGGCTGAGCAGATCCCGCGCCGCGCGATTCATGTCGGCGTTGCGGGTGACCCCGCCGCGCGCCTGCTCGTGCCCCAGAAAGATGTTGTCGGCGACGCTCAATCCGTCCACCAGGTCGAGCTCTTGGTAGATCGTGGCGATACCCGTGTCCAGGGCGGACTGTGGATTGGTGAAGGTGACCGGCTCGCCCTGCCAGGAGATGGTGCCGGCATCGACGCCGTGAGCGCCGGACAGCACCTTGATCAGGGTCGACTTGCCTGCGCCGTTTTGTCCGAGCAGACAGTGCACCTCTCCGGCGATGACGTCGAGGTCGACACCATCAAGGGCGCGCACGCCAGGAAACTCCTTGACGATGCCGCGCATCGCGAGCAGCGGGGCGGGGTCGGGCATGGCTGTGATGCTAATCACCCCTTGTGTCGATCGTCAAGCAAAAGTAGGGTGGTAATCGATATAAGAGTGTTGGTGAGCGGCGGAAGTCACGACGGCGAAGGGTGTGGGAAAGTATGGCCATGTCCGCGCTGCCCGCCCTCCCGCCGACACTGGCCGGCACCGGAGACCTGTTCCAGCTGATGCGCGACGGCACGCCTCGCACCCGATCTGAGCTGGTCCAGATGTCATCCTTGGCGCGCTCCACCGTCACGGCTCGTCTCGACGCTCTGATCGCGGCCGGCCTGCTCGAAGCCGTGGGTGCCGGGGCCTCGACCGGAGGTCGTCCGTCGGTCCGCTTCGCGCTCAGCCGGACGGCCCAGCTCGTGCTGGCAGTCGACCTCGGCGCATCCCATGCTGGTGTCGCGCTCAGCGATCTCGCTGGCCGCCCCGTGATCAGCCGCACGGTGACCTGCGACATCGCTGACGGGCCCCACACGGTGCTCGACCTCGTCACTGACATCGCTCGCGATCTGCTGGCCGAGATCGGGCGGGGCATCCCAGACATTGCTGGCGTGGGCATCGGGGTGCCGGGTCCGGTCGAGCACGCCCGCGGTCGACCAGCCAACCCGCCGATCATGCCGGGCTGGCACGACTTCGACATCCCGGCCCACCTCGGTCGAACCTTCCGCGGTCCCGTTCTCGTCGACAACGACGTGAACTTGATGGCGCTGGGCGAGTACGTCTCTGCGTGGCCCACCGAGCACCTGCTGCTGGTCAAGGTCGCCACCGGCATCGGTGCTGGCATCGTCGCCGATGGGCGACTGCTGCGCGGCGCACTGGGTTCGGCGGGCGACCTCGGCCATGTCCAGGTGACGGGCGCTGTCGACGACGTCGTGTGCCGGTGCGGCAACACTGGCTGCCTCGAAGCAGTCGCGGCTGCGCCCGCGATCGCGGCCACCCTGCGGTCGGGCGGGCTGCAGGTCGAGACCGCCCAGGACATCGTCGACGCGGTCAATCGCGGTGAGGTGGCCGCGCTGCAGGCGGTCCGAGCCGCGGGACGAGACATCGGCACGGTGCTGGCCACCTGCGTCAACTTGCTCAACCCCTCGGTCGTCGTCATCGGCGGCACGCTGGCCGAGGCAGGGGAGTACCTGTTGGCCGGCGTCCGCGAGGTCGTCTACCAGAGGTCGCTCCCCCTGGCGACGGACGAGCTGCGCATCGTCGGCACCGCAGCCGGCGACCAGGGCGCCCTTCTGGGAGCGGCCACCATGGTGGTCGAAGCCGTGCTGGCTGCACCTGCGGTCGACGCCTTCGTCGCCCAGCGGCTTGGTTGAACCCGAGAATGCCCTGAGAGGGGCGCGTCACTCCGGTATTGCGGGGGCGTCTGCCTAGACTCGGGCGAGTGATTCGATTCGACCAGGTCACCAAGACCTACCCCGGGCAGAAACGCGCCGCGCTCGACGCCGTCGATCTGGAGATCGAGAAGGGTGAGTTCGTCTTTCTGGTCGGTGCGTCCGGTTCGGGCAAGTCCACCTTCCTCCGCCTGATCCTGCGTGAGGCCACGCCCACCAGTGGCCGCGTCTACGTCGCGGGCAAGGAGATCAACAAGCTGTCCAACTGGAAGGTGCCGAAGCTGCGCCGCCAGGTGGGCACGGTGTTCCAGGACTTTCGACTGCTGCCGAACAAGAATGTCTCGCAGAACGTGGCCTTCGCGCTGCAGGTCATCGGCAAGCCGCGCGCGGAGATCGCCAAGGTCGTGCCCGAGACCCTCGAGATGGTGGGACTGGACGGAAAGGGGCATCGCATGCCTGACGAGTTGTCCGGCGGCGAACAGCAGCGTGTGGCCATCGCCCGGGCGTTCGTCAATCGACCCATGATCCTGATCGCCGACGAGCCCACCGGGAATCTCGACCCGTCCACCAGCGTGGGCATCATGAAGCTGCTGGACCGCATCAACCGCACCGACACCACCGTGGTGATGGCGACTCACGACGCGTCGATCGTCGATCAGATGCGCAAGCGCGTCATCGAGCTCGATGGCGGCCGCATCATGCGCGACGAGGCTCGCGGCATCTACGGCTACCAGAACTAGGAGAACGTGTGCTTTCCTCCCTGCGTGAGCTGGCGTCCAGCATGGCGCGCAACAAGTCGATGACGATCTCCTTGGTCGTCACGATGAGCGTGTCCTTGCTGTTGGCCTCCCTCGGGCTGTTGATGCAGCTGCAGGCCAACCGCACCGAGAGCTACTACGGTGACCGGCTGCAGCTGCAGGTCAACCTCTGCACCAAGAACTCACCGGCCGCCACCTGCGTGGGCGGCGCCGCCAACGACGATCAAAAGGGTGCGGTCCGCGAGGCGCTCGACACGAACTCAGAGGTCAAGTCGTTCGAGATCCGCACGCCAGCCGACAGCTTTGAGCGGGCTCGCGAAACGCTCGGCCAGTCCGACACTGGCCGCAAGCAACTGGCCACGCTGGGTCCTGACTCCTTCCCTGAGTCCTATCTGGTCACGCTGAAGGACCCGCAGGACTTCGACGGCGTCGTCAGCCAGCTGTCCGGACTCGACGGCGTCAACAACGTCACGTCTTTGCGGCAGCTGCTCGCTCCGTTGTTCGAATTCTTGTCAAAGATGCAGATCGCTGCCCTCGGCGCCGCACTGCTGCTGGTCATCGCCGCGATCCTGCAGGTGTCCAACACCATTCGGATGACTGCCTACGCGCGTCGTCGCGAGATCGGCATCATGCGGCTGGTGGGCGCATCGAGCTGGCACATCCAGCTGCCGTTCGTGCTCGAATCCCTGCTGGCCGCCCTTCTGTCGGCAGCGCTGGCGGCACTGGGCCTGAGTGCCTTCATGTACTTCGTGGTCTATCGCTATCTGCGCACGTCGTTGGGCGAGATCACCACGTGGGTGCGATGGAACGAGGCGATCGCCGTCATGGGGTTCACGACAGTTCTTGCCCTGTTGCTCGCCCTGGTTCCGACGCTCGTGATGACGCGCAAATATCTGGACGTGTGACGGATGTGACGTATGGTGTGAAAGCAGACATTCCCTCGTCCCTCTGCCGGGACACCTTTCCCCGAGGCTGATTCATGCGTCACACCACCGTCAAGGCACTTCTGGCCGGCCTGATCTCAGTCCTGCTTCTGGGTGCCCTCACCGCGCCCACGATGGCCGACTCCAAGCGGGACCTGGAGCGGGAGAAGAAGGGCGTCAACGGCAAGATCGACTCCGCCAAGGATCACGTCGACGAGTCCACCAAGGAGCTCAAGGCTGCGCGGGCCGCGCTCACCAAGGCGCAGAGCTCGCTGAAGCGCGCGGAGGCGAAGCTGGGTGAGACGCGTGGACAGCTCGCCGTGGCTCAGGTGGAGGACCGGAATCTGCAGCTGCGGCTGGCTGAGACCGAGGCCGCGCTCGGTGTGTCCATTGCCAAGCTCAAGCGGGGCAAAGCCGAATTGGTCAAGTCCGAGCAAGCCGTCGAGGACTTCACGGTTCAGAACGTGCAGCAGGGTGACCGGGGACTGCGGGCCTTCAGCCGACTGCTGAGTGGCGACGACCCGAGCGACTTCACCGAACAGATGTCGATCAACGATTCAGTCAGTGATGCGCAGCTGGCCACGATGCAGGAGCTGGACGCCACCCGAGTCGTGCTCAAGCTCAAGCGCGACGAGGTCCAGGCCCTGCGCAACAAGGTCAAGAAGCAGCGAGAAGAGGCCGCGGCGAACCTGAAGGTGCAACAGCAGCTGGAAGCAGCCGCCGCCGAGCAGGCTGTCGCTGTCGCCGCGCTGGTGCGCACCAAGAACAGCGCCAAGAAGTCAGCGAACAAAGCCCTCAAGGATGACCTCGGGCTGCTGCGCAAGCTCGAGGCCGACCGTAATCGGCTCAACGCCCAGCTGGCCGCACTGGCCGCGAAGGACCGCAAGTCCGGTGGCGCCGGCGTTGGCGGCGATGGCGGCGGCACCCTGTCGTATCCCGTCAGCGGCCGGATCACCTCGTCCTACGGAATGCGCGTGCACCCCGTGACGGGCAGGTACAAGCTGCACGACGGCACCGACTTCGGCGTTGGCTGCGGCACGCCGATCCGAGCTGCCGCATCCGGAACGATCATCCAGCAGTACTACAACGGCGGATACGGCAATCGCGTCATCCTCAACAACGGTGTCAAGCGCGGCAAGAGCGTCGTCACGACGTACAACCACCTGTCCCGGTTCGCCCGGAGCACCGGCAGCAAGGTCGGCCGGGGCGACGTCATCGGATACGTCGGTTCCACGGGTTATTCGACCGGATGCCACTTGCACTTCATGGTGATCGTCAACGGGTCGCCGCAGAACCCCATGGGCTGGCTGTAGCCTGAAACGGTGCCTCAGGAGACTGGCCGCAAGATCGTGGCCCAGAACAAGAAGGCGCGTCACGACTATCACATCGAGGACACCTTCGAGGCCGGTCTCGTCCTGACCGGCACGGAGGTCAAATCGCTGCGGGCGGGGCGCGCCTCGCTGGTCGACGGGTTCGGTGAGATCGATCGCGGCGAGGCCTGGTTGCTGCAGGTCCACATCCCGCACTACACGCTTGGCACGTGGACCAATCACGAGACCCGACGGCGCCGCAAGATGCTGCTCAACCGGGCGGAGATCGACCGGATCGAGCGGCGGACCACCGAGAAGGGCCTGACCATCGTGCCACTGTCGCTGTACTTCCTTGACGGTCGCGCCAAGGTGGAGATCGCTCTGGCCAAGGGCAAGAAGAGCTTCGACAAGCGACATGCCATCGCCGCTCGAACGGCGAACAACGAGGCCGAGCGCGAGCTGGGACGACGTCTCAAGGGGATGTAGACGGTGCGCGACGTCGATGTTCCCGCCTACGTGATGACGCTCGGGATCCCCGGCATCGTCGACGTGCACACGCACTTCATGGCTCCGCCCATCATGGCGAAGGTCTGGTCGTACTTCGATGGGGCGGGCCCGATGCTGGGGCGTCCGTGGCCCATCGCCTACCGGGGCACGGACGAGGAGAGGGTCGAGCAGCTGCGCGCCATCGGCGTGCGACGATTCTCGGCGCTGTCCTACGCCCACAAGCCCGGCATCGCCGGGTTCATGAACGAGTGGACGCTGGGCTTCGCCGACCGCACGCCGGACGCACTGCGGTCGGCGACGTTCTATCCCGAGCTGGAGGCCGCCGACTACGTCCCGAAGTTGATCGCCGGCGGCGTCGAGGTCTTCAAGGCGCACGTGCAGGTCGGCGACTTCGCCCCGAACGACCCCCTGCTCGAACCGGTGTGGGGCGCGCTGGCCGAGGCGGGCACCCCGATCGTGCTGCACGCCGGGTCAGGCCCGGCTCCGGGGCGATTCACCGGACCGGGCGCGGTGGCCGACGTACTGTCCAGACACCCGTCGCTCGCGCTGATCATCGCCCACCTCGGCATGCCGGAGATCAGTGAATTCCTCGACCTGGCCGAGCGGTACGAGAACGTGCAGCTGGACACCACGATGGCGTTCGTCGACTTCTGGGAGCACGACATCCCCGCCGAGGTGCCCGGTCGGCTGGCAGGTCTGCAGGACAAGGTGCTGTTCGGCACTGACTTCCCCAACATCCCGTACGAGTACGCACATCAGATCGAGGTGCTCGATCGGCTCGGTCTCGGCGATGACTGGATGCGCTCGGTGCTGTGGCACAACGGCGCGCGACTGTTCGGCGTCACCGTGTGATCCGCCTCGGCACGGCCCAAGGTCGCTGGCTGCTGACCGCGATGATCCTGGGATCCGGCATGACATTCCTCGACGGGTCGATCGTGTCGTTGGCGCTGCCAGCCATCGGCAATGACCTTGGTGCCGGGCTGGCGGGGCTGCAGTGGACCGTGAATGCGTACACGCTGACGCTGGCGGCGCTGATCCTGGTGGGCGGATCACTGGGGGACCGCTGGGGCCGCCGCCGGGTCTACCTCGTCGGAGTGGTCTGGTTCGTGCTCGCGTCGGCGCTGTGCGCCCTCGCGCCGAACATCGGTGTGCTCGTGGCTGCTCGCGCCCTGCAAGGGGTGGGTGGTGCCCTGCTCACGCCCGGAAGCCTGGCCATCATCTCGGCTTCGTTTCACCCCGATGACCGTGGACGGGCGATCGGGGCCTGGTCTGGTCTCGCGGGGGTGACGATGGCGATCGGCCCGCTGGTCGGCGGATATCTCGTCGACGCAGCCGGCTGGCGGTCGATCTTCTGGCTCAACGTCCCGCTGGCGGCCCTCGTCATCTGGCTGACGGTGCGTCACGTGCCCGAGAGTCGGGGTGCCGACGACAGTCTCGACCTGGTGGGCGCCTCGTTGACTGCCGGCGGACTCGCGCTGCTCACCTACGGACTGGTCGACCGGTCGTGGGCGTACGGGTTGGTTGGGCTGTTGGTGCTGGCTGGGTTCGTGTGGCACCAGGCCGTTGCTGCCCATCCGCTGGTTCCACTGGGTCTGTTCGCAGATCGAGTGTTCACGGCAGCCAATCTGTGCACCTTCGCGATCTACGGCGCTCTGGCCGGATCGGGCTTCCTGCTCGTGCTGCAGCTGCAGTACGTCGCGGGCTTCACGCCGCTCCAGGCCGGGCTGGCCACCATTCCGGTCACGATCCTGATGTTGCTGTTCTCGGCTCGTGCCGGGGCGCTCGCCACCCGGATCGGCCCGCGCCTCCCCATGACCATCGGTCCGATCGTCGCGGCGTGCGGCCTGCTGCTGTACCTGCGCATCGGCGCGGATGCCTCGTTCGTGGGCGAGGTGCTGCCCGGTGCACTGGTGTTCGGCGTTGGCCTGGCCATGCTGGTCGCGCCGTTGACCACGGCAGTGCTCGCTGCGGCACCCGATGCGCAGACCGGTATCGCGTCCGGCGTCAACAACGCGGTCGCCCGCACCGGTTCGCTGTTGGCGGTCGCCGCCATCCCGCCTGTCGCAGGCATCTCGGGCGCCAATTTCGCCGATCCTTCGGTGTTCGGACCCGGTTTTCGCACCGGCATCGAGATATGTGTCGGCATGCTGGTGCTCTCGGGTCTGCTCGCCTTCGCCCTGATTCGCGGCCGATCGGTCGCCCCTGTCACCACCGAGGAGTAGACTGGAGTCACAACTCAAGAGGGGCTGATCGGTTTCGACTAAGGTCGTTCGATTCAGGTGAAGCGGGTAGAGGATCCAGGGTTATCTCTCAAACGATCTCTGGAAACCAACAAGTGCCGATTCAAAGCGCACTGACTTCGCCCTCGCTGCTTAAGCGATAGGTGAAGGGCTGGCCCGGGGGCGTCTCCGCTCCGGATCGCCAGTCTCATCAAGGGGACTTGCTGATCACACTGTGTTGCAGGGTGTGATCGGGACTTCACTGCGACTGAGCTCGTCGGCGATGCGTTCGTCCAAGCGCCGGAGCTGAGAAAAGCGTCAGACGAACTGCACCCGGAGAATCCCTGAATCAGCGCCGTAGGACCCGGGTTCAATTCCCGGCAGCTCCACAGACGCACGTGGCCCCCGACTTTGGTCGGGGGCCTCGTCACGTCCGGGTCAGCTCGTCCAGGTGGTGTCGAGCACCGAGTTGGGGTGAAAGTGCACTGCGTCGCCGCGGCGGGTCGGTCGGATCAGGTCGAATCCGCCGGTCGTCACCAGGGCCCACGGCCCGGACACGAACTCGTGGCCTAGCCCCGCACCGGGCCCGAGCGACGCCGCAGCGGACTGGGCGCACTCCAGATGCATGGGAGGGAACACAAATCGCCCTGTTTGCGCCTCGGCCTCGGGACCGAGGAACGCAATGGGGCGCGTCAGGGTCAGCCCGCACATGCCGCAGACGCGGCTGAGCGCGCACCGGATCGCCCGCTTCTTGACCACGGCGGAGACATCGCTGACCCCGTCGTCGTCCTCGCAGGCGAACGGTACGGGCGTCACACCGAAGCGGGCGACCACTTGCCCAGCTCCGAACGACGCACCGGACGCTCATCGTCGCGCAGGCGGCGCTTGCGCGGTGAGATTGGCGCCGGGTTGTCGGTCGTGCGCCGGTTCGGCAGCGACAGCTTCATGATGGTGCGCAGGGTCTGCCCATACTGCTTGTGGAGCGGACCGATCGTGTACGGAATGTCGTAGCGCTTGCAGATGTCCTTGACCTTGACCGAGATCTCCGCGTAGCGGTTGCTGGGCAGGTCGGGGAACAGGTGGTGCTCGATCTGGTAGCCCAGCTGGCCACTCATCAGGTGCAGCAGCTTGCCGCCCTCGAAGTTGGCCGAGCCGAGCATCTGGCGCAGGTACCACTCGGCGCGGGTCTCGTCCTCGAGCTCTTCTTCAGTGAAGTGCACGGCGCCGTCGGGGAAGT
>NZ_JBAVCB010000139.1:0-1742 GCF_049586495.1 Aeromicrobium sp. | reverse complement strand
CCTCGAACTCCGGCTTGAGCATGCCCTTGAGCGACGCCTCGATCTCGTCGATCGCCTGGTAGATGACCGAGTAGTACTTGATCTCGACACCCTCGCGGTCGGCGAGCTCGGTGGCCTTGCCCTGCGGCCGGACGTTGAAGCCGATGATGACGGCATCTGACGCGGCGGCCAGGTTGACGTCGGTCTCGGTGATGGCACCGACACCACGGTCGATGACCCGCAGAGCAACTTCCTCGCTGACCTCGATGTTGGACAGTGCGTCCTCCAGAGCCTCGACCGCGCCGGCACCGTCACCCTTGAGGATGAGCAGCAGCTCGTCGGTCTCGCCCTTCTCCAACGACGACATGAAGTCCTCGAGGGTGCGGCGACCCGTGCGCTTGGCCAGGGCCGCGTTGCGCTCGCGTGCCTCGCGCTTCTCAGCCACCTGACGCGCGACGCGGTCGTCGTCGACGACCATGAAGTTGTCACCGGCACCAGGCACGGAGGTGAGTCCGAGCACCAGCACAGGACGCGACGGCGGAGCTTCCTCGACGTTCTTGCCGTGCTCATCGAGCATGGCTCGCACGCGGCCGAAGGCCGAGCCCGCCACGATCGTGTCACCGACGCGCAGCGTGCCGCGCTGGACGAGCACCGTGGCCACCGGGCCGCGACCGCGGTCCAGGTGCGCCTCGATGGAGAGGCCTTCGGCGTTCTGGTCCGGGTTGGCCCGCAGGTCCAGGGCCGCATCGGCGGTCAGGACGACTGCTTCGAGCAGGGCTTCCATGCCCGTGCCGGCCTTGGCGGAGACGTCGACGAACATCGTGTCGCCGCCGTACTCCTCGGGAACCAAGCCATATTCGGCCAGCTGGCCGCGCGTCTTGCTGGGATCGGCGTCGGGCTTGTCGACCTTGTTGACCGCAACCACGATCGGCACACCAGCGGCCTTGGCGTGGTTGAACGCCTCGACCGTCTGAGGCATGACGCCATCATCGGCTGCGACGACCAGGACGGCGATGTCCGTGGCCTGCGCACCGCGAGCACGCATGGCGGTGAACGCCTCGTGACCGGGTGTGTCGATCAGGGTGATGCGTCGCTCGGTGCCGTCGACCTCGGTGGACACCTGGTAGGCGCCGATGGACTGCGTGATGCCACCGGCCTCCTTGTCCACCACGTTGCTGCTGCGCAGCGCGTCGAGGAGCTTGGTCTTGCCGTGGTCGACATGACCCATGACCGTGACGACCGGCGGGCGGGCCACGAGTTCGGCTTCGCCGCCATCGTCCTCGCCGAACTCCAGCGAGAAGGACTCGAGCAGCTCTCGGTCCTCGTCCTCTGGGGAGACGACCTGGACGTCGTAGTTGAGCTCTTCACCGATCAGCTGCAGTGTCTCGTCGTTGACCGACTGGGTCGCCGTGACCACTTCACCGAGCGCGAACAACATCGCCACGAGCGATGCCGCGTCGGAATTGATCTTGTCCGCGAAGTCAGTCAGCGTCGCGCCGCGAGCCAGACGCACGGTCTGACCGTCGCCCTTGCGCAGCCGCACGCCACCGATGGTGGGCGCCTGCATCTGGTCGAACTCTTGACGCTTCGCGCGCTTGCTCTTGCGACCACGACGCACCGGGCCACCGGCGCGACCGAACGCACCCTGTGTGCCGCCGCGCTGGTTGCGACCGGGGCCGCCAGACCGCGGGGGTCCGGAGAATCCGCCGCCGCCGGGGCGACCGGGAGCACCACCACCGCCGGGAGCACCGCCGCCGCCGGGG
>NZ_JBAVCB010000138.1:0-38423 GCF_049586495.1 Aeromicrobium sp. | reverse complement strand
TCGATCGGCATGTCGAGGATCTCTGCGATGGTCTTGCCCTTGTAGTGCACCTCGAGCGTCTCCCGGTTGTAGCGGGCGCCGTGGCAGACCTCGCACGGCACGTAGACGTCCGGCAGGAAGTTCATCTCGATCTTGATCGTGCCGTCACCGGAACATGCTTCGCAACGTCCGCCCTTGACGTTGAAGGAGAAACGACCTTGCAGGTAGCCGCGCATCTTGGCTTCCGGCGTCTGCGCGAACAGCTTGCGGACGTGGTCGAACACGCCGGTGTAGGTGGCCGGGTTGGACCGCGGGGTGCGACCGATCGGCGACTGGTCGACGTGAATGACCTTGTCGACCAGCTCAAGACCATCGATGGTGCGGTGGCGTCCTGGAATGGTGCGGGAGTTGTAGATCGTGCGCGCCAGCTGGGTGTAGAGGATGTCGTTGACCAGAGTGGACTTGCCTGAACCGGAGACGCCCGTGACCGCCACGAGCTGACCCAGCGGGAACGTGACGTCGATGTCGCGCAGGTTGTGCTCCTTGGCGCCCCGCACGACGAGATCCCGGCCCTTCTCCCGGGGACGCCGGACCTCGGGCACCGGGATCGCCTCGCGGCCTGACAAGTATTTGCCGGTGATCGAGTCCGGGCTGGTGAGCAGCTCCTCGACCGGGCCCGACACGATGACCTGGCCGCCGTGCTCGCCGGCACCTGGACCGATGTCGACGGCCCAGTCGGCAGCGCGGATGGTGTCTTCGTCGTGCTCGACGACGATGAGCGTGTTGCCGAGATCGCGTAAACGGATCAAGGTCTCGATCAGCCGGTGGTTGTCGCGCTGGTGGAGCCCGATCGACGGTTCGTCGAGGACGTAGAGGACGCCGACCAAGCCAGCGCCGATCTGAGTGGCCAGCCGGATGCGTTGGGCTTCGCCGCCAGACAACGAGCCGGCGGCGCGGTCGAGGGCCAGGTAGTCGAGGCCGACGTCGAGCAGGAAGCGCAGCCGCTCATTGATCTCCTTGAGCACCCGTTCACCGATCTGGCGTTCGCGGTCGGTCATCTCCAGCTCGGCGAGGTACTCGGCCGCGTCGGCGATCGACAGCGCACAGACCTCGGCGATGTTCTTGGGGCCGAACGTGGTGGAGTTGAGCGTCACGGCGAGAATGACCGGCTTGAGACGGGCGCCGCCACACACAGGGCACGGGACCTCGCGCATGAAGCCCTCGAGCCGGTCGCGGTTGGTGTCGGACTCGGTCTCCTCATGACGTCGCTCGAGATAGCTGATCGCGCCCTCGAATGCGGTGTGATACGAGCGTTCTCGGCCGTACCGATTCTTGTAGCGAACATGCACCTTGGTGGGGTGTCCGTGCAGCACGGCCTGCTGAGCAGCGTCGGGCAGATCGCCCCACGGGGTGTCGGTGCTGAATCCCAGCTCGTCGCCGAGCGCCTCGAGGATGCGGCTGAAGTAGTCGGCGACGTGCGCTGATGCCCACGGCGACACGGCGCCCTCGTTCAAGGACTTGCTGTCGTCAGGGACCACCAGCTCGGGGTCCACCTCCATGCGGGTGCCGATGCCGTGGCACTCGGCGCAGGCACCGAACGGGGCGTTGAACGAGAACGAGCGTGGCTCGAGCTCGTCGACGGCGAGTGGGTGGTCGTTGGGACACGCCAGCTTCTCGGAGAAGCGTCGGGTGCGGGCTGGATCGTCATCGGGCAGGTCGACGTAGTCGATGATGACCAAGCCATCGGCGAGGCCGAGGGCGGTCTCGACCGATTCGGTGAGTCGCTGCTTGGCACTGCCCTTGACCTGCAGACGGTCCACCACGACGTCGATGGTGTGCTTCTTCTGCTTGCCCAGCTTGGGCGGCTCGTCCGCGAGCATGTGGACCTCGCCGTCGACGACGGTGCGGCTGAAGCCCTGACTCTGCAACTGGCGGAACAGCTCGAGGTACTCGCCCTTGCGGCCGCGAATGATCGGCGCGAGCACCTGGAAGCGCTGACCCTCCTCGCCAGCCATGATGCGGTCGACGATCTGCTGCGGCGTCTGGCGCGCGATGGGCTCGCCACATGTGGGGCAGTGCGCCCGCCCGGCGCGGGCGTAGAGCAGGCGCAGGTAGTCGTAGACCTCGGTGATGGTGCCGACGGTGGACCGCGGATTGCGCGAGGTGGACTTCTGGTCGATCGAGACCGCGGGTGACAGCCCTTCGATGAAGTCGACATCTGGCTTGTCCATCTGGCCGAGGAATTGACGTGCATACGCTGACAGCGACTCGACGTAGCGGCGCTGGCCCTCGGCGAAGATGGTGTCAAAGGCCAAGGACGATTTGCCGGACCCGGACAGTCCGGTGAAGACGATCAGAGCGTCGCGCGGGAGATCGACCGAGACGTCCTTGAGATTGTGCTCACGGGCGCCGCGGACGACGAGACGTTCGATCACAGGTGTCCTCGAGAGTTCTGGTGGTTGGGCAGTCGGCAGGCGCGCTCCATCGTATCGACGGGCCCTGACAGTTTTTCAGGAGCAGGCTGAGCCCGCAGGTCGCCAGACGTCGAACATCTGTTCGATCACGCGTATGCTGCGGCCATGCGGCCGGTGCATGTCTGGGTACGGATCTGGGACATGACCTCCCCCATGCCCGGCGTGCTGATCCAGTGGCGGCGCGGCGGCGATGGATGGCAGGGCTGGGTGGCCTACGTGGTGCACAGCGACACACACCCCAAGCTGGAGCCCGAGGTCCACCTGCGCTGGCTCGATGCCGCCAAGCTTCAGAAGCGCTGACGCCTACACCGGCGAGTGCCCATCTGCGAGAGCAACAGCGATATCAGCGATGTGTGAAAGGTCACTTCTGAGTCGTCGGCGCGGTAGGCTCCTGTTGCAGTTGTTGCAGTTGTTGCAGCGCGAACCACCAGGACCGTTCTGCGGTGGCGTTGCGCCCCCTTCCCCAGGAGATCGTGACTTATGCGCCTGTTTCGTTTTTTTGCCACAGCAACCGTGGTGACGGCAGTGATCGCCTCGACCGCTGCGACCGCGACCACTCGTGCGTCCTCGCCGAGGAGCTCACCGATCGCTCCTGCGTCGGATTCGGCTGACAACCACATCGACTACGTCGTCGCCGTCAGCGTGGACGGGTTGAACCCGGATGTCATCCAGAAGTTGGGCGCGAAGAAGCTGCCGACGATCGACATGTTGACGAACCAGGGTGCGTCCACGCTGAGGGCCCGCACGACGTACGAGTCGACCTCCACGCTGCCGAACCACACGGGAATGGTCACTGGGTTGCCGGCGGCTAAGTCGTACGGCGGTCATGGGCAGCTGAAGAACAGCGATGACGGGACGACGATCATTGCCGAGACGGCTGGACGGTATGTGGAGTCGGTGTTCTCGGTGGCGCATGATCGTGGCTTCTCGACGTCGCTCTATGCATCGAAGCCGAAGTTCAACTTCTTGAACCGGTCGTGGGACTCCAAGAATGGTGCCAAGGACCGAGGCAGGGACCACGGTCGCGACAAGATCGACCGGTACGTGATGAATGAGACGGAGTCGAAGGTGACCGCTCGGGTGGTGGCGGACCTGAAGTCGACGCCATCGCGGTTCTCGTTCGTGCACCTGGCTGAGCCGGACAACGCGGGCCACAAGTACGGCTACATGACGTCGCGGTATCTATCGGCGGTGGAGCGTTCGGACGCTCAGGTCGGTCAGATCCTGGCTGCGGTGAAAGGGTCGAAGAAGCTTCGTGGACGGACGGCTGTCATCTTGACGACGGATCACGGCGGGCTGGGCAAGAGTCACTCCGACGAGAAGAAGTCCGTCAACTTCGTCATCCCGTTCTTCGTGTGGGGTCATGGCATCAAGAAAGCTGATCTGTACCGGCTGAACCCGGACTACAAGCAGCCGTCTTCGTCATCTCGTCCGTCGTGGTCTGCCTCGACTCAGCCGATCCGCAACGGTGCTGTGGCGAACCTCGTGTTGGACTTGCTGGACTTGCCTGCAGTGCCCGGGTCGACGGTGAACCCCCGGCAGACGCTGGACGTGTTCGCCAAGTAGCCGCACAGATGGGCTCGCTCCCGGCTTCGCGTTGGCCCGCCTCCGCCACCCTCGAGAAGCGCTGACGCGTTCCCCGACGATGGGCGGCATGATGGCCGCATGACGTACACCGGAGAAGTTGAGGTTGGCGGAGCTGCTGATGTCCAGGATGCAGGCGACCTGCAGATCACCAAGGTCGCGGTGGGACCGATGTCCAACAACGCCTACCTGCTGCGCTGCACGCTGACCGGCGAACAGGCGCTGATCGATGCGGCGAACGAGCCGGAGACCCTGCTGAACTTGATTCGCGACGGCGGACTGGCTCGCGTCGTCACCACCCACCGACACCAGGACCACTGGGACGCGCTCGAAGACGTCGTGATCGCGACAGGAGCCGAGACAGTCGCCGGCGAACGCGACGTCGAGGGCATCCCCGTGCCCACGACGCACCCGGTGGCGACCGGAGCCCGGGTGCGTGTTGGGTCCTGCGAGCTCGAGGTCATCGAGATCGTCGGCCACACACCCGGCTCCATCGCGCTGGCCTATGACGACCCCGACGGCATCGTGCACCTGTTCACCGGCGACTCGCTGTTCCCCGGCGGCGTCGGCAAGACCTGGGAACCCGACAGCTTCAAGACCTTGATCGACGACGTCGAGTTCAAGCTGTTCGACCGCTTCCCTGACAACACCCACTTCTATCCGGGCCACGGCGACGACTCGACGCTCGGAGCCGAGCGCGCCTCGATCCCGGAGTGGCGCGAGCGCGGCTGGTAGGTCAGATGGACCTGGTGGCACGGCTGCGAGCAGCCGGGTGCGTGTACGCCGAAAACGAGGCGGCCGTGCTGACCGCAGAAGCGTCCGACAGCGGCCACCTCGAGCAGATGCTCGCTCGACGGATCGGCGGCGAACCGCTGGAGCAGGTGGTCGGATGGGCCAAGTTCGCCGGTCTGCGGCTCGCCGTGACGCCCGGAGTGTTCGTCCCCCGTCGACGCACGGAAGCGCTCGCTCGCGAGGCCGTCGCTGTCACTCCGCCGGCGGGACGCGTCCTCGATCTCTGCTGCGGTGTGGGTGCTGTCGCCGCAGCGATCAGGACGTCGCGGCCCGACGCCGACCTCCATCTGAGTGACATCGACCCGTTCGCCGTCGACTGCGCCCGTCACAACGTCCCCTCCGCCGCCGCGCACACCGGTGACCTCTTCGATCCGCTTCCCCGTGGGCTGCAGTTCGACGTCATCGCGGCGAACGCGCCCTACGTACCGACCGACCACATCGCGCAGATGCCGCCCGAGGCTCGACACCACGAGCTGCGGGCTGCCCTCGATGGCGGACCGGACGGCGTCCAGGTGCACCGCCGCATCGCCGCAGGGCTCGGCTCGTGGCTGGCCCCTGGCGGCCATCTCCTGATCGAGACGGCGGAGCACCTCGCACCTCTCACCGCAGCCGCGCTGCACCGGGCGGGACTGGCCACGCGGACGATCCACGACGAGGCCCTCGGTGCCACCGTGGTGACAGGCATCTCAGGTGGCGAGGCGGAGGAGAACGCCTAGCCTCAGAACATGCTTTCACTGCGGACCGGTCCCGCCCTCGCCCTGGGACTTGCGCTGCTGGCTGGCTGCGGTGCCAGCTCAGAGTCGACCCGCCCGGACCAGGCAGGCACCGCGGCCACGGCGGACCCGTGCATCGAGATCCGAGCCGGTATCGACGCCTTCAACCTCGGCGACTACGAGGAGACCATCGGCCACTTCCGCAAGGCCCTCCCGCTCGCCGTCGACGAGGCCAAGAACGACGACTCCCAGAAGGCCGCCGACCTCGTGGAGGCAGTCACGTACTACGCCGAACTCGACCCGGAGAAGTACCCCGAGGCAGCCCGGTCATCAGCGGACTTCGCCAAGTACAAGGCCATCACGCTGGGCCAGTGCGTGGCGGTTGAGGAGCCCGGCTCCGACGAGCCGCCGCCGGTCGCGACCTAGGCGTCACGGTGGTGGTCGATGGCGGTGTCGTCCGGCCGCTCGTCCTTCAGCGCCTGATACACCGTGTGCACCGCGATCGCCCGTTCCAGCTGCGCCGCGAGGCCCGAGAAGAACTGGCGCCGATAGTTCTCGTCGGTCACCGCTGACACGGTGAAGTAGAGACCAGAGAACGCCGCAAGGAACACCGATACCTGAAACAGGTCGTTGGTGACCGGCATGCTGCGTCCGATCGCCGACGGCAAGCTCGAGACGGGCTGACCAGTCCACGCCTCGATCGTCGACTCCGGGATGGTGAGCGCGCCAAAGGCCACGAAGAAGGCGAACAAGCCAGCCGCCAGCAGCAGCACCTGGATGGCCTGGCTGAACAGCATCATCAGCACGAGGTTGACGCGGGCGAATCGAGGCAGCGGTGCCGCGTGCCCGCCCAGTCGCAGCGCAGCCTCGGCTGCCGGGGTGCCTTGGCAAGCCTCCCCGATACGCTCCCCCACCACGTTCTCCTCGACCGCGCGCACTTCCTCGGGCAACCGAGCCAGCAGGAACAGCAGTCCGAATCCGCCAAAGAAGGTCACCGACAGCCACAGGACGGTGCGAGACATCAGCGCTGCGACCTGCCAGACCTCGGCGTTGATGAACAAGAAGGTCACGGCGAGCAGCAGGAGGGGTAGAGCCCGGGTGAGCAAGGGAATCAGCAGCCCGAGCGAACCGAATGTGCGACGCGCGGCCCATCGCAGCATGGTGCCCATGCGAAGAAAGCTGCCAGCGAAACCACCCAGCACCACGACGAAGATCGCCATGCCGGTCAGCGCACCGGTGGAGCCGTCGTCGACGGCGGCCCCCAGTCCGAATCCGCCGCCGATGGCAAGGGCCGTGATGAGCACCAGCACACCGAGGATGCGCCAGCTGAGCAGCCACTCCTCGACATCCTCGGCATGGTCCCCCGCGAAGTACGGAAGGCCCTGGATGTCGAACCAGTCCTCGATCTTCTCGGTCTGCGCGCTCACAGCGTGACCAAGAGGTCATCTACGCCGTAGACGAACGACAGCTGTCGAAAACTCACGTCCGCTTCCGGCGTGGCAAGAGCCAAGGTGGGGAAGCGCCGCAGAAGCTTGGGGAACACGATGCGCAGCTCGATGCGAGCCAGTTCCGCACCAATGCAGCGGTGCATGCCGTGGCCGAAGGCGAGATGGCCGGAGGCGGGCACGCGCGCTGGGTCGAAGACGTCGGGGTGATCGCCCATGGCCGCCCCGTCGCGATTGGCACCGGTCAGGGACGCGATGATGACGTCGCCGGCCTGAACCCGTTGGCCGAACAGGTCCATGTCCTGCTTGGCGAACCGCGGAAAGGCCACTTGCACGACAGCCAGATATCTCAGCAGCTCCTCGACGACGCGATCCACGTCCTCTCGCGAGCCGTCGCGCATCAAGGCCGCGTGCTCCGGGTTGCGCAACAGCACCAGGGTGCCGAGTGCGATCATGCCCGCCGTCGTCTCGAATCCACCCGTGAAGATCCCGTCGGCCAAGCCGGCGAGGTCGACGTCGTTGATGGTGTCGCCCTGGTCGCGGATGATCTGGCCGAGCAGGCCGGGGCCGGGGTCCTTGCGTTGGCGCCTCACGGCCTCGAACAGGAACTCGCGCTGTGCCGAGACGGCGCCGAACGCTGCGCCGCCCAGACTGGCGTCGAAGCGCGCGCTGCCGAGCGTGGCGAATGCCTCGCGGTCCTCATAGGCAAGCCCGAGAAGCACGCAGATGGTCTGGAACGGTACCGGGAATGCGAGGTGCTTGGCCAGGTCCACCACGCCGGTGCCGACATGAGCCGCCTTCTCGAGCTCATCGAGCTGCGCGTCAGCGATCTCGTCGATCCATGGCTCGAGACGGGCGAGCCGACGCATCGTGAACTCGGGAGTCACGATCTTGCGCAGACGGGAGTGCTGCGGCGGGTCGGTGAACCCCAGTCCGCCGACGTCGTCGGCCGTGGACGGCCCATCCCCGCTGAACAGGTGCCGGATGTCATTGCTGTACGAGGTGCGATCGGTGAGCACCTGGCGCGCCTCGGCGTAGCCGGTGACCAGCCAGAGCCGGAAGTCGAAGGGCATCGGTAGCAGCCGCATCGGGGCGCTCTCGCGATACTGCTTGATCTGCGGCAACGGATCCACCCCGTTGCGGCGCAGCGGGATCTTGGTGGGCTCAGGGATGAACCTGAGCCGAGACAGATCGATGCCGCGTGACTGGATGCGGCGCGCGATGAACGCGCTCGTCGCGCGTCGCACCAGTCCAGTCACGAGGTCGAGCACGGGAAGAACCTACACGTGAGGTTGCCGCCCTGGTGACATCTCGGCAGACTCAGCGGTCTTCGTCGCCCCCCACCAGGAGGACACCATGCTGATCGTCGCCGGATGGATCCGAGTCGACCCCACCCACAGGAAGACGTACCTCGACGACAGCCTCGCCGTCGTGCAACAAGCCCGATCGGCGCCGGGATGCCTCGACTTCGCCATGAGCGCAGACGTCGTCGATCCGGGACGGATCAATGTCCACGAGCGGTGGGACACCGAGAGCAGCCTGTTGGCGTTCCGAGGTGACGGACCGAACGACGACCAGCTGGTCGCTGTGCTCGACGCCGACGTGCACCGCTATGAGATTGCCGCCGTCGAATCTGCCTGACTAGCTGTCCGCGTCGCCCGGGTACCGATTGTCGGGGATCGGCTCG
The DNA here is from genome assembly GCF_049586495.1 of Aeromicrobium sp. Taxonomy (GTDB): domain Bacteria; phylum Actinomycetota; class Actinomycetes; order Propionibacteriales; family Nocardioidaceae; genus Aeromicrobium. The sequence goes on along the minus strand of NZ_JBAVCB010000138.1, from coordinate 29,749 downwards.
CCCTGAGGTGTCAGACCGTTGCGCTGGCGGCGGCCGGAGACCGTCAGGCTGAGCACGGCGGTCACACCGAGGATCACCACGATGGCGCCAAGACTCCACAGGGTGGGGATCTCCGGCACGTCGAACGGCTCACCGCCGTTGAGGAAGGGCAGCTCGTTCTCGTGCAGAGCGTGCAGCAACAGCTTCACGCCGATGAACGCCAGCAGCAGCGCGAGTCCCTGCGACAGGTAGATCAGACGCTTCAGCAGGTCACCGAGCAGGAAGTACAGCTGACGAAGGCCCATCAGCGCGAAGACGTTCGCCGTGAAGACGATGTACGGCTCGCGGGTCAGTCCGTAGATCGCGGGAATCGAGTCGAGCGCGAACAACAGGTCGGTGGTGCCGAGCGCCACGATCACCAGGAACATCGGTGTGACGACCCGCTTGCCATTCTCGCGGACGATCAGCTTGAGCCCGTCCCACTGGTTGGAGATGTCGACGTGGCGCCGGGTGAACCGCACCACCATGTTCTCGGCGTCGTCGTCGTGGTCGGTGTCCTTGGCCAGCGTCCACGCCGTGTAGATCAAGAACGCGCCGAAGATGTAGAACATCCACGAAAACTGCTCGATGGCGACAGCGCCGAGCGCGATGAAGATACCGCGGAAGATCAGCGCCAGAATGATGCCGACCAGCAGTGCCTCCTGCTGGTACTTCTTGGGCACGTTGAAGCTCGCCATGATGATGATGAAGATGAACAAGTTGTCGATCGACAGGCTGTACTCGGTCAGCCAACCGGCAAAGAACTGCAAGGCGAAGTCGCCGTCCTTGCCCGGGGTGTCGTGGAAGACCATGATCCAGATGCCGAATGCCACGGCCATCGCCACGTAGATCGACAACGCTGTCGCCGACTCGCGCGTGGTGGGCTCGTGCGGCTTCCTGGCCACGATGATGATGTCGAACAGCAGCACCCCGACCGTGAGGCCGATGGTGATCGCCCACTCCAGGGACGAGACCGACATGCTCACGCGCTCCCCTGCGGGCGAGGCGGCTGTGGTCAGGGCTGAGTACATGCAAGATCTCCAGGTCGTCACGACGCCGGAGGTCTCTTCCGCCGCCAGGGCGGCCCACGACACCGGACGGCTGCTGGGAGCCGACGTGATGACGACGTCGCGGCGAAGGAATACTCCCCTCCGCGCACCATTGTGTCAGTGCGCGGAAGGGAGCGCCTTCTCGGGGCGGAACGCCTGGATCAGGCCGGGGCAACCTCATCGATGGCGCCAGTCGCGACGTCGAAGATGAAGCCGCGCACCTGATCGGTCTTCGGGATGAACGGATTGGCCTTGATCCGGTTGATGCCCTGGCGCACATCGGCTGCGGGCTCGGGAAAGGCCTCTGAGGACCACGTCGGCCGAATCCCGGTCTCGGCCTCGATCCCTTGGCGAAACTCATCATCCTTGAAGGTGATCATGCCGCAGTCGGTGTGGTGCACCAGCACGATCTCCTCGGTGCCGAGCAGACGCTGGCTGATGGCCAAGGAGCGCAGAGCGTCCTCGGTCACGACGCCTCCGGCGTTGCGGATGACATGCGCATCGCCCTCGGCGATGCCGAGGATCCCGGCGGGATCGAGGCGCGCATCCATGCAGGCGATGACGGCGATCTTGCGGGCCGGCGGCAGCGGCAACGGGCCTTCGAAGCCTTCTTGGTACGACTGATTGGCGGCGATGAACTCGTCGGTGACGGTCATGGGAGTCTCCTGGCTGGATGGGGGATGTCGCACCACTGTGACGCCACCGGTCCACCCGCCAGCCCCGGTATCAAGGCGTGACACCCGGGTCATCTCGTTCGAAATGGTGCTAGCGACCCGAGCGCACGCTGATGCGCAGGGAGACCGACCGACTCCAGATCACCGGCTGAAGCGCCGGATGACGGACGGCATCAGGTGGAGCCGTCTGGGGCTCCAGACACACGGCCTCGCGACTGGCGTCGAACACGACCCACCAGTCGGCGTCGGACACCAGATCCAGGGAGAGCGCGCCGGGCCAGGTCAATCTGGGCGCCGCGGCGAGCGTGAAGCAGTCGTCCCAGGGTCGCGGGGTGGGCGTCCTGAGCGCGCCGGTGGGACGGTGGTCAGCGTCCCGCTCGACCATCGTGATCGGCTGGACGTCGACCTGAACCGGCGCGCCGACACCGAGCTGTCGACGGAACCAGGGGTGGAATCCCAGCGAGCACCACCCGTCGGGTGCGCCGTGCCACGCCAGCGCCATCTCAAGACCGTCGTCGAGCAGCAGGTAGCCGAGCGTGGCAATGCCGGTCTCCCCCGTCGCGTCGGTGAGTGCGACCGAGAACTCTCCGTCGCCGTGATCAGTCCAGGTCGCGTCTCGGCCAGGGCCGTGGATGTCGTGGCCGCTGAGCCGCCCGGCCCACGGAACCATCGGATAGCAACCGCTGCCGATTGAGGCGTCCGTCGTGCCCGGGTCGGCTCCGCCGAGCGTCTCGTGCCCGTCAAGGCGCAACGACACGAGCCTGGCTCCGCGCGCCGGGTCGATCTCAGCCCGGACCCGATCGTTGTGCAGGACCATCGTCACCGCTGAAGTCTCCCGCAGGTCAGGCGCCGGCCTCAAGCATGCCGCGCAGCTCTTTCTTGAGATCGCGAATCTCGTCGCGCAGCCGGGCGGCGACCTCGAACTGCAGCTCGGCGGCTGCGGTGTGCATCTGTTCGCTGAGCTGCTCGATGAGCGAGGCGAGCTCGCCTGACGGCAGGGAGGCGAGGTCGGCAGTGTGCTGGCCCAACGGCACCGGGGCACCGCGCCGCTTGTGATCGCCCGTGGCGGCCAGCAGCCGCGTGGTGTCGGCGTCCTCGCGAGCGAGCATGTCGGTGATGTCGCCGATGCGCTTGCGCAACGGGGTCGGGTCGATGCCGTGCTCGGTGTTGTACGCCACCTGCTTCTCGCGACGACGATTGGTCTCGTCGATCGCCAAGGCCATGGAGTCCGTGATGCGGTCGGCGTACATGATGACTTGACCGGAGACGTTGCGCGCCGCACGTCCGATGGTCTGGATGAGCGACCGGCCAGAGCGCAGGAAGCCCTCCTTGTCGGCGTCGAGGATCGCCACCAGGCTCACCTCGGGCAGGTCGAGGCCCTCACGCAGCAGGTTGATGCCCACCAGGACGTCGTACTCGCCCATGCGCAGCTCGCGCAGCAGCTCCACGCGACGCAGGGTGTCGACCTCGCTGTGCAGGTAGCGGGCGCGAATGCCGGCTTCGAGCAGGTAGTCGGTGAGGTCTTCGGACATCTTCTTGGTCAGCGTGGTGACCAAGATGCGTTCTTGGCGTTCGACCCGCGTGCGGATCTGGTCGATCAGGTCGTCGATCTGGCCCTGGGTGGGCTTGACGATCACCTCGGGGTCGATCAAGCCGGTGGGCCGGATGATCTGCTCGATCATGTCGCCCTCGACCTTGTTGGTCTCGTAGGTGCCGGGAGTGGCCGACAGGTACACGGTCTGGCCGATGCGCTGCAGGAATTCCTCCCACTTCAACGGCCGGTTGTCCATCGCGCTGGGAAGCCGGAAGCCGTGCTCGACGAGCGAGCGCTTGCGAGACATGTCGCCCTCGAACATCGCGCCGATCTGCGGGATGGTGACGTGGGATTCGTCAACCACCAGAACAAAGTCTTCGGGGAAGTAGTCGAGCAGGCAGTGGCCGGGAGTTCCCGGCCCACGAGCATCCATGTGGCGCGAATAGTTCTCGATGCCCGCACACGTGCCCACCTGCTGCATCATCTCGAGGTCGTAGGTGGTGCGCATCCGCAGCCGTTGCGCCTCGAGCAGCTTGCCGTCACGTTCGAGCTCGGCGAGGCGCTCTTCCAGCTCGATCTCGATGGTGCGCATGGCGCGCTGCATGGTCTGGTTACCTGCCGCGTAGTGAGTGGCGGCACCCACGAACAGCTCGGTGTCCTCGCTGAGGACCTCGCCGGTGAGCGGGTGCAAGGTCATGAGCCGCTCGATCTCGTCGCCGAAGAACTCCACCCGCACCGCCATCTCCTGATAGACCGGGAAGATCTCGAGAGTGTCGCCCTTGACCCGAAACGTGCCGCGGGTGGAGCTGACGTCGTTGCGGACGTACTGCGCCTCCACCAGGGTGCGCAGCAGCTGCTCGCGCTCGACCTCCTCGCCGACCTTGAAACCGATCATCCGCTCGAGGTACTCCTGGGCCGAACCGAGGCCGTAGATGCACGACACGGTGGCCACGACGATGACGTCACGGCGGGTGAGCAGGGACCACGTGGCTGAGTGCCGCAGTCGCTCGACTTCTTCGTTGACCGAGGAGTCCTTCTCGATGTACGTGTCGCTCTGCGCGATGTACGCCTCGGGTTGGTAGTAGTCGTAGTACGAGACGAAGTACTCGACAGCGTTGTGGGGCAACAGATCGCGCAGCTCGTTGGCGAACTGGGCCGCCAGCAGCTTGTTGGGCATCATGACCAGCATCGGACGCTGGAGCCGCTCGGCCAGCCACGCCGTGGTGGCGGTCTTGCCGGTGCCGGTGGCACCCATGAGGACGACGTCCTGGACGCCAGCGTCGATGCGCTTGTGGAGCTCCGCAATGGCAGCTGGCTGGTCACCTGCTGGTTGATAGTCCGACACGACCTCGATCGGCGCCACCTGACGGCGCAACTCTGACACGGACCTCATGCTCCCGAGCGTACGTGGCACCTCAGACAGCTGCCGTTCTACAGTGGCTCGATGACTACCGACGGCGTGACCACGGCAGCGGATCGACGTTCGGCGCGACGCCAGGAGATCCTCACCGCCACGCGGGCCCTGTTCGACGCCAGCGGCTCACGCGACGCCCAGATCGAGGACATCGCACGCGCGGTCGGTATCAATCGCGCCATCATCTATCGACACTTCACCGGCAAGGAGGAGCTGTTCGCCGAGGCCCTCGTGGGGTACCTGATGGAGCTGACGTCCTCACTCGAGGCTGCCGATGACTCCACCCGGTCCCCCGCCGACCGCCTCGGCGCCCTGTCTGACGCCATGATCGACTTCGGCGTCGCCAACCCGGCCTTCGTCGACTGCGGACTGACCCTGTTGCGTCGCCCCGGCGACGAGCTGATGGAGGAGGTGGGTCGATCCGTCATGATCAGTCTCGGCCACGCGATGTGGACCAGCCTGACTCACGTCGTCGACGTGCTCGGTGCGGGTGTCGAGGCTGGCGACTTCGACGTGCCGGACACGGTGCTGCTGTCAAACTTCCTGTACACGCAGGCACTCGGCATCATCAGCCTCGCTCGGCTGCAGATCTCGGTGCACGAAACCCGCCTCGGCGTGCCGGTGGCGGACTCCGTGTCCTTGGACGAGATCAAGCGCTACGCCCGCATCAGCGCGGTAGCGGCTGCTCGCGGTTAGCCTGGATCAGGCCTCGAGGATCGCGACGACGCCCTGGCCGCCGGCCGCACAGATCGAGATCAGGCCACGGCCCGAACCCTTCTCGTGCAGCAGCTTGGCGAGGTTGGCCACGATGCGTCCCCCGGTCGCGGCGAACGGGTGTGCCGCGGCCAGCGAGGAGCCCTTGACGTTGAGCTTGCTGCGGTCGATCGAACCAAGCGGCAGGTCCAGACCCAGGTTCTGCTTGCAGAACTCGGCGTCTTCCCACGCGGCGAGCGTGGTGAGCACCTGCGCGGCGAAGGCCTCGTGAATCTCGTAGAAGTCGAAATCCTGCAGCGTGAGTCCCTGCCGAGCCAGCATGCGCGGCACGGCGTAGACGGGGGCCATCAACAGACCCTCGCCGCCATTGACGTAGTCGACGGCCGCGGTCTCGTAGTCGACGAGGTACGCCATCGGATCCCAGCCGCGCTTGGCCGCCTCGGCCTCGGACGACAGCAGCACGGTGGACGCGCCGTCCGACAGCGGCGTCGAGTTGCCGGCCGTCATCGTCGCTGCCGGGTCCTTCTTGCCGAAGACCGGCTTCAGGGTCGCCAGCTTCTCCAGCTTGGAGTCCGGGCGCATGTTGTTGTCGCGCTCGACACCCTTGAAGGGTGTGACGAGGTCGTCCTGCCAGCCGGCGTCGTAGGAGGCGGCCAGGTTGTGGTGTGACGCGACGGCCAGCTCATCTTGTGCCTCGCGCGTGATGCCCCACTCCTTGGTCGTCAGGGCCTGACTGTCGCCCATCGACAGCCCGGTGCGGGGCTCTGAGTTCTGCGGCTGATCCGGGGCGAGGTACGCCGGGCGAATCTTGGCGAGTGCGGCCAGTCGGCCCTTGTTGTCCCGGGCACGGTTGGCCTCGAGCAGGATCTTGCGCAGCTTGTCGCCGACGGCCAGGGGCGCGTCAGACGTGGTGTCGGCGCCGCCAGCGATGCCGAAGTCGATCTTGCCGAGCGCGATCTTGTTCGCCACCTGCACCGTGGCCTGGATGCCGGTGTCGCACGCCTGCTGGATGTCGTAGGCCGGGGTGTCGGGCGACAGCAGCGAGCCGAGCACCGACTCACGCGCCAGGTTGAAGTCGCGGCTGTGCTTGAGCACCGCGCCAGCAGCAAACTCGCCAGCGCGTTCGCCCTGCAGTCCGAAGCGCTCGACGAGTCCGTCGAGGGCAGCGGTGAGCATCTCCTGGTTGGAGACATCGGTGTAGACCGAGTTCGACCGAGCGAAGGGGATGCGGTTGCCGCCGATGATGGCGACGCGGCGGACCTGCTCGGCGGGCCTGCTGGAGCGGGCAGCCGGCTTGGCGGTCGGCTCCTTCGCGGCCACCTTCGCGGGCGACGTCTTCTGGGGGGTGGTCTTCTTCGCCGCCGTGGTCTTCTTGGCGGGGGTGGTCTTCTTGGCGGGAGTCGTGCCGGCCATGTGATGCTCCTCGTTGTCAGGACTGGGGTCCCCGGTGTGACTACGGTGGACGTGATCCACGCCTCGTCCACGCAGGTGGACGGTGCGTATGGCACGAGGTTACAGTCAGACAAGCATTTCAGATACCGATGGTATTCGAGAGATAGGACACACCGTGTCAGACAACTACCAGTCCTTCGCCCACAACCCGATCGGGAAGTTCCTCGTCAAGAACCTGGGACTGCCGAATCCGCCGTTCCTCGAACGGTGGAGCGCGGGCGATCCGCTGGTCAAGGGCACGGTCCTCGTCGGAGCCGCCACCGGCAGCACGCTGGGCCCGTCGCTCACCGCTGCCCTGAAGGCTGATGGCATCACCTCGACCACCGTCGCCGCGCCGACCAAGAAGTACAAGGGGCTCGTCTTTGACGCCACCGGCATCGACTCGGCCGAAGGCTTGATCGCCCTGCAGGAGTTCTTCACGCCGGTGCTGCGCAATCTGGCGTCGTGCGGGCGCATCGTCGTGGTCGGCGGTGCCGTCGACGAAGCCACCACCGAAGGCGCGACGATCGCTCAACGCGCACTTGAAGGCTTCACACGCTCGCTCGGCAAGGAGGTCGGGGCTGGCTCCACCGTCAACCTCGTCTACGTGTCGAAGGGTGCCGAGAAGGCGCTCGCGTCGACACTCGGATTCTTTCTCTCCCCCAAGTCCGCCTACGTGTCGGCCCAGGTCATCCGCGTCGGCGCCACCGGAATCATCACGGCACCTGCGGTCAAGGACCTGCAGAAGCCGCTCGCTGGCAAGATCGCCCTCGTCACAGGCGCTTCCCGCGGACTCGGCGAGGCCGACATGCGCACCTTGGCCCGTGACGGCGCCACCGTCATCGGTCTTGACGTGCCGCCGCTGCAGGACGATCTGAAGGCGCTGGCCGAGGAGCTCGGTGGCGACTTCATCGTCGGAGACATCACCGCGGACGACGCTCCCGCGATCATCGCGGCGCACATCAAGAAGCATCACGGCGCCGTCGACATCCTGGTGCACAACGCGGGGATCACCCGCGACAAGCGACTGCGCAACATGAAGGCCGAGAACTGGCAGCTCGTGGTCGACATCTCCGTCGGCGCACCGCAGCGCATCACCGATCACCTGCTGGATCAGAAGCTGATCAACCAGGGCGGCCTCGTCGTCGGCATCGCGTCCATCGCGGGCATCGCCGGCAACAACGGTCAGACCAACTACGCGTCGGCCAAGGCCGGGGTCATCGGCTGGATCCAGTCGCTGGCCGACCGTGCAGCCCAGGACGGCATTCGCGCCAATGTCATCGCCCCCGGCTTCATGGAGACCGAGATGGTCCAGACCATCCCGCTCGGCCTGCGTGAGGCGGGCCGCCGGATGAACTCGATGTCGCAGGGCGGACTGCCCGTCGACGTGGCCGAGGCCATCGCCTGGATGGCCAACCCCGGATCCGCTGCAGTCAGCGGCAACGTCATCGGGGTCAACGGCCAGATGCTGATCGGCGCTTCATGACCGCGCGCACGCGCACCTTCACCAGTGCGCCATCGACACTGCCCCTGATGCTCAAGGCCGTGCTGCCCGCCCTCCCCGTGGTCGGCGGCCTGCCCGGCATCCGGCACCAGCGCGGCAACGAGCCTGACGTCGTGCTCGAACGGCGCGGTGTCCGCACCGACGCCGCCCATCTGGCGGCCTACCGCGAGGTCTGCGGCTTCGGTCCGAATCCGGCTCTGCCAGCCACGTATCCGCACATGGCAGCATTCGGCCTGCACCTGACGCTGATGACCGACACGGCGTTCCCCTTTGCCCCGATGGGCCTGGTGCACCTCCGCAACTCGATCACCCAGCTGCGCCCGATCACGGCGGACGAGACCTTCGACGTCGCGGTGCGCGCAGCGGACCTGCGTCCGCACCCCAAAGGTCATCTGATCGATCTGGTCACCGACGTGTCGATCGGTGGCGACGCCGTGTGGCGCGAGATCACGACGTTGTTCTCGCGCGGCCGAGGTGGTGGGGCCGAGGTGTCCACGGCGCCTCTGCACGGCGTCGAGGCGCCGGACGGTGCCGTGCAGTGGAAGCTTCCCGGCGACCTGGGCCGTCGCTACGGCGCGGTATCGGGCGACCGCAACCCGATTCACCTGTACCCGTTGACGGCCAAGGCGTTCGGCTTCCCGTCCAACATCGCGCACGGCATGTGGACCAAGGCCAATTGCCTGGCAACCTTGCAGAGCAGACTGCCTGAGGCCTACACCGTCGACGTGGAGTTCCAGAAGCCGATCCTGTTGCCCAGCACGGTGGCATTCGGCTCCGAGAAGTCCGGTGACACCACCACCTTCGGCGTCGTCGGCGTCAAGAAGGCGTCGACGCATCTGGTCGGTCAGGTCACGCCCGCAGCCTGACCCGCCAGATCGAAGCTACTGCTGGGTGACGCGACGGATCAGGCCCTCCTGAGCGACCGTCGCGACGAGGGTGCCGTCGGCGGAGAAGACGCGCGCAGTGCTGAGGCCGCGGGCGCCAGAAGCCGAGGGCGACGTCTGGTCGTACAGGAGCCACTCATCGGCGGCGATGGGGCGGTGGAACCAGATGGTGTGGTCCAGCGAAGCCGGTTGGACCTGTGGCGACCCGATGACTTGACCGTGCGGCACGAGGCTGGCGCCCAGCAGACTCAGGTCGCTGATGTAGGTGAACGCCGCATTGTGCACATGGCGGGACTTCGGCAGCGTTCCGTCGGCCCGAAACCACAGTCGCTGAACAGCTGGCACCAGCTGGCGCTGCGGATCGTCCTCGGCGCGGTTGTCGCCCACATAGCGAACGTCGAAGGACGACCACTCGCGCTTCCAGCGGTCGGCCGCGGTGGGACTGAAGCTCGCGATGAGTTCATCCATCGTGGTGGACTCCGCAGGCGACGGAACGTCCGGCATGAGGTCCTGGTGGTCCCAGCCTGGCTCGTCGACCTGAAACGACGCCGTCATGTAGAAGATGATCTCGCCGTGCTGGCGAGCCGCTACGCGACGTGTCGTGAACGACCGCCCGTCGCGGACGTTCTCGACGTCGTACACGATCGGGATGCTCGGATCGCCGCCGAGAATGAAGTACAGGTGCAGCGAGTGCACGTGACGGTCGTCCGGCACGGTCTGCTGGGCGGCCATCAGCGCCTGGGAGGCCACCTGGCCGCCGAACACCCGGGAAAGATCGCTCTCGATCGGCTGGGAGCCGCGGAACAAGCCCTCCTCCAGCTTCTCGAGGTCGAGCAGGCGGACGACTTCATCGAGTGAGGCAGGCACGCAGCCAGCCTACTGGTCGTCCTTGCCCTCCTGGCGGGCAAGGAACTGCTCGAACTGGTCGGCGATCTCATCGCCGCTGGGCAGATCGTCGTCAGCGGCCAGCAGGGATTCCGCCGCACCACGGGTGAAGGCGTCGTACTGCTCCTCGAGGCCCTCGAGAAGGCCTTCGCCACCCTGATCGTGGATCTGCTGCTCGATCTCGGCTCGGGTGGCATCTCGGCGTTCGCGCAGCCGCGAGTCGTCAATGGCCAGACCAGTGCGATCGGTGAGCGCCCCGAGCAGGGCCAAGGCGGCATCGGGAAAATCGATCTGCGCAAGGTAGTGCGGGACGTGCACGACATACCCGGCCGCGTCGTGCCCCCACTCACCCAGTCGTAGCTCCAGCAGCGACTGAGCCGACGAGGGGACGGTGACCTGAGCCGACCACAGGTTCTTGCGATCCACCAGGTCGGGCCGGGTGCCGTGCGCGGTGATCATCGGCGGACGCGTGTGCGGCACACCCATCGGGACGGCGCCCAGACCGAGAGACAACGGGACGCCGAGGTCTTCGATGACTTCGTGGGTCTCGGCAACGAACCGCTCCCACTGGAAGTCGGGCTCTGGACCGGACAGCAGCAGGAAGGGCGCGCCGTCGGCGTCCTGCTCGCGCACGATGTGCAACCGCGGCTCGTCGTAGTCGGCGTAGCGGTCCTCGCTGAAGTTGATGGAGGGGCGCCGTGCCCGGTAGTCGAACATGGCGTCGATGTCGTAGGCGTGCACGATCTCGCCCTCGCCGGAGCTGAGCTGCGAGGCGGCCAGTCGCGAGGCTGACCCAGCGCCGAGAAATCCGTCCAGGACGTGCACGAGCACCGGGCCCTCGGGCGGCGCGTCGGGACCGGAGCTCTGGCGTCTACTGGAGAACTTCATCACCGATCACAACCTCTCAGGCGTCGTGGGTATTCCGCAGGCCGAAGCGCAGGTCACAGGGCCGCGACGGCCTGCGCTGCGATGGCCTCGGCGGTCAGGCCGAGTCGTTTCAGGATGACGTCGCGCTTGGCGTGGTCGAGGAACTCCTGCTCGACGCCGCGTACCTGCACCGGCGTGTCGACTCCTGCCTCGCGCAGGGTCTGGGTGATGGCGGATCCGACACCGCCGTGGATGCCGTTGTCTTCAAGCGTCACGACCAGGCGATGGCCCCGCGCGAGGTCGACGAGCGCCGGATCGACCGGCTTGACCCAGCGCGGGTCGACCACTGTGACGCCGTGTCCGGCGGTGCGAAGGATGGTCGCGGTGTCGCAGCCGAGACCGGCGAACGCCCCGACGGCGACGATCAGGACATCGGTCTGGTCGTCGCGCGACAGCACGTCGACTCCCCCGAGCCGATCGATCGCTTCGATGTCGGCACACACCGCGCCCTTGGGGAATCGAACGACGCTCGGCGCGTCATCGATGGCCACAGCTTCGCGGAGCAGCTCGCGCAGGCGGGTGCCGTCGCGCGGGGCCGCCAGATGCAGGCGCGGGACGATCTGCAGCAGCGACATGTCCCACATGCCGTTGTGGCTCGCGCCGTCATCGCCGGTGACGCCGGCTCGATCGAGCACGAACGTGACCCCGCACCGGTGCAGCGCAGCGTCGAGCAGAACCTGGTCGAATGCCCGGTTGATGAAGGTGGCGTAGACCGCGACGACCGGGTGCAGACCGCCGAGAGCCATGCCGGCCGCGCTGGTCACGGCGTGCTGCTCGGCGATGCCGACGTCGAAGACGCGATCTGGAAACTTCTCGGCAAAGGCGTCCAGCCCGACCGGGTACATCATCGCGGCCGTGATGCCGACCAGATCGGGCCGTTCGTCCGCGATGCGCACGATCTCGTCGCGGAACACCGACGTCCAGCCGGCCGGCGCCACGGCAATGGCGTCTCCGGTTTCGGGGTCGAAGGGCACCGACTGATGCATCTGATCGTTTTCGTTGGCGACGGCGATGTCGTAACCCTGGCCCTTGGTCGTGATGACGTGCACCAGCACCGGTCCCTCGAAACGTTCTGCCTGCGCCAGAGCGTGTTCAAGCGCAACGCGATCGTGGCCGTCGACCGGACCGATGTACTTCAGGCCGAGGTCCTCGAACATGCCCTGCGGCGCCAGCGCGTCCTTGACGCCTTTCTTGACGGCGTGCAAGGCGCCGTAGGCCACGGGCCCGACCCGACCGGAGCGATTCAGGCGTTCCTTGATGGCGCTCAGCGTGGGTTCGTAGCGAGGATTGGTCCGGATCACGGTGAGGCGGTTGGCCAGCCCGCCGACGGTGGGGGTGTACGAGCGACCGTTGTCGTTGACGATGACGACCAGGCGGCGATCCTGGTCGGCCGCGATGTTGTTCAGTGCCTCCCACGCCATGCCGCCCGTCATCGCGCCGTCGCCGATGACCGCCACGACATGATCGGGCTTGCCGAGCAGCTGATTGGCCTTGGCCATGCCATCGGCGTAGGACAGGCTCGTCGAGGCGTGTGAGTTCTCGACCCAGTCGTGCACGGACTCGGCCCGGCTGGGGTAGCCCGACAAACCGCCCTCGGTGCGCAGCGAGGTGAACTGACTGGCCCGGCCGGTCAACATCTTGTGCACGTAGGACTGGTGTCCGGTGTCCCACACCACCCGGTCGCGCGGCGAGTCGAAGACCCGATGGATGGCAATGCCGAGCTCGACCACGCCGAGGTTGGGACCAAGGTGACCACCGTTGGAGGCCACCGCGCTGATCAGCAGGCTTCGGATCTCAGCAGCGAGGCGCGTGAGCTGGTCGGCATCCAGATCGCGCAGGTCCGCCGGCCCGGTGAGTCCCGCGAGGACGCTCACCGGTGTCTCGTTCCTCTCGTCGACCATGCCTGTCAGTCTATCGGCGTCAATCCACCACGCGAGATCAAGGGAGGTCGAAGCGCGCGATCGTGGTCTGCTCGAAGCTGCCCATCCACACGGTGTGGCCCACCTGTCGCAGGCCGGTCGGCATGCCGAACCGGTCGTTCTGCCCGGCCATGTCGTGCACCAGCGAGCCGTCTGGACCGTAGGCCTGCACGTGGATCAGCGGCTTGGCCTGTGGCTGGAGCCGATCAGGCAACGACCAGACCACCTTGCGGAGCCACGGGGCCTTGGGCAGCAGGGTGTCCAAGATCTTGTCCCGGGGCGACACCAGGGCCACCCAGACGTTGCCGTCCTCGCCGGTGGCGATGTTGTCCGGAAAGCCAGGGAGCACGCCCCCGAAGGGTTCGGCGGTCCCGGCGCGATCGCCTGTGAGCCACCAGCGCTGGAGCGCGTAGCCGGCGGTCTCGGCCACGATCAGAAAGGATTCGTCCGGGGCCAGTGCCACGCCGTTGGCGAACGCCAGTCCGTCCAGCAGCACGGTGAGCGTGCCGTCGACGTCGCGACGGAACAGCCGACCGGTCGGGCGGTGCTCCAGCAGGTCGCCACGGAAGTGCTCGAAGCCGAATCTCGCCGAGCTGTCGGTGAAGTAGATGGTGCCGTCCTGCGCGGTGGCGGCGTTGTTGCAGAAGCGAAATGGCATGCCCTCGAAGCCGTCGGCCAGCACCCCGATCACCCCGTCGGCCGACATCCGCAACAGACCATGCGTCGAGTCGCACACGACGTACCCGCCGTCCGGGTGATGCTCGATCCCCAGCGGACGACCGCCAGTGTCGGCAAACACCATTTCAGCACCCGAATCCGGATCGATCGCCAGGATGCGACCGTCGTTGACGCCGGTCAGAATCTGGCCGTCCTCGCGGATCAGCACGTCCTCGGTCCCGAAGCCCGACGTGTCGTACACGCGCATCTCCCCCAGTGGCGTCGGACTGCCGGGTGGGTCAGCCGGCGGTGGGGTCCAGCGGGCGGGGTCGAGCGCAGGCTTGGTCATGACGTGACCCTACGTCCAGCATGATCTGGCACGGGCGCCGACACAGTCCCGCAGAGCCATCGTTGCACGAACCTCAGACAGTCAATCTGCAACGAAACAACCTGAAATATCAAGGAATTTCTCTTGTGTTCGAACGTGTATTCGAGTAAAGTAGAAACATGGATCCCGAGCCCACCATCGACGCGATGCGCACCGCTGCGCAGGCTCTTCGGTCTGGCGATGCTCGTGAACGTGCTCGTGCGATCCAGGTGGCCCAGGACGCTCTCGATGCCGCGAAGGCATTGGCGTTGTCCGAGCTGCAGATCAGCCGCGACCACGAGCTCGATGGTGCGTCGACTCTGAACGCGTGGGTCCGCAACGAGCTGCGACTCAACGCCGGCCAGGCCACCGCCTTGGTCCGCAATGTGTCCGCCCTCGATGAGCTGTCACTGGTGGCTGACGCTGCCACCGCTGGCCGCATCAGCGCCGCGCATGTTCGCGTCTTCGTCTACGGCATCAGACACGTCAGTCTGACCACAATGCGCGAGTTCGAGGACGTGTTCGTCACGGTTGCTCTCGAGCACGACCCTGGTGAGCTGTTCGAGGCCGTCAAGCACCTCAAGGACGTGACCCACCCCGAAGATCTTGACGACGCGTGGGAAAAGGGCATGGACAAGGAAGACTTCGCCGTCAACGCCGTCCCCGACGGCTGGCACGTCCACGGGTTCCTGGGCACCACCACCGGTGCCAAGCTGAAGAAGGTCATCGACTCGGTCTCCGCACCCCACGATGCCGAGGACACCCGCACCGGATCGCAACGCCGCGTGCAGGGTCTGGACCACCTGTTGACCTCGATCCTGGGCAACGGTTTGCCATCAGACAAGGGCATCAAGCCCCACATGTCGGTCTTCGTGGACGCAGACACATTGCAGGCCGCCGCCGAACACGTCCAGCACGCCGACCAGCACCCCGGATACCTCCCCAAGCCGATGCCGCCGGTCGAGCCCGCCACGTTGGCCGGGCACGGCGCCATCGGGCCGAACCTGCTGATGTACTTCGCGTGCGTCTCCGACTTCACCGCCTTCTTGATGAAGACCGACGGCGGCACCCGCCAAGCGCAGGTCCTGAACGCTGGACGCGAGCGCTACCAACCCAACCAGCTGCAACGACGCTCCGTGATCGCCCGTCAGACTGGTGTCTGCGCCACCCCCAGCTGCCACCACACCCACCTGGAGATCCATCACGTCATCTGGTGGTCCCTCGGCGGCACCACCGACCTCGACCTCCTGGTCGGACTGTGCAGCCGCTGCCACCATCTGCTGCACCGTGGCCGACTCCACATCGCCGGCAACGCTGCCGACGGATTCACCTTCACCACCCGCTCCGGCCGCCCCCTACGCCGACGACGACGAACCAGTTTCGTCCGAGCCGCCTGACCACCCCAGTCCGGCGGCCATCAGGCCTGTCGACCACCTGCTGGGTCAACACATGCGGGCTTAGCGCCTACGCACCCTTTGCTGGCTTGGGCCGTGTCCAGTTTGGGTCATGATCCCACGGAGGCTTCCGACCTTTGTTCGGCTTCGACGTGACATGCCAGCTGACGCATGAGTCGCACGGATACACGCGCACAGGAACCTTCTTCGATCCCCCAGTCCACTTCTCCCGAATCTTCAACAGAGCCTCCCGAGCCGAGGTTTGATCCGGGTAGGGATGCTTTGAGCAGCTTCGCATGACCCACGATCTCAGCATCTAGGGTCAGAGGTTTTCAACCGGCGGACTACTAGGTGAATTGGGAGTTTGCGGGCTTGGCAACGCTCCAGCCCCGGCTAGAGATCCTCTAGCTCGTTCAGCGACTCGGTCAGGTCGCCGGTGACCTTGGTGGCGTAGTCCTCGACCGCCGTGATGGCAACCTCGAACTGAGACGCGTAGGTGAAGGAGTAGTTGCGCCTGTCGTCGATGCTGCTGGCCAGTGTGCTGGCCTGGTCGATCAGGTATTGAACGGCCGCGTCGACCGTGGCAGCGAGCTTTTCCTGGCCCTTCGGCACGGTCGCCGCCGCAAGTCGCTCCCGAGCGGACACGAACGCTGGAATCAGCGTGGACCGCAGCTCGACGCTGTCCGAGAGGGTGGTGGAGGTGACGTAGTCAGTGATCCGCATGTCGAGGACCTCGCGCGCAGTCTTGACGTAGGCGAGGGCGACGCTGGCCCGCTTCAGCTCCGCGCTCACCTCCCGGTAGGGCTCGAGCAGACCAGCCTCGACCTCTTCGGCCAGCATGTATGCGGTGGAATTCTCGATCCCAAAGGAATTGGCTTCGGCCAAGACCGGCGGTTCATCGATCGCGGCGATCAAGGCCTTGCGGATCGCTTGGGGCGATTCCGGGTCGGGCTTCTTGACGGCCTTCACCACACCGGCGCGAAACATCGCCACGGCGCTGAGATAGTCAGCTGCCACCGCGTCGGCCTGCTCGAGCTGCTCGGACTGCTGTTGGCTCTGCACCACGATGAAAGCTCCGAGCCCAGCGGCAATCAACACCGTGATGACCACCGGGGTCATCATGGTGATCCCGAGACGCCTGCGCGATCGTGAAGTCATGAGCCGGTGAGCGGTTCCACTCCGTGATGGCGAAGTCCGTAGGTGAAGGCGTCGACCATGGACTGCCACGAAGCTTCGATGATGTTCGCACCCACCCCCACCGTCACCCACGAGTCCTTGCCATCGGACGTCTCGATCAGCACGCGCGTGATGGCATCAGTGCCGTGGCCCTGATCGAGGATTCGCACGCGGAAGTCGATCAGGTGGAACCGGGCGACGTCGGGGTAAACCCGTTCGATCGCCTGGCGCAGCGCGTGGTCGAGCGCATTGACCGGCCCGTTGCCCTCGCCCACGACCGCGAAGCGCTCGCCACCGGCGTGCAGCTTGACCGTGGCCTCCGACAGCGCGGCCGACCCTCGGTTCGACTCGGCGGACACCCGCCAGGACTCCAGCTCGAAGAAGGACGGACGCCTGCCCTCCATCTCCTCGGCCAGCAGCAGCACGAACGAGGCGTCGGCTGCCTCGAAGGTGTAGCCCTCCTGTTCCATGCGCTTGACCGTGTCGGTCACGCGGGCGAGCCGCGCGGGGTCAGCGGCGAGATCGAAGCCGAGCTCCTTGCCCTTGAGCTCGATGGTGGCGCGACCGGCCATCTCCGAGACCAGCAGGCGCATGTCGTTGCCAACCAGTGCGGGGTCGATGTGCTGGTACAAGTTGGGATCTACCCGGATGGCGCTGGCGTGCAAGCCGGCCTTGTGGGCGAAGGACGACACGCCCGTGTAGGGCTGCCGCGCGTGCGGTGGGTAGTTCGTGATCTCGGAGATGGCGTGTGAGATCCGGGTGGCGTCGGCCAGCCGTCCCTCGGGCAGCACGGGCTTGGCGAGCTTGAGCTCCAGGTTGGCCACGCAGGTGACGAGGTCCGCGTTGCCGGTGCGTTCTCCGTAGCCGTTGATGCATCCCTGCAGATGGGTGACGCCAGCCTGGACCGCGGCCATCGAGTTGGCGACGGCGCAGCCGGTGTCGTTGTGGGCATGGATGCCGAGGCGCGCGCCTGTGCTCAGCAGCACGTCGGCGACGATCTCGCTGACCTGGTGCGGCAGCATCCCGCCATTGGTGTCACACAGCACCGCCACCTCGGCGCCCGCCTCGGCCGCAGTGCGCACGACCTCCAGCGCGTAGTCGCGGTTGTCCAGATAGCCATTGAAGAAGTGTTCGAGATCGACGAACACCCGCTGGCCCTCATCGATCAGGTAGGCCACGGAGTCGCGCACCATCGCGAGGTTCTCCTCCAGCGTGGTGCGCAGGGCCAGCTCGACGTGCTTGTCGTGGCTCTTGGCGACGAGTGTGACGACCGAGGCGCCTGAATCGCGCAACGCGGCCATCAACGGGTCCTCGGCAGGCGCCACGTGGGGCCGCCGGGTGGCACCGAACGCCGCCAGCGTGGCGTGCTTCAGATCGAGTTCCTTGGCAGCAAGCGCGAAGAACTCGGTGTCCTTCGGGTTGGAGCCGGGCCAACCACCCTCGATGTAGCCGATCCCGAGATCATCGAGGTGCCGAGCAATGTGCAGCTTGTCCTGCACCGACAGGTTCAGACCCTCCTGCTGCGCGCCGTCACGCATCGTCGTGTCATAGACGTGGAAGTCCGCAACCTTCTGGTTTCCAGTACTCACTGTCATGTCCTTGCTCGATGTTGCTCAACAAAAAAAGCCTCCCGGGAACTGGGAGGCGGCGCGGCGGGTGTCGTTCTCAGTTCCCGGCGCGCCTGTCAATGATGATCGTGATGGTGCTCACGGAAGCCAGTCTAGACTCATCGACCTATGGCCGACACTGCTACGCCCCACAACGTCCAGATCGTGCTCGCCTCGCGGCCGCACGGCGAGCCCACCCCCGAGAACTTTCGCACCGAGACCGTCCCCATGCCGTCACCCGGCGACGGCGAGGTGCTGCTGCGCACGATCTACCTCTCCCTCGACCCGTACATGCGCGGCCGCCTCAGTGCCGCCAAGTCGTACGCCGAGCCGTACGAGGTGGATGCTCCGCTGGGTGGCGGAACCGTGTGCGAGGTGCTCGAGAGCCGCAGTGACGACTTCGCGCCGGGCGATGTCGTGCTCGCGTTCTCGACCTGGTCGACCCACGCCGTGGCGTCGGCCCGAGCGATCCGCAAGCTCGATCCAAGCCGCGCCCCGTTGTCCACCGCGCTGGGCGTGCTGGGCATGCCCGGTTTCACCGCCTACGCAGGTCTGGCCGAGATCGGGCAGCCCAAACCGGGCGAGACCGTCGTCGTCGCGGCGGCCACGGGCCCGGTCGGTTCGCTGGTCGGTCAGCTCGCGCAGCGTGCTGGCGCCCGCGCCGTGGGTATCGCCGGAGGCCCGCACAAGTGCGCCTACCTCGACGACATCGGCTTCGACGTCTCGATCGACCACCGCTCCCCCACGTTCGTTCAGGATCTCGAGGCGGCCACGCCGGACGGCATCGACGTGTACTTCGAGAACGTCGGCGGTGCTGTGTGGGACGCGGTCCTGCGACGGCTCAACGACTTCGCCCGCGTTCCGGTGTGCGGGGTCGTCGCCACCTACAACGACACCGAGGCCCCGGCCGGACCCGACCGGATGCCAGCGCTGATGGGAGCGGTCCTTCGCAAGCGGCTGCGCATCCAGGGCTTCATCCAGTCCGACTTCTCCTCGCACCTGGGCGACTTCCATCGCACGGTTGGGCCGCTCGTCGCCGACGGCACCCTCGCGTACCGCGAGGACGTCGTGCAAGG
Source organism: Aeromicrobium sp. (assembly GCF_049586495.1). GTDB lineage: Bacteria > Actinomycetota > Actinomycetes > Propionibacteriales > Nocardioidaceae > Aeromicrobium. The sequence continues at coordinate 10,519 of NZ_JBAVCB010000138.1, read as the reverse complement.
TCTCGGCGCGGCACCGGAGGCCTTCATGGGCATGCTGCGCGGTGCGAACTTCGGCAAGCTCGTGGTCCAGGTCGGCGATCTCCCCTCGTGAACCGGCTCATCCCGGTCCCCGACCGCTGCCAATCGGCGCACGGGGTCTTCACAGCTGAACCTGTCGACGGTGCGGCGGACTTTCCGGCTCCCGGCGGTGCGTTGCTACGTCGTTTCGGTGCCAGCGCTGATGACGTGGCCAGGCTCGAGGCGCGCGCTCATGCGCGCGTCTTCTTGACCGAGACCTCCACCGTCGACGCCGCATCGGCCGCCCGACGGGCTCGCGAGGACGCCCTCGCCTTCGCCGCCGAGCACGACGGAGTGGTCGTCGACCTCGCCGTGCCCCGGATCGTCACCGGGCCGATCAGCAGCGCCGCTTCCGCATGGGTCGCAGTGGATGTCGACCCCGCCGGCCTGACGAGCCGCGGTCTTGAGACGTTCGGCCTGCCCGAGCTTCGCCTCGATGGCATCGACCCCGAGGCCGTGGCCCCATCGATCGCCCTGATCCTGGGGGTGGCGCAACGACTGCTGACCGAGTGGCCCGCTCGTGACCCGGTCGGGCCGGCCGCCGTCACCTTGCACGACATCGCGCTGGCTTACGACGACCAGGTCGACCAGACCGGGCCTGAGCGCAGCACCGACCTGCTGATCGCGTTTCACGCCGGCGAACTGGTGCTCACCTTGGTGGGCGACCCGGCAGCAGACTTGTTCGGTTCTTAGGAGGGACGCGGCGCGAGATTGGCCAGCGTCTCGGGCCGCAGGATCGCAGCCAGCTGCTCGGGCGGCAGCAGTCCCTTCTCCAGGACGAGCTCGGCCACCCCACGTCCGGTGGCGAGCGCCTCCTTGGCCACGTCGTTGGCCGCGGCGTAGCCGATGTACGGATTGAGCGCCGTGACCAGGCCGATCGAGTTCTCCACCTCGCTGCGCAGAAGCTCGACATTGGCCGTGATGCCGTCGACACAGCGGGTCGCGAGCACCAGGACTGCCTCCCGCATGCGAGACAGCCCCGCCGAGAGGGAGTAGCAGATGACCGGCTCGAAGGCGTTGAGCTGCAGCTGGCCCGCCTCGGCGGCCATCGTGACCGTCATGTCGTGGCCGATGATCTGGAACGCGACCTGGTTGACCACCTCGGGGATCACGGGGTTGACCTTGCCCGGCATGATGCTCGACCCGGCCTGCACCGCCGGCAGGTTGATCTCGTTGAGACCGGCCCGGGGTCCCGACGAGAGCAGTCGCAGGTCGTTGCAGATCTTTGACAGCTTGACCGCGACCCGCTTGAGCGTGCCCGACAGCTGGACGAACGCGCCACAGTCCTGGGTCGCCTCGATCAGGTCGACGGCGCTGACCAGCGGCAGCCCGGTCAGACGGGTCAGGTGGCTGCACGCCACCGGGACGTAGCCAGCTGGCGCATTGAGCTGGGTCCCGATGGCAGTGGCACCCAGGTTGATCTCGTGCAGCAGCAGGACCGCCTCGGACAACCGGGCACGGTCCTCACCGATCATCAGTGAATAGGTGCGAAACTCCTGGCCAAGCGTCATCGGCACGGCGTCCTGCAGCTGCGTGCGTCCCATCTTGAGGACGTCGTGGAACTCGTCGGCCTTGGCGGCGAAGGAGGTCTCCAAGATCTCCATGGCCTCCAGCAGCGCGTGTGTCGCCATGATGATCGCGATCTTGACGGCAGTCGGATAGACGTCGTTGGTCGACTGGCTCAGATTGACGTGCTCGTTGGGGTGCAGCACGTGGTAATCGCCCTTGGAGTGGCCCATCAGCTCCAGCGCCCGGTTGGCGATGACCTCGTTGGCGTTCATGTTTGACGACGTGCCGGCACCGCCCTGGATGACGTCGACCACGAACTCGTCGTGAAACGCACCCGCACGAATCTCCTCGCATGCGACCCGGATCGCGGCGAAGCGTTCGTCGTCGAGCAGCCCCAGATCGTGATTGGCGGTGGCCGCAGCCTCCTTGACCGCAGCGAGGGCCCCCACCAGATATGGGCTGACGCCGATCTCGATACCGGTGATCGGGAAGTTCTCCAGTGCACGCAGGGTGTGGACTCCCCAGTAGGCGTGGAGTGGAACGTCCCGGTCGCCAATCAGATCGTGCTCGGTGCGAAATTCCGCGTTGGTGTCTGATTCCACTGCGTCAACCGACATGCCCCACAGGCTACGCGCTCGGTGGTCCGGCGATCGGACGCAACCACCCGTGCCGGTCCTCGGCGCGCCCGTACTGGATGTCGACCAAGGCGGAGCGAATCTCCGACGTGACCTTGCCGGCTTCTCCCGTGCCGCAGGTGACCTCGCCGTCGTCCCAGCGCAAGGTACCGACTGGCGTGACGACAGCCGCGGTGCCGCAGGCAAAGATCTCGGTGATGGTCCCGTCGGCGACGCCGGTGCGCCACTCATCAAGGCTGACCCGGCGCTGCGTGACGTCGTGGCCGAGATCGGCCGCGAGCGTCAGGATGCTGTCACGCGTGATGCCCTCGAGGATCGAACCGGTCAGCGCAGGCGTGACGATCGAGCCATCGGACTGCACGAAGAACAAGTTCATGCCGCCCAGCTCCTCGATCCAGGTCTGCTCGATCGAGTCGAGGAACACGACCTGGTCGCAGCCGTGGGCGATGCCCTCCTGCTGCGGCAGCAAGCTGGCGGCGTAGTTGCCGCCGCACTTGGCCGCTCCGGTGCCGCCGGCGCCCGCGCGGGTGTACGTGGTGGACAGCCAGATCGACACCGGCTTCAGACCACCCTTGAAATAGGCGCCGGCCGGGGAGGCGATGACACTGTAGGTGACCTTGGCGGCGGGTCGGACACCGAGGAACGATTCAGACGCGTACATGAACGGGCGGAGATACAGGCTCCTCTCCCCACCGGAGGGGACCCAGGTGTGGTCCGCCCGGACGAGCGCATCGATCGATCCCAGGAACCAGTCGACCGGCAACGGGGGCAGCGCAAGCCGATGGGCCGATCGCTGCATGCGGGCCGCGTTCTGCTCTGCGCGGAAGAGCTGGATCGAGGACTCATGCGCGTAGGCCTTGAGTCCCTCGAAGATCTCCTGCGCATAGTGCAGGACAGCCGCCGAGGGGTCGAGCGTGATCGGGCCGTACGGCACGACGCGGGGGTCCTGCCAGCCCTCATCGGGGGTCCAGTCGGCCACGAACATGTGGTCGGTGAAATGCGTGCCGAACCCGGGGTCGGCAAGGATCGCCTCCCGCTCTGCGTCGGACTTGGCGTGCGGATTCGCCTCGAAGCGAGCGGCGAACGGCGTGATGGTCATGACACCGACACCTTCTCGGCCACCCGCGCCGCGATCGCCTCACCCACCTGCTCGGTGCTGCGAGTCCCTGCGCGAGCTGCCAGGTCGGCCTCGACGGCCTCCGCGATCTGAGCGGCCGCCACGGGATGTCCGAGATGCTCCAGCAGCATCGATCCGGACAAGATCGCGGCGGTGGGGTCCGCGACGGACTGACCGGCGATGTCAGGGGCCGAACCGTGGACCGGCTCGAACATGCTCGGCACCGAGCGGTCGGGATTGATGTTGGCACTGGCTGCCAATCCAATGCCTCCGGTGATCGCGGCCGCCAGATCGGTGAGGATGTCGCCGAACAGGTTGTCGGTCACGATCACGTCGAATCGAGCCGGATCCGTCACGAGGAAGATGGTGGCAGCATCGACGTGAAGATAGTCGACCGCGACCTCTGGGAACTCCGTGGCGATCGCGTCGACGGTGCGGGTCCACAGGTGGCCGGCGTGCACCAGCACGTTGTTCTTGTGCACCAGCGTCAGCTTGCGGCGTGGCCGGGCCTGCGCCCGAGCGAAGGCGTCGCGAACGACCCGCTCGACGCCAAATCGCGTGTTGACGCTGACCTCGGTCGCCATCTCGTGGGGGGTGCCGACGCGAATCGCGCCACCGTTGCCGACGTACGGACCCTCGGTGCCCTCGCGGACCACGACGAAGTCGACCTCGCCGGGGTTGCCCAGCGGGGTCGGCACGCCCGGGAACAGCCGGGAGGGACGCAGGTTGACGTAGTGGTCGAGCTCGAACCGCAGCCGCAGCAGCAGTCCTCGTTCGAGCACGCCAGACGGCACGGAGGGATCCCCGATGGCGCCCAGCATGATGGCGTCGTGCCCACGCATCTCGGCCAGGACCGACTCCGGGAGGGTCTCCCCCGTGGCGTGATAGCGGCGCGCCCCGAGGTCGTACTCCGTCTGGGCGAATGACAGGTCGTGCTGGGCGGCAACGACGTCGAGCACCGCGAGTGCCTGGGAGGTCACTTCAGGGCCGATGCCGTCACCGGCAACGACGGCGAGGGAGTACGAGGTGGTCTGTGGCATGCGTCGATCCTAGAGGGGTCTCAGTTGTCGTCTGGACGGTCGGTCGGCTCGATGTCGAGCACCGGCGCGTCATCGCGCAGGTGAGCTGGACCCCACTCGAGGTGGGTCGTGGGTTGGACCTGGGGTTCGAACATGGTGCTGCTCCTGTCGGGACGGGTGATCGGGTGCGGGCGGTGGCCGACAGCACACCGACGTCGCACCGGAGATCGTCCGGACAGCGAAACAGGAGACGTGATCAGATCGTGATCGAGAGCCCTGCGGCGAGCTGTCGGGCCACCTGGTGACACCAGGCTTGTGGCGTCATCGACAAACACCGCGGCAGGGATATGGCCCTAGGAGGCCCCGCCGCGGCGAGCAATGAGTACGACAAGCATCTTCCGCATGGTGACCACAGCGTAGACCCAGACCCCTGCCGTGTCCATGACAGACTGGCCGCATGAGCGCGCCGGCCGAAGTTCCTGCCCTGGTGTCAGCCACGCTCGACCTGTCGCGCCAGCGAGGATTCATCACCTCGATCCGCCACGAGACGGGCCGATTGCTGGCGGCCTTGGCAGCTTCGCGCACCGGAACCCTGGCCGAGCTCGGCACCGGATGTGGCGTGGGATCAGCCTGGTTGTCCAGCGGTGCATCGAAGCAGTCACGGGTCGTCAGCGCCGAGCTGGACCCATCACTGGCTGAGGACGCGCAACGCATCTTCGCCGCCATCGACAACGTGGACGTCGTCGCCGGAGACTGGTCCACGCTGGAGCAGTACGCACCGTTCTCGATGCTCTTCGTCGATGTGCGTGAGGTCATGGAGGAGATTGATGTTCTCGCCGATCTGCTCGAGACCGGCGGCATCGTGGTGCTCGACGACTTCGTCCCGTCAGCTTTCTGGCCACCGATCGTCGACGGTCAGGTCGATTCAGTGCGCGAGCGCTGGCTCACCGACGAGCGCTTCGCAGCAGTCGAGATGTTGATCGACCCCTACGCCTCGCTGATCATCGCCACGCGCCGCTGACGACTGGCGCGCTCCGGCCCCGGAACGATGCCGAGGAAGAACTGGACGAGAGGGCCGATCGCGAGGGCGTAGAGCACGGTGCCCACGCCCACGGTGCCACCGAGGATGAAGCCGACCACCAGCACGGTGACCTCGATGACGGTGCGCCACAGCCGAATGCTGCGGCCGGTCAGACGCACGAGACCGATCCACAGCCCGTCCCGGGGGCCAGGGCCGAGCGCAGCGCCGATGTAGAGGGCACCGGCCAGTCCGTTGCCGACCACTCCTCCCGCGAGGAGCAACATCCGCAGCACCAGATCATCGGGTTGCACGATCAACCAGATACCGAAATCAGCCGCCAGACCAATGACGATCACGTTCAGCACCGTGCCGATGCCCGGTCGCTGACGCAAGGGAATCCACAGCAGCAGGACGACCGCACCCGTGACGATGACGACCTGGCCGAAGGTCAGCGAGACCCGGGTCGCCACCCCTTCGTGAAACACGTCCCACGGGTCAAGGCCGAGCGTCGACTCGACCAGCATCGCCATGGTGAAGCCGTACAGGAACAGCCCGACGTTCAGCTGCGCCAATCGTAAAATCATCATGGGTCCAGTCTGACTCGAAGTGGCCTCGTGGAAAATATCCAATTGTGATTCACTGGCCTCATGCCTGCTCTGTCCGCCCGACGTCTGGCCGACCTCCTGGGGCCGATGGACGATCGTGGTCCTGCCTACCGTGAGATCACCGACCGGCTTCGGCTCATGATCGTCGATGGACGGGTCGCCGACGGCAGTCGGCTGCCGTCCGAGCGGGACCTGGCCGCCGCCCTCGGCGTCAGCCGCACCACCAGTGCGCGGGTGTACGCCGAGCTGCGCGCCGCCGGCCTGACCCGATCGCGACAAGGTTCGGGAAACACGGTCGCGCTCCCCCGATTCGCCTCGTCGACGAGCAGCCTGGTGCCGATGTCCGACGACTCCGACACCATCGCGATGACGTACTCGGCCTGGCCCGGCCCGCCCGGCTTGGCTCGTGCCTTCGAGGTCGCTGCGGCGGGCCTACCGGGACTGCTCTCCACCACCGGCTACCTCCCCGACGGCCTGCCGCGGCTGCGCTGCTTGTTGGCTGACCGGTACACCGAGGAGGGGCTACCCACCGATCCCGATCAGATCATCGTGACCAACGGGGCGATGGGCGCAATCTCACTGGTCGCCCGGGCCCTCGCCCGACCAGGCTCTCGCACGCTCGTCGAGGGGGTGACATATCCGCACGGCGCCGACGCATTCGCTGCTGGCGTCGGACGCCTGAGCGCTTTACCGGTGTCCGAACGTCCGTGGGACGGGCTGGACGACGCATTGGCCGCCGGTCGGCACGACGCGGCATACTTCGTGCCGGACTTCCACAATCCGACAGGTGCCGTCATGGCCGACCACGAGCGCGGCCACTGGGCCCGTGCCCTGAGTCGGCGTCACGTGGTCCCCGTGGTCGACGAGTCACTGCGTGATGTGAATCTGGACGGCATCGCGATGCCGCCGGTCTTCGCCACCTACGATCCCCGGGCGATCCTGATCGGATCATCCTCCAAGTCGTACTGGGGCGGTCTGCGGGTCGGATGGCTGCGCGCGCCGCAGTCGTCGATCGTTCCGCTGCTGCAGGCACGGATGATGGACGACCTTGGGTCATCGGCCTTCGACCAGCTGGTCCTGTGCGAGCTGCTCGAGGACGGCGGACAGACGTTGGCGGCATCGCGGGCCCGTTCCCGCGCAGCCCGCGACCACCTGCTGGAGCAGCTGGCGATCCAGCTGCCGCAGATGCGGGCCACCTGTCCCACCGGTGGCCTGAACCTGTGGCTGACCCTCCCCGAGCGCGTCGGCACCGCGCTGGTCGCAGACGGCACCGATCACGGCCTGCTGTTGACGGCGGGGTCTCGATTCTTCCCCGGTGCCCCCGCAGCGGGTGAACGCCATCTTCGACTGCCCTTCACCCAGTCGCACGAGGTCCTGACCGAGGCCGTCCGGCGCCTGTCGCTCGCGTGGGAGTGCGTCTCGTCAGGCACAGCCACTGCGGGGACGGCACCCGCAATCGACATGATCGCCTGAGCGGTCAGCGACCCAGGATCCGCGCCAGCCAGCCGTTGTTGTTGGGGTCGTCGTGACCGGGGCACTGGTTGGCCTTCGGCACTCCTGCCATCACTTCATCGACGTGCTGGCCGCATCCGGCCCACGTGGTCTTGCCGCACTGGCTGCAGGTCACTGGTTGGCACATGGTGCTCCTTCTGAGTTGATCGTGAATGACTCTAGGCGAGCGACAGAAACAGACGTTCCATCTCGGCGATGTCCATGTCGGGTTGATCGGAACCGGTCAGGCAGTCACGCAGTCCCGACGCGATGACCGCGAATCCGGCGCGATCGAGCGCCTTGGCCACGGCCGCCAGCTGAGTGACCACGTCCTTGCAGTCACGACCCTCCTCGATCATCCGGACGATGCCGCCGATCTGGCCCTGGGCTCGATTGAGGCGTCTCACGACAGCTTCCATGTCCGTGGAGTTGAGCTCCATCAGATGTCCTCTCGAGGTCGGGCCTGTCTGCGAGCATACCCCCAGGGGTATATTGGTTCCAGCGCCCACACCAGCGGCGCCACACCCGTGTGGGGATGTGACGCCGTCGACACGGTGCAGATCGAACGGTCAGCGACCAGCCTGACCCTCGACGTAGTCAGTGTCCTGCTGCTTCCACGAGAAGTGCGAGCGCAGCACCTTGCCCGTGGTCTCGATCGGATGGCCGGCTTCCTTCTCACGCAGCTGGTTGAACTCGACGGCGCCAGCGTCCTGATCGTCGATGAACCGCTTGGCGAACGTGCCGTCCTGGATCTCGGCCAGCACGGTCTGCATGGTCTTCTTGACCTCCGGTCCGATGACCCGGGGACCAGACACGTAGTCGCCGTACTCGGCGGTGTCGGAGATGCTCCACCGCTGCTTGGCGATGCCACCCTCCCACATCAGGTCGACGATCAGCTTCAGCTCGTGCAGCACCTCGAAGTAGGCGATCTCGGGCTGGTAGCCCGCCTCGGTCAAGGTCTCGAAACCGGCCTGCACCAAGTGTGAGACGCCGCCGCAGAGCACGGCCTGCTCTCCGAACAAGTCGGTCTCGGTCTCTTCGGTGAAGGTGGTCTTGATGACGCCGGCGCGCGTGCCGCCGATGGCCTTGGCGTACGAGAGCGCCAGGTCCCATGCGGTTCCACTGGCGTCCTGCTCCACCGCGATGATGTCCGGAATGCCACGTCCGCTGACGAACTCACGGCGCACCGTGTGACCGGGTGCCTTGGGCGCCACGAGCACGACGTCGATGCCCGGCGAAGGTGCGATGTATCCGAAGCGGACGTTGAAGCCGTGGCAGAACACCAGCGCGTCGCCGTCGACCAGGTTGGGCTCGATCGATTCGGCGAACACGTGACGCTGTACCTGGTCTGGCGCCAGGATGACGATGACGTCGGCCTCCTCGACCGCCTCGGCGACGGTGCACACGCGCAGGCCCTCCGCCTCTGCCTTGGCGATGCTCTTGGAGCCCTCGGGCAGGCCGACGCGGACGTCGACGCCGGAGTCGCGCAGGTTCAGCGCGTGCGCGTGACCCTGGCTTCCGTACCCGATGACGGCCACATGGCGGCCCTGGATGATGCTGAGGTCTGCGTCGTCGTCGTAGAACAACTCGGCCACGAGGGTGTCTCCTTTGGGTGAAAAGATGGTGCGGTCCGGCTGGGGGTTCAGCCTGCCTGCGCTCCGGGAACGGCGCGCATCGTGCGGTCTGTGATGGATCGGGAGCCGCGACCGATGGCCACGCGGCCGGACTGGGCGATCTCCCGAATGCCGAACGGCTCGAGAACGTTCAACATGGCGGTCAGCTTGGCCGCGGCACCCGTCGCCTCGATGGTGACAGCGTCGGTGGCGACGTCGACCACCTTAGCCCGGAACAGCTGGACGGTCTCCAGCACCTGTCCACGGGTCTGGGCATCGGTCTTGACCTTGATCAACATGAGCTCGCGCTCGACGGCGCTGCCGGACTCGAGCTCGACGATCTTGAGCACGTTGACCAGCTTGTTCAGCTGCTTGGTCACCTGCTCCAGTGGCAGCTCCTCGACATTGACCACGATCGTCATGCGGGAGATCTCAGGAATCTCGGTCGGTCCCACGGCGAGGGAGTCAATGTTGAATCCGCGCCGCATGAACATGCTCGAGACGCGCGCGAGCACGCCGGGAGTGTTCTCGACCAGCACGCTCAACGTATGGGTGCTCATCGCAGTCCCTCCTGCGTCAAAAGTGCACGGTACGCAGGCAGGACTGCGAGTGCTCGATGGTTCACTCGCTGGCGCTCGTTCACAGGTCTTCCTCGTCCCACTCGGGCGCCAGATCGCGGGCGATCTGGATCGCATCGTTGCTGGTACCGGCATGCACCATGGGCCACACCATCGCGTCGCGCTCGACCACGAAGTCGATGACGACAGGACGGTCGTTGATCGACATCGCCTTCTCGATCGTGGCGTCCAGGTCGTCCTCGGACTCGCAGCGCAGCCCGACGCAGCCATACGCCTCGGCCAGCTTGACGAAATCGGGAATGCGACGGGCACCGATCGATTCCGGACCGGTGTTGAGGTCGGTGTTGGAGTAGCGCTTGTTGTACAGCAGCGTCTGCCACTGGCGCACCATGCCGAGCGAGGAGTTGTTGATGACCGCAACCTTGATGGGGATGTTCTCGATCGCGCAGGTGGCCAGTTCCTGGTTGGTCATCTGGAAGCAGCCATCACCGTCGATCGCCCACACGACCTCGCCGGGCAGGGCCACCTGGGCACCCATGGCCGCGGGCACCGCATAGCCCATCGTGCCGGCGCCGCCGGAGTTCAACCACTGCCGAGGACGCTCGAAATCGACGTAGTGCGCCGACCACATCTGGTGCTGGCCGACACCAGCGGTGTAGGTGGCCTGCGGACCGGCGATCGCGCTGATGCGCTCGATGACGGTTTGGGGGGCCAATCCTGCGGCAGGCTTGTCGTAGCCGACCGGATAGCGCTCCTTGATGCCCAGCATCTGCGCCTTCCACGGGGCGAAGTCGAGCGTGAGACCGTCCTCGGCCTGCTGCTTGCGCACCGTGGTCAGGAGGTCGGCGATGACCTCGCGGCAGTCGCCCACGAT
>NZ_JBAVCB010000137.1:0-12729 GCF_049586495.1 Aeromicrobium sp. | reverse complement strand
CACGCTCGGTGCCGTTGATGATGAAGGTGCCCTTGTCGGTCATCAGCGGGAAGTCGCCCATGAACACGGTCTGGCTCTTGATCTCGCCGGTCTCGTTGTTCATGAACTCGGCCGTGACGAACAGCGGCGCGGCGTACGTGACGTCGCGGTCCTTGCAGTCCTCGACGGTGTACTTCGGCGGCTCGAAGCGGTGATCCCTGAACGACAGGCTCATCGTCTCGGAGAAGTCCTCGATCGGGGAGATCTCCTCGAAGATGTCCTCGAGCCCGGAGCGGGTGGAGACATCGGTGCGACCCTCGGCGAGCGACTGCTCGACCCGGGCCTTCCAGGAGTCATCGCCAATCAGCCAAGCAAAGCTGTCGGTCTGCAGAGCAAGGAGCTCTGGGACTTCGAGAGGCTCTGCAATCTTGGCGAAGGAGATACGGCGGGGCTGAACAGAAGCGGTGGAACGCGAGGCGGCCAAGAGGAGTCCTTCCAAGGGCTCGCAGTCTGGTGGCGTAAGACTGCGGTGTACTACTGGCACTGTGCGGCTGTGAATCATGCATCGCGCTGTGCGCACGCCAAACGACCCCGGTCAAGGGGAGGAGGGCATGACAAGACGAACGCGAAAGTTCAGTGTAACCCGCGAGCCACACCGAAGCAAGGCCGGGTCTTGACAAATGACCTTGGGTAAGGGAAGGTTTTTGGCTTTGCCTGCGGTTGCAGGCCGATCGGACCGCCGGCTCACAGAGCTCGGATGTCGTCGACCTTCCAGTCACCGTCGATCTTGACCATCTCGACCACGATGCGATTGCCGAAGACCGTTGCAGCGTCATCGTCCGCGAGGCGACGGTCCTGGTCGAGGAAGACCAGCACGGAGACCTTGTTGGTCGAGCACTCGTCACCGCACGGAAGGGCGGCGGCGCTGCGGGTGACCGAGGTGACCGTGATCTCGCGCTGTGGTGCGATGTCGGTCAGCGCCGGGGACACGGCATCGAACTGCTTGGCATACCCCGGCGTCATCAGCGCCTTGGAGTCGGTGGTGTGGTCCTTCAACGTGTCAAAGCTGAACGAGAAGATCGTCTCGCTCGCAGTGCGCGCCGCAGAGGCCGCTTGATCCTGGGCGTCGACGAGTGACGCACCGTTCCAGCTACGGAATCCCAGCACGCCGACGACGGCACCACCGATCAGTGCCAGTGCGGCCACGCCGATCACCCACACGTGGAACCGGGACACGGTCGAGCCAGATGATGCTCGGGAAGCCGGGCGAGCCACGGCCACGACCGGCGTTGGGGTCGCCGGGGCCTTCTTCGTCGCCGGAGCCTTCTTCGCCGCCGGAGCCTTCTTCGCCGCCGGGGCCTTCTTCGCGGCCGGGGCCTGGGTGGCCGCGGGCGTCTTCTTCTTGGCGGTTGGGGTTTTCTTCGCAGCCGCCGACTTCTTGGCAGCTGGGGTCTCGACCTTCGGGGCGATTTTGGTGGTCGGCGACTTCTTCTTGGCCGGCGGAGCCTTCTTGGCCGGGGCGGGAGTCGGCGTCTCCCCCGCGATGCGGCGCCGAGGGGGTGGCGGGGTTCGGTCGCTCATCAGGGCGTGACCTCAGCAGAAGGGGTGGCGGGGGTGGGCGATTCGGGGTCTGGTGTCGCGCCGTCGTCCTGACCGGCATCGGCAGGTTGCGCAGCGACGGACTCGAACTTGGAGACCCGCCACTCCCCCTTGACCTTCTTCACGTCGATCGACCACCGGAACTGTCGAAGGACAGCAGCATCGTTGTCGGTGTTGGTCACCTTGGCATCGACGACCGCCAGAACCACCGCCGAGTCGTCATCCATGCTGTCGATCGCCACGGCGAGAACCTGGGCGCTACCGCTCTTCTGCTTCTTGTCCTTGATCGCGGTGAAGAGGGCGTCGGTGATCTTGACGACCTCGGCCTGATACTCGGTGGTCAACAACCCGGACAGTCGGTCCTGGTACTCCTTGGGGTCCGCGACGTCGTAGGTGTTGTAGGCGACGGCGAAGTCGGTGACCCGCGCGACGACCTTCTTGGAGTCCGCGCTGTCGGTCTGGGCGCCGCCCCTTGCCGGGAGCGCAAACAGCACGCCTCCCGCGATCGCGAGGACGAGCCCGAGCACGCCCAGGGTCCAGGCGATTGGCGGGACGGTACGGCGGCTAGGAGCGTTGGTCACCGGGTGACCGGGTCGAGCAGAAGCCACGACAAAGCGTCCTTTCCGGAGTCGGCGGGCGCCGTCCGGTTCAGGAATTCTGTCTTGGACGACTGGCGATCGATGTCGTTGTTGGGAACCTTACAATCGATGCCCTGAGGCGTCGGGAAGTAGAGGTCGCTCGTGTCCGATCCATCTCGGCGATCACGGTATCCGGAGGCCTCCTTGGCCTGGCGGCCGTCGACTCCGTCCTGATAGGTGCACGGCTTGGCCGCTTCCTGCGATTCCACCAGCCCGAAGGCTGCGTCGAATTCGCCCGGCTCAGTCTCGCTCGGCTCCAGCACGCTGTATGAACCCTCGACCAGATACGGGTAGAGGATGAACGTGGCCTTCAGTCCCAGCACGTTTTCGGACAACGGCTTTCCGGCCGTGACGAAGTTGTTGATCAGGACGGTGAGGTCCTTGGTGTTCTCCTTGACCAGCAGGTTGAAATTCTTCGCACCGACCGTTCCTTGGTCGAACAGACGTCGCAGATCAGGATCGGCGTTGACGAACGACTGTGACACCAGAGCCAGGTTGCGCGAGAAGGTGCTGATCTCGCCCTGCTTGTCGAGCTGGGTCTGCAGAACCTTGCGGGAATCTTGAATCAGCGCGCGCGTGACGTCGATGTTGTCATCTGCGGCGTTGATGAACTCGTTGGACGAGTCCAAGATCGTCGAGAGATCTTCCCCGGTCCCCTCGAAGGCCTGACCGAATTCCGAGACGACCGTTCGCATGCTCTCGAGGTCGATCGACGAGACCAGTCGGTCCAGGTCGATCAGCAACGTGGTGGTGTCGATGGGGATGCGAGTGTTCTCCAACGTGACCCGGGTACCGGCCTTCAGGAAGGGCGGCTTGTTGCTGCGCGGCTGCAGGTCGACGAACTGCTCGCCGATGGCGGACTTGTTGGCCACCACGACCAGGACGTCGCCGGGAATGTCCGGAGCGCTGTTCTCGATGTCGAGGCGAGCCTCCACCCCGTTGTTCTTGAAGGTCAGCTTGCCGACCCGCCCGACCTCGATGCCTCGATAGGTCACCTGGGCGCCGGCGAAGATGCCGCCCGAATCGCTGAACTGGGCGCTGACCGGGTAGGTCCGGTCGATGAACAATCGATCGATCTGGGCGTAACGCCCACCGACGAAGGCGCCACCGATCACGGTGATGATCGCGAAGACGACCAGCTGGATGCGTGTGAGTCTTGTGGTCACGGTGACACCGCCGGCTGGAGGAGGACGGCGGCCAGGTCGGCCGATCCGCCGTCGAACGATGTGGGAGCGGTGCGGCATGATCCGAACAACCCGCACAGCATGCCGCCGGACCCGCTGCCAGAGCTGGATTCTCCCGGGCTGGTCGCGTCACCTGACGATGGCGCGCTGGCGGGGGGCTTGGCTGCCCCACCCAGACCTGGCAGCGTCAGACCCTCGATGGCCTTCTGCAGCTCGGCGACGCCGGCCCCCGCAGGAGACTTGTCAGCGCCCGCGGCTGCCGGTCCTCCCAGGGGGAGGGCGTCGAGCGCCGAGAGGTCCGCGCCGAGGAGCTGCAACAGACCCTGGATCTGGTTTGAGTCCACGTCCAGACGAATGGAGAGATTGGAATAGTCGCCGACGCAGAAGCCATCGTCTGACGCCTTGGAGGGGTTGGAACACGTGCCGAGAGCCTTGGGGAACCCGCCGACGGTGCCGTCAGCGAACGGATAGCTCAGCAGCGCCTTGAAGTCATAGGCGAAGTCGTCGACCGAGATGGCCAGGTTCCGCAAGGTGGGTACCAGCAGCTTGAAGTTGGCCACGGTGTCGGCCTTGGACTCGCGGATGACGTCGGTGGCGACGTCGCCCAAGCGGTCCAGCGCCTGCAACAGCTTGACCAGGTCGTCGCGCTGACCGTTGATGACTCGCAGGCCATCTGGCAGCTCATCCAGGGCACCAGTGATCGCGCCCTTCTGCTTGTCGGTGGCAATGGCCAGACGATTGACCTGCTCCAACGACGTGAGCAGCGATTCCTTGTTGTCATCGAGCTGACCGAGGAATTCATCGGTGGTCTTCAAGAATTCCTTGATCTCGGGCTCGTTGCCGTCCAGCGCCCGGCCCAGCTCCTTGACGATGGTGTTCGTCCGCTCCAGGCCACCTCCGTTGAACAGCAGGGACTGCGCGCTGAAGACTTCCTCGAGCTCGGGGTTGCGACCCGAGCGGGCCAGCGGGATCTTGTCGCCGTCGCCGAGTCGGCCGGTAGCGCCGGTGGTGGGCGCCGCGAGGGACACGAACTTCTCACCGAGCAGGCTGGTCTGGCGAATGGTCGCCACGGCGTTGTCAGGGAGCTTCGCATCGCTATTGATCTCCAGCGTCACGACGGCCTTCCAGCCGTCAAGCTGGATGTCGGTGACCTTGCCGACCGCGAGGTCGTTGACGCGCACGCCACTTTGCGGCACGAGGTCCAGCACATCGTTGAACTCGACCGTCACCGCGTACGGATCTGATCCGGTGTCGGCACCACCGGGCAGTGGAAGGTCATACGGGGTGAAGCCGCAGCCGCTGAGGCCCACGGCGGCAGCCAGTGCCGTTGCGGTGGTCGCCATGCGTCGGTTCCATGTCATGTCAGTTCACCGCCAGCATCTGGGCAATGGTCTGGTGGGGCTGGTTCGTCGACGAGACCGCGGCCGCACGTCCCAGTCCGGGTAGACCCTCCGGCGCTGCCAGCTCCGGCGGCGCGGGCGGTTCGCCTCCGCCACTGGGAGGTGCCGGAAGTCGACCGATCAGATCGGAGAACAGCGAGCACAGGTCGCTGTCAGGAGTCGCGCCAGCAAGGTTGCACAGCAGGATCGACGGATCCTCCTGAACCTCGCTTTCAATCTCGCTGAGGTTGTTGCGCGTGTCCAGCGTGCCTTCCCGCGGGTTGTACGCCAGCGACACGTTGACCAGGGCCGTGGGGGCGGAAACCGTGAACTTCTCGATCTCCTCGGTGCGGTTGGCCAGGGTCTGGCTGAAGACGCGCAAGTTCTTGACATTTTTGCGCAGGATGCCCCGGTTGTCCTTGACCAGCGTGTTGATGTCCACGAGCGCGAGACTCAGCTCACGCAAAGTGGCTTCGAGATCGAGGCGTTCGGCTTCCAGAACAGTCGAGACACGCGCTGTGCTGTCGTTGAAAGCCCGAACGGTCGAGTCGTTGCGGTTGAGCAGCTGGACGAAGTCGCGGACCTCGCGCAGGCTCCCGAACAGCTCTTCCTTGTTGTTCGACAACGTCTGGCTGAACTTTCCGTAGTTGCGAATCGTCTGGTTGAGCTGGGCGCCCTGGCCGTCGATCTGTCCTGCGGTGTCCTTCAGCAGACGGCTGAGTGCGCCGTCCTTGTTGGCACCCTCGGGACCGAGAGCGACCGCCAGGTCGTCGAGGGACTTGTAGATCGTGTCGAGCTCGACGGGGACCGCGGTACGGCTCACCGGCAGGAACGCATTGTCCTTCAACGCCTCACCCCCGCCGTAGGCCGGAGCCAGCTGGATGAAGCGGTCACCGACGATCGATGGCGACACCACGACGGCCTTGACATCCTGCGGAAGCCGGACGTCGCCTTCGTAGGACACCTTGACCCGCACCACGTCGCCGCGGGGGGTGATCTTTTCGATGCGTCCGACCGCGACGCCGAGAATCTTGACGTCCGATCCCTTGTAGAGCGAATTAGTCTGCGGAAAGTCAACGGTCAGGTAGCGCTTGCCGTCGCGGTTGCCGAGGGCGAGCAACAGCGCACCGACGAGAAGCAGAGCCACGGCAGCGGCCAGGATCTTGGACAGTCCTGCGAAGCGATCAGACATGCTCATGATCAGCCACCTCCCGGTGTGCCGGCGAGGTCAGTGGGGCTCAAGAGCTCGGGCACCCCTCCGAGATAGGTGTCGAACCACGGGCCGGTGCCGAGCGCGTTGGAGAAGACGGTGGTGAAGTCACCGAACTGACGCAGCGCTTCGTCCAGGCTCTCCTTGTTGCGGACGAGCACATCGGTGACCTTGGCCAGGCGAGTCAGCGCCGGGTTGAGATCGGCCTTCGTGTCCTTGACCAGCGCCCGCAGCTCGCGCGAGATGTTCTGTGTCGACACGAGCAGCTGGTGGATGGACTCACGACGATCGGCGAGTGCGCGGAACAGCACGTCGGAGTCGCGGAAGAGCGTCACCAGCTCACTGTCCTTGGAGTTGATGGCCGCGCTGACCTTCTGCAGGCTCTTCAGCAGTGTGTTGATCTGCTCGTCGCGCGCAGCGAGGTTGCTTGACAGGTTCGACACACCCTTGATCGCTCCCTGGAACTCCTCCGGTGTCGCCGCTGCGATGTCCGCGAGTGTCTCGAGGGCGCTGGCCAGCTGATCGGTGTCGATGGCTCCGGCGACCTCACTGAGCTGCTCGAAGGCCTCGACCACGTTGTACGGAGCATCGGTGCGTGACAGCGGAATCGTCGAACCCTTCTTGAGGGTGTTGGGTCCAGCCGGCTGCAGTGCCAGGAACTCGGCACCCAGCAGGGTGCGGACCCGGATGTCGGCAGTGGTCTGATCGCCCAGCTCGCTGCCCTTGTCGAGCTTGAAGGACACCAGCACCTTGTCGCCCTTGAGCTCGATGCCGTTGACGTTGCCGATCGAGACACCGGCGACTCGGACTTCGTTCCCGTCCTTCAGACCGCCGATCTCGCCGAACTCAGCCTGGTACACGTCACCGCTGCCGATGATCGGCAGCCGGTCGGCGCGGAACGACGCCAGCATGAGCGCGCCGATGACGGACAGGCCAATCACACCGATGACGGCCGTGTTGCGTTCGCGGAAAGGAATCATCGCGGGGTGCACCTTCCGCCGTTGACGGCGAAGCCGTTGGGGCCACCAAGCCGGACCGTGCGAGGGATTCCGAGATCGAGCGCTTCGGCCTCGGTCAGCTCGATGTTGGCCTTGAGCGCGCACAGGTAGAAGTTGAACTCCGAGCCACTGGACGCTCCGTTGCCGAATTTCTGCATCTTCTTGGGGAACACCTGGATGGAATCGGAGATCTGCTTGAGGTTCTTCTTCTTGCTGAGGCCGCCAGCGAAGGCGTTGAGCTGTTTGATGTCCTCACTGAGCGCCGGTCGACCCTGCACCAGCAAGTCAGCGGTCTCGTTGCTCAGATCAGAGATGGAGTCGATCGAGTCGAGGATGGCGTTCCGATCGGTCTTGAGCCCGGTGACGAACTGCTGCAACGTCTCGATCGTCTCGGTGAGCTCGTCGTCGCGGTTCCCGATGGTTTCCAGCACCGTGGAGAGGTTGGTGATGACGTCGCCGATCAACTGGTCGCGTCCGGCCAGCGTGTTGGTCAGCGAGGAGGTGGTGGCCAGCAAGTTCTCGACGTTGCCAGCTTCTCCCTGCAGTGTCTGCACGATCTCGAAGGCGAACTTGTTCAGGTCGTCGGGCGCCAGCGCCTGGAAGACCGGTTTGAATCCGTTGAGGAGCACGTTGAGGTCGAGTGCCTCCTGGGTGTTCTCCTCGCCGATCGTGGCGCCGGGCTTGAGCACAGTTGTCGCGCCCTCGGATCCCTGGGTGAGGGCGAGGTAGCGCTGACCGACCAGGTTGCGGAACTTGATCGTCACGTTGGTGTTCTGCGTCAACGGGGTGTCGGCGTCGACACTGAAGGTGATCATGGCCTTGTCTCGATTGACGATCTCCACTCGCGAGATCGAGCCGACGGCCACACCGGCAACGCGCACGTCATCACCCTTGGCGACACCCGTGACGTCGGTGAAGACTGCCTTGTACTCATTGCGATCGGCGAAGGAGCCATTGCCCAGGATCAGCATCAGCAAGAAGGTGCAGCCGCCGGTGACAGCGAGGAAGCCCGACAACTTCAGCAGGGCCGCGAAGGACTCTGCGTCGAGGAAACGCCTCATTCGACGCTCACCACCGATCCGCGCAGCAGGGGACCAATGATCAAGGAGGCGACATCCGGCACCTGGTCGGCAGACATTCCCGCACGTGCTCCAATCAGCGTGTTCAGCGCGGCCCGCTGGTAGGGGCTGTCAAGTCCGGTCATGCTCGGCTGCACCATCGACTGCATGCTCGACTGCCCGGGGGCGACGCGGTTGGATCCGGTGTCGGGGGGGAACTTGTTGTGGCTCGACCGCACGTTGACCAGCTCGTAGACCGGAGCCGGGAGCCAGAACGGGTTCTTCTGCGAGGAGAACTTGTTGGACCCCGGCTCCCTCTTCTCGGCAGGGACGATCTCGTTGAGATCCAGACAACTGGGAACTGCGGCGTTCTTCTCGTTGATGTCCATGCCGTTCTTGGCCGGTGCGCCCGTCGATGCGCCGTTGATCGCCTTGCGACTGACCACCACGTTCTCGTTCTTCTCGTACTCGGTGGGGACGGGGATGAATCGCGCGTTGATGTGCAGCATTCCGTCGCGGAAAGCACTGTCCAGGCGCGGGATGATCTGGCGCATGCCGGCCAGGAAGCACGGGAATGTCGGCGAGTGATCGGCCAACACCTGCAGCACGGGGCGGCTGTCGGCGGCCAGCTCGACGAGGTTGTCGCCATTGGCCTCGGTGAACTTGGTCAGGGTGTTCGACAGCGCTGTGCTCTCGTCGAAGAACGCGGCCAGCTGGGCGCGCTTGGCCACCAACGTGTTGCCGGTCGTGACTGAGTTGCGCAGCAGACGCCCTAGGTCGGGCATGGCGGCCGCGTAGTTGTCCGAGACGACGCCGAACTTGACCAGATCGTCGACCAGCTGCGGGACGTCCGGATTGGCCTTCTTCAGATAGCTGTTGGTGGTGACCAGCGTGTCTCCCAGCTGTTCTCCCCGTCCGTCGAGCGCGTCGGCGACGGCATTCAACGTGTAGGAGAGGTTGACCGGGTCCACCGCGGTCAGCAGCGGGTAGAGGTCGTTGAGCAGCTTCTCGACCTCGATCGGCACCTCGGCGCGGCTGATGGTGGTGCCGGCTTTCAACGACTCACCGGTCAGGTTCTCCGGCGGGATCAACGAGATGTATTTTTCACCGAACAGCGTCTTGGGAACGATCTTTGCTGTGACGCCAGCCGGGACGTCGCCGAGCAGCTCCGGCTTCATCGCCAGCGTCATCTTGACGCCATCCCCGTCGGGCTCGATGGTGCGCACCTCTCCGACGATGACGCCGAGCAGCTTGACGTCGGCGTTCTGCGGAAGATTCACCCCAGCCCGGCTGGTGCTGATCGTGATGGGCTCTGACGACACGAACTGCTTGTTGAAGAAGGCGAAGGTGAGCCAGACGAAGAACAGCAGGAGCGCGATGAATCCAGCCCCGAGGGCGCGGATCGACGTGGTGCGTTCGAGCACAGGAGTACGAGGCATGGTCAACCCGCCAATCTGACGGTCACGTTGGTGCCCCAGATCGCCATGGAGGCGAGCAGGTCGACCACGTTGATGGCCACGATCGAGGTGCGCACGGCCAGGCCCACGGCCACGCCGACACCCGCGGGTCCGCCGCTGGCGTAGTAGCCGTAGTAGCAGTGGATGAGGATCACGACGACCGCGAAGATCAGCACCTTGGCGAAGGACCACAGGACGTCGACGGGGGGAAGGAAGGTCGTGAAGTAGTGGTCGTAGGTACCTGGACTCTGCCCGTTGATCCGGGTGATGGTGAGTCGGGTGGCGAAGTACGACGACAACAGTCCCACGATGTACAGCGGCACCACGGCGACGAGGCCGGCGATCACGCGAGTGGTGACCAGGAAGGGCAGTGACGGGATGGCCATGACCTCGAGCGCGTCCACTTCCTCGCTGATGCGCATGGCACCCAGCTGGGCGGTGAACCCGCAGCCGACCGTGGCCGCCAGCGCGATGCCAGCGACGATCGGGGCGATCTCGCGGGTGTTGAAGTAGGCCGAGACGAATCCAGTGAGGGCCGACGTGCCCAGCTGGTCGAGCGCTGCGTAGCCCTGGATGCCGACCTCGGTGCCGGTGAAAAAGCACATGGCAGCGATGACGCCGACGGTGCCGCCGATGACGGCCAGCGAGCCGGAGCCGAGGGCGACCTCGGCCAGCAGACGGACGATCTCGCGTCCGTAGTGCTTGATGGTGCGAGGGACAGAAGCGAACACTCGGACGTAGAACAACATCTGGCGCCCGAGGTTGTCGAGCGCGCCCAATGGCGCCTGGGCTGCGGACGCAAGTCTGGTGTCAGCCATGGGTCACATCCCCTTCGGTGGGACGAGTTGCAGGTACATGGCCGAGATGAAGAAGTTGACGATGAACAGCAACGTGAAGGTGATGACGACGGCCTCGTTCACGGCGTCCCCGACGCCCTTGGGCCCACCCTTGGCATTCATGCCCTTGTAGGAGGCGACGATGGCGGCGATGAATCCGAAGATCAACGCCTTGATCATGCCTTGATAGATGTCGGGCAACTGAGCGAGCGCCGTGAACGACGCCAGATACGCACCTGGTGTGCCGTCCTGCAGCACGACGTTGAACACATAGCCGCCGGAGACGCCGACGACGGTGACCAGTCCGTTGAGGAAGACCGCGACCAGCATGGTGGCCAGCACGCGCGGCACGACGAGGCGCTGGATCGGGTCGATGCCGAGCACCATCATGGCGTCGAGCTCTTCACGGATGCGGCGGGCACCGAAGTCGGCCGCGATGGCCGAGCCGGCGGCACCGGCGATCAACAGTGCCGTGGCGATGGGGCCTGCCTCGCGCACCACGGCGAGGACGGCGGCGGAGCCGGTGAAGGACTGCGCACCGAACTGCTTGATGAGCCCGCCGACCTGCAAGGCGATGACGGCGCCGAACGGAATCGAGACGAACGCCGTCGGAATGATCGTGACCTTGACGATGAACCAGGCCTGGGTCAAGAACTCTTTGATCTGGAAGGGTCGCCGGAACATCGCGACGACCACGTCGAGCATGAAGGCGAACAGATTGCCGGCGACGCGCGCCGGCTTGGCGATGGTCTCAGCGCTCATGACTCACCCACCGCATGTGCACATTGTGTCACGCGACAACCGCGTTCTCGCGCTCGAAGGAACCTTCCGGTGGCACGACGCCGTTCTCGCGGCACCAGACTCCGGCTTCGCGCTGGCCGCGACGTGGCCGACCGTCCGACGGTTCGATCTGCAGAGAAATCGGTGGCAGCGGGGGCATCGCGATGCCCTTCTCGCTGGCGAGCTCGTCCGCGTCCTTCTCCTCCGACATGCCGATGGGGCCGACCATCTGCGCATTCAGGAACTGCGCCACGACCGGCTCCTTGGACGTCAGCAGCATCTCGCGAGGACCAAACATCGCCAGGTGCCGGTGGTAGAGCAGCCCGATGTTGTCGGGCACGGTGCGTGCGGTGTTGACGTCGTGCGTCACGATCAGGAACGTCGCGTCGATCTGCGCGTTGAGGTCGATGAACAACTGGTTGATGTACGACGTGCGTACCGGATCGAGGCCGGAGTCCGGCTCGTCGATCAGCAGGATCTCTGGGTCGAGGACCAGGGCTCGGGCCAGGCCGGCTCGCTTGCGCATGCCGCCGGAGATCTCGCCGGGCAGCTTGTTCTCTGCGCCAGACAGCCCGACGAGCTCCATCTTGTCCATGACGATGGTGCGGATGTCGGACTCGGACTTCTTGGTGTGCTCGCGCAACGGGAAGGCCACGTTGTCGTACAGGTCCATCGAGCCGAACATGGCGCCGTCCTGGAACAGCACGCCGAACAGCTTGCGGACCTCGTACAGCTCCTTCTCGGAGCAGTTCGCGATGTCGACACCCTCGATGAAGACGTGGCCCTCATTGGGCTTGAGCAGACCAATGAGCGTCTTGAGGAACACCGACTTGCCGGTACCGGACGGGCCGAGCATGACGGAGATCTCACCGGCGGGAAGCGTCAACGAAACGTCTTGCCAGATCAGCGCGCTGCCGAACTTCTTGGTCAATCCTTCGACGACGACTTCAACACCCACGGTGGGCCCCTCCTGCTGTCCCGCGGTTTGCCGGCTGTCGGCAAATCAACAAGTATTTGGCTGCCTCCGGTGTGATCGGAGGCACAGACATTCAACGAACCGGACCTGCCGAGGTTACGGCGGACAGCCACCGGGGTGACTGGCAGGTAACCCTGACAGGTCCGATGTAACGTACCTCACTTGCGGACCCGATGCAGACAAAATGCTGAAGGTGCCCACCCCCGATGGGGATGGGCACCTTCGCAACAGCTTGTCAGCGACAAGCCATGTCAATCGTCAAGGACGAGTCACTTGATGGTGACGCTGGCGCCGGCGGCCTCGAGGGCCTCCTTCGCCTTGTCGGCCGCTTCCTTGTTCGCCTTCTCGACGACAGGCTTCGGAGCGCCCTCGACGAGGTCCTTTGCCTCCTTCAGGCCGAGGCCGGTCAGGGTGCGAACCTCCTTGATGACCTGGATCTTCTTGTCGCCAGCGGCCTCGAGGATGACATCGAACTCATCCTGCTCGGCAGCAGCCTCGCCGGCAGCAGCGCCACCGGCAGCAGGCGCGGCGGCGGCGGCCACGGGGGCAGCAGCGGTCACGTCGAACGTGTCCTCGAACTCCTTCACGAACTCCGAGAGCTCGATGAGGGTCATTTCCTTGAATGCGTCCAGCAG
>NZ_JBAVCB010000136.1:0-5237 GCF_049586495.1 Aeromicrobium sp. | reverse complement strand
CAGCAGGCGGAGGCGAGAGCGGCTGCCCGGGCCGAGCGCCAGGCGGCAAAGGACGCTGCCGCCGCAGAGAACGAGGCCGCGAAGAGCGCCGAGCGCGCCGAGCGGGAGGCAGCCACGAAGCAGCAGGAAGCCACCCAGCAGCAGGAAGCGATCGAACAGGCTGCTCGCGCCGAGCAAGCAGCGGCCCGCGCTGAGGCCGACGCTGCCGTCGCGGCGCACGAGGCAGAACATGAGGCCGCGATCGTTCCGATCATGCCGGTCGAGCCTGCCGAGGATCCGGACGTCGATCGTCGCGCTGAACGTCGTGCAGCGAAGGCGGCCAAGAAGGCTGAGAAGGCTCAGCAGCAGCAGGAAGTGGACCGCGTGGTGCCGCCTCCACCCTCCCTGGAACAACCAGAACGCACGTCCGGCCAGCGTCTGAACGTCGTGCTGTTCGTGCTGGGCGCGGTGGGGTTGTTGTTCTCGGTGATCCTGGCCGTCGGTGCGCTGCTGGCTGCGGTCGAGGCCAGCAAGACAGGACCACTGGGGCTGGTGTCCTCGGTCTGCGACATCCTGGTGGGTCCACTGGACGGATTGTTCACGTTCTCTGGTCCCACGGCCGAGGCTCGAGGCGACCTGGTCGCGCGGGGCATCGCCTCGATGGGCTATCTGGTGATCGGGCTGGGTCTTCCCTCGTTGGCCCGCGGTCGCGAGGACTGACCGGTGTGACCGATGCCATGCACCCGAGGCGTCGCACACAGTGCTACCAGTAGGTAACATCGATGACGAAGGGTCCCGCAGCCCTGTCGTTCTCGGCAGTGGCACAGTAGGGGCCTCACCCGTCATCTGACCACAGGAGGGTCCTCGTGACCAAGATCGTTGTCGCTGTCAAGTATGTGCCGGACGCCACGGCGAACCGCACCTTCAGCGCAGACAACACCGTCGATCGCGAAGGCGTTGACGGATTGCTGTCCGAGCTCGATGAATATGCCGTTGAACAAGCGCTCCAGGTGGTTGAGGCAGGCGAGGGCGAGGTCACGGTGCTCACCGTCGGCCCGGCCGACGCTGCTGATGCGGTCCGCAAGGCGCTGCAGATGGGCGCCCATGCCGGCGTGCACGTACAGGACGACGCGATCGGCGGATCCGACGCGTTCGCCACGTCGCTGATCTTGGCCAAGGCGATCGAGAAGCTCGACTACGACATGGTGTTCTTCGGCATGGCCTCCACGGATGCCGGTCTTGGCGTCGTCCCGACGCTGGTCGCCGAGCGTCTCGGCCTTCCGGCTGTCACGTACGCCTCCGAAATCACGGTCGACGGCGACGCAGTGACGATCCGTCGCGACGGCGACGTCGCGACGCAGGACATCGAGGCCACGGGCAAGCTCCTGGTCAGCGTCACCGATCAGACCGGCGAAGCCCGTTACCCGTCGTTCAAGGGCATCATGGCGGCCAAGAAGAAGGACGTCCAGGAGTGGACGCTGGCCGACCTTGGTCTCGACGCTGGCGAGGTGGGACTCGACAACGCCTGGACCAAGGTCGAGTCGTTCGAGCCCCGCCCGCCGCGCACAGCCGGTGAGATCGTCACCGACGAGGGTGACGGCGGCGTCAAGCTGGCTGAGTTCCTGGCCTCCAAGAAGTTCGTCTGAGAAGGGCTGCTGACATGACTGAAGTACTCGTGTTGATCGACGCCCCCGACGGCAAGGTCACCAAGCCGTCGCTGGAGCTTTTGACCATCGCTCGCCGCATCGGCGAGCCGTCCGCAGTCGTCTTTGGCGACTGTGACACCGCGGTGCTGGGTGAGTACGGCGCCGAGAAGATCTACACCTACGACGACGCCGTCTACAGCGAGTTCCTCGTGGCCCCCAAAGCCGAGGCCCTGGCTCAGTTGGTCGGCGAGACGAGTCCGGCCGCCGTGCTGGTCGGCGCAAGTGCCGAGGGCAAGGAGATCAGCGCCCGCGTGGCGCTGAAGACCGAAGCGGGCTGGATCGGCGACGCTGTCGACGTCCAGGCCGATGGCGGGACCATCACCACGACCCAGTCGGTCTTCGCCGGCAACTTCACGGTGCAGGCCTCCATCACCAAGGGCGCGCCCGTCATCAGCGTCAAGCCCAACTCCGCTGCCCCTGAAGCCGCGGCCGGTGCTGGAGCCGTCGAGGCCAAGACCGCCGAGATCTCCGATGCGGCCAAGACGGCCCGGATCACGTCGTCGAAGGCCAAGGAAGCCTCAGGTCGCCCCGAGCTCACTGAGGCTGCCATCGTCGTGTCCGGCGGTCGTGGCACGGGCGGCGACTTCAGCGAGGTCGAGGCGTTCGCCGACAGCCTCGGTGCGGCTGTGGGCGCTTCGCGCGCTGCGGTCGACTCTGGCTGGTACCCGCACACCTTCCAGGTCGGGCAGACCGGCAAGACGGTCTCGCCTCAGTTGTACGTGGCCAACGGCATCTCCGGTGCCATTCAGCACCGGGCCGGCATGCAGACGTCCAAGACGATCATCGCGGTCAACAAGGACGAAGAAGCGCCGATCTTCGAGCTGGTCGACTTCGGCGTCGTCGGTGACCTCAAGACGGTGCTGCCGCAGGCCACCGATGAGGTCAAGAAGCGCAAGGGCTGATTACTGGCAGTCAGTGCCAACCAGAACCGGTTGGACCTCAGCTCGTTCACGACGCGGCACCACCTGGATGGGTGGTGCCGCGTCGTGCTGTCCGCGGCGGCCCATGGTGAGGTGTGATTCAGGTCATTCAGGTGACGGTTCGATTACATAGCCCGTTGGTGCTAGGTCCCCATGGTTCGGAGGTGATAGGCATGGACGGGCGTGCGACAGCGCGCATCCATGTACAGCACAGGAGGAATTCAATGCGACTCACTCGGCGAACACGCCTGGCGGGTGTGGCACTGCTCACCGCAGCCAGCCTGACCTTGGCTGCGTGCGGCGGCGGTGGTGGCGACGACGACGGCGCGGCGGCCACCGACGCAGTCATCAGCGTCTACGGCACCAACCCCCAGAACCCGTTGATCCCCACGGCCACCAACGAGGTCGGCGGCGGCGATCCGCTCAACAACCTGTTCGCTGGAGTGGTGGCGTACAACTCCGATGGTTCGGTCTCCAACGAGGTCGCCGAGTCGGTCGAGCCGAACGAGGACAGCACCGTCTGGACCGTCAAGCTCAAGGACTGGAAGTTCACCGACGGAACCGACGTGACGGCCGAGTCGTTCGTCAACGCGTGGAACTACGGCGCCAACCCCAAGAACAAGCAGCTGAACAACTACTTCTTCTACCCGATCGAGGGCACCGACGACGTCGGCAACACGGTCGAGGGTGAGGACACCGTCTCGGGCCTCAAGGTCGTCGATCCCAAGACCTTCACGATCACGCTGAAGCAGGCTGAGTCGGACTTCAACCTGCGCCTCGGCTACTCGGCGTACTTCCCGGTGCCGGAGTCGGCGTTCGACTCCGACGGCAAGATCACCAAGGAGTACGGTGATGCACCCATCGGCAACGGCCCGTACAAGCTGACCGCCAGCGGTTGGGAGAAGAACAAGCAGATCTCGCTTGAGCCGAACCCGGACTACGAAGGAGTGCGCAAGGCCAAGAACGGCGGCCTGGTGTTCAAGTTCTACAACTCCACCGACGCGGCTTACACCGACGTGCAGTCGGGCAACCTCGACGTCCTCGACCAGGTTCCGCCGAGCGCGTTGACCACGTTTGCTGATGACAGCTCGGTCCAGGCCTACAACGAGCCCGGCTCGAGCTTCTCCTCGTTCACCATTCCCGAGCGCCTGAATCACTTCGGTGATGACGAAGAGGGCAAGCTGCGGCGTGCCGCGCTCTCGATGGCGATCAATCGCGAAGAAATCACCGAGAAGGTCTTCAACGGCGCCCGCACGCCGGCCGTCGACTTCACGTCGCCGGTGCTCGACGGATGGACCAAGGATGTCGAAGGCAATGACGTCCTGTCCTACAACCCGGACGAAGCCAAGAAGCTGTGGGCCCAGGCCGACGACATCGACAAGTGGGATGGAAAGTTCCAGCTCGCGTACAACAACGATGGCGCTGGCAACAAGGAGTTCTCCGAGGCGATGACCAACCAGATCAAGAACGTTTTGGAGATCGACGCCTCGCCCAAGGTCTACCCGACCTTCGACGAGCTCCGCACGGTCGTCACCGATCGCTCGATCAAGACGCCGTTCCGCACCGGCTGGCAGGCGGACTATCCGTCGATGCTGAACTACCTCGGACCGATCTACGCCACGGGCGCCGGATCCAACGATGGTGACTACAGCAACAAGGAGTTCGACAAGCTGATCACCGAGGCGTCCGCCGCCGAAGGCGACAAGCGTTACGCGTTGATCGGTCAGGCCCAGACCATCCTCCTGGAGGATCTGCCGGCCATCCCGCTGTGGTACCAGAACGCCACCGCGGTCACCACGACGGACCTGAAGGACTTCGTGTTCAACTGGCAGCAGAAGCCGGACTACTACGCACTGACGAAGTAGTACCAGCCGCACCATCGGTCGCGGGGGCAGTCCTCATCGGGCTGTCCCCGCGCTCCGCGTCTGATAAACATGGCACGTCGGTCACCCGTTGACCCTCCGTGCGTCCGGCATCTTCACTCTTTGACCCAGGAGGTTCGCGTGTGGTGGTACGTCGCCAAGCGACTGCTCCAGACCATCCCGGTGTTCCTCGGGGCCACCTTGATCATCTTCATGCTGACCAAGCTGCGGCCGGGCGACCCGATTCTCGGGCTGACGGGCAACAAGCCGGTCTCCGACGAGGTGCTCCAGGCGCTGCGTGACCAGTACCACCTAAACGACTCCGTCCTCGTGCAGTGGTTGTACTTCCTCAAGGACGTCATCACCTTCAACCCGGACTTCGTGGGCCTTGATGGGCAACCGGTCTTCCAGAAGATCAGCAACGCCCTGCCCGTGACCGCCACCCTGGCGGTGATGGCGCTGACCATGGACGCCGTCATCGGCGTCGTCGTGGGCACGGTGGCCGGGTTGCGACGCAATGGCTGGTTCGACTCCTCGGTGCTGGTGATCTCACTGCTGTTGTTGTCGGTCCCGATCTTCGTGCTCGGTTTCGTGCTGCAGTTCTTCCTCGGCGTGAAGTTCACCATCTTCTCGCCGACCGTGGGCGGCGACTGGAGCGTCGGAGACCTGATACTACCGGCGTTCGTGCTGGCCATCGCCGGCATCGCCACCACCGTCCGGCTGGCCCGGACCTCGGTGGCCAACAACCTCACCGCGGACCACGTGCGGAC
>NZ_JBAVCB010000135.1:0-7670 GCF_049586495.1 Aeromicrobium sp. | reverse complement strand
ACGGCGAGCACCAGCCCGATCGCCACCGTTACCGCCACGACGCCGTTCGCGTCGAAGTCGAGAAAGTCGTATGGCACGCGGGATGTGGTGGTGTCCGAGACCTGGAACTGCGGTGAGACGGTCACGGCGCGAATCATCGTGTAGGTCAGCCACGCGACGGGCCAGACGAGGAACCACCACGCCGACCGGTCCAGTGGCGTGCGCGGCTGGATCAACACGAAACCGATGATCGCTGCGGCGGGCACGACGTAGTGGAAGATCGCGTCGAGCGCGACATCGGCACCTGTCAGCTCCAGCGAGCCGGCCAGCACCGTCATGTAGACGACTCCGGTCACCGTGATGCCCACCAACCCGGCCACCCGCACGGCGCCGAACACCCGCCCCTGCCGCAGCGGATCCAGGGCTACGCCCGCCGCACCCACCATCACCAGCAGATTCGACTGGATGGTGAAGTAGCTGAACAAGTTGGCGAGACTGCGCCCGGCGTCGATGTTGACCAACGTCTGCCAGCCAATTGCCACGGCAATCAGGACGGCCAGTGCGGCGTGCCAGACACGGGCAATCGCGGAGTTCACCCTCGTATCGTGCCAGCCGGGCGTCTCGGACGATCACGCTGATCCGACCGGCCGTTCACCTGGCGGTGGCTCTGGTCAGGTCGCCCACAGCATGTTCCTAGCCCAACGTGGCGCGGATCCGCTCACCGCGTTCCACCCAGCCAGGCATCTCGAAGCGTTTCGCCGCGGCGATGGCTTGGTCGAGGTGGCGACGGGCCTGATCGAGATCGTCCGGGCCGTCTCGAGACGCGAGCAGCTCGGCCAGTTCGATGCGATAGATAACGCTCGGGACGAGCATGCTCTGGGCGATGCCCCAGTCCAACATGATCGTGGCATCAGAGATCGACCCGTCCAGATCTCCCAGCACCGCGCGCGCGCGTGACGTGATTTGCCGCACGGGCCCGTAGACGGCAATGACGAAGTGGATCACGTCGTCCGCGAAGGGCTCGTAGTGTGCGAGCAGCTGCTTGGCCAGACCCACATCGGCCAGACGTCGTGCGGTCAAGGACATGATGTTGCCGGTGCAGTGCCACAGGTAGTCCTTCGGATACTGGTCGATGCGGTCGAGCTCATGGGTGCGGATGACCTCCCGCGCCTCGTCAAACCGATCAGCGAGGGCCAGCGACATGGCCTGAGTACACCGCCAGATCGGCGCACGAGGGAACTGGTCGGCCATCGCCGCACTGAGCTCATGGTCGCTGAAAGAAGCGTCGCGACACCACCGGATCACCCCGTCGAGAGCTCCCCACCACTGTGGCGCGTCCGGCGCGCCGACCTCCATGCCCAGCTCCAGCGCAGCCTCGTTTCGCGCCACACTTTCCGCGATGTCGCCGAAGTACATCGGAAACTGCGCGACAGCTGCGCGGGCGTACCACACGGCAACCGGACCGGCCTCGTTGACGGCGATCGCGAGAAACTCCTCGGCATTGTCCTGCGCGGCGGCGAGGTCGCCGATTGCCAACAGCGTCCATCCGAGGCCGATACGGGCCAGCACCCGCAGATTGGGATCGCCGCAGCGGTCGGCGGCTTCGATCGCTCGCCTGTCCAAGTCGATGCCAGTGGTCCACCGCTCGGGCACGACATCGGGCACGCGCGTCATCCACAGAACCTGAGCGATCGTGAGGTCGTCGTCCAGCTCGTCGGCCCGAGCGAGGGCGCTGCCGACGAGGGCCAGCCGATCCGCCACCCGGTCGGGCTCGAAGATCAGTTCGGCCGCAAGTTGAGCCTCGAGGCGGGCCAGCTCGGACTTCGCGGAGTCCGGCACTCGTCGCAGAGCCTCCTCCAGATGAGCGATTCGCTCGTCGTCGACGTCACCGACGATGCTGGTGAAGCCCCTGGTGTTGGCCAGCGCCGCGCGGATGATCAGAGCGTCGTTGCCGGCCTCGACAGCATGATCTGACACGGCCAGGAGTGCCTCCCGGAAGGAGGAGTCGCCCTGGTCGCGCATGATCTCGCCGATTCCACACCGGGCCCCCAGCCTGCGCGGGTCCAGTGGCAGCGCCTCGTCCTCGTCGAGCAGTTCGAGCGCCTTGCCATACAAGCTCTTCGCCTCGCCCAGCGCCCGTGTTGCGCGGGCCTGATCGGCGGCCGCCAGGACGTAACCGATCGCGTCGCTCAGGTCGCCGCCTTGCGGCCCGGCCTCCACCGCATGATGGGCCAGCGCGGCAAGATCGGGATGTGTCTTCTTGGCGTGGAACTCGGTGACCCGGCGGTGGATCCGCCGCCGCCGGCTGGCCGACAACTCGTCGTACAACGACGTCCGAACCAACGCATGGGCAAAGCGGTACCGATCGGCGGCAATCTCCTCGACGAGGCGCGCCCTGGTGGCTTCGTCGAGGGCGTCAAGAAGCGCTGACTCCTCGATGCCGACCAGATCACCGGCAAGATCAAGGTCGAATTCTCGCCCGATCACCGACGCAGCCCGCAGAACCTCGTTCGCCGTCTCGGACAGCAGCGAGAGCCGCTGCCCCACCACGTCGCGCACGCCCTCGGGCACCACGATCTGATCGGGATGGGGAACGACCCACCTTCCTTCGATGAAACGAACGCCGCCGCTCTCGATGAGGTGGCGCAACACTTCCCCCACGAAAAAGGGATTCCCTTCGGTCTCGGCGTGAGTCAACGTTGCGACGCCGCGCGTCACCTCGTCGAGCTCGTGGCCGGCTGCCTGCTCGACCAGGTCGATCACCTCATCGACGTCGAGCGGGGCGACGGGGATCCGATGCACACCATCGATGCGTTGCAGGTCGCCCAAGAGAGCCGAGAGCGGATGTGTCCGGTCGACATCGGTATCGCGGTAGGTGGCAATCAACAGCAGACGAGCGCCATCGGCGTCCGCGGCCTGCCGGATGGCGTGGATCATCATCAACAACGTCGGCTTCGTGGCCCAGTGGACATCATCGAGCACCAACACCAGGCCGGACTCGGTTGCCGTCTCGATCAGCCATGAAGCAACCGCTTCGAACAACCGGTGCTCCTCGGTCCGCGGGTCCGACGTGACAGGTGCCGGCAGATCGGACCGTCGTTCCTCCAGATCAGGCACGAGGCGACGCAGCTCGCCGGCCAGCCGCCCCAGCGGGAGCTCCGGCGCATGCCGGGTCTGCCAGTCCAAAGCCTCGACGAAGGGCTGGTAAGGCGCCATCAATCCGTCATCGCACCGGCCAAACAGCACCACCGCTCCGTGTGCGTGCGCTTGCTTGGCGATCTCATAGGCCGTCCGGGTCTTGCCGATGCCCGGCTCCCCCACCATCAGCGCAGTACGTGCCCCGCCGGCCCGGGCCTGATCCCACAGGTCGCACAACGTCGTCTGCAGGTCAGGGCGACCGATGTACGGACCATTCGTCGCGGGAGCCAACGCTGGGGGAAAGGGGACTTGGTCGACCGCCCGCGCCAGCGAGAGTGGCTCCCAGCTGACGCTGCAGGTCGCCACTGGGTCGGGCAACCCCTTCAGCTCCAGAGAACCCACCGGCTCGAAGGTGAAGCCTCCGCGGCCCCGCGCCAAGGCTCGCACCAGATCCGCCACCAGGATCTGGCCCCCTTGGGCCACCCCACACAGGCGAGCCGCCTCGTTGACCGCTGTGCCGAAATAGTCGCCATCCTCGATGCTCACGTCGCCCACCGACGCGCCAGCACGGATCTCGATTGGCTCCGGAAGCTCAGACCCCAATGCGGTCACTCGCTGCTGCGCATCGATCGCCGCCGCCACCGCATCGGCCGATGACTCGAACACCGCCATCAGGCCATCGCCCAACGACTTCACCACGTGCCCGGACTGCCCCTCGATCGCGGCCGTGACAACCTCATCGTGACGACGACGGACCTGATCTGCCGCTTCCTCACCGAGGCGTGATCTCAGGTCCGTCGACCCCACGAGATCGGTGAACAACACCGTCGCCGTGCCGGTGGACCGCTGGCCGCTCATGTTCGCAGGCTACTGGCCGTAGGCGGCTTGCAGGTGATTTCGGTACGAATGCCAGTCCTCCACATCAGGCTGTTCGCGCCGGATCTGAGCGACACTGGCGCCTGTAGTCGCAGTGCGAAACACTGGTGCAATGCGATCCATCTGGAAGGGCGCCATCAGCTTCGGCCTGGTCAACGTCCCGGTCAAGGTCTACAGCGCCACGCAGAGCCACGACGTCTCGCTGCACCAGGTGCACGGTGAGGACGGCGGACGCATCCGCTATCAACGCAAGTGCGAGATCTGCGGCGAGGTTGTGGCGTACGACGATATCCAGAAGGCGTACGACGACGGAGATCGCACTGTCATCCTGACGCCGGACGAGCTGGACTCGCTGCCGGCCGAGCGCAGCCACGAGATCGAAGTCATTGAATTTGTCCCGGCCGACCAGGTCGACGTGCTGCGGCTGGACAAGTCGTACTTCCTGGAACCTGAAGGCCGAGCGCTCAAGCCGTACACACTGCTGCGTCAGGCGCTGGAAGACACCGACCGCACCGCCATCGTCCGGTTTGCGCTGCGTCAGCGCACACACCTCGCCGCCATGCGGGTGCGCGGCGACGTGATGATGCTGCAGACCTTGCTCTGGGATGACGAGGTGCGCACTCCCGACTTCGATGTCTTGAAGGAGAAGGTCTCGGTCACCAAGAAGGAGGCCGACATGGCGGGCCAGCTGGTGGAGTCCTTGGCGGGCGACTTCGACTCGTCGGACTTCACCGACGACTACCAGGTACAGCTGCGCACACTGGTGGAAGCCAAGCTCGTCCAGGGCGACGCGCTGGACACCGAAGCCACTTTCGGTCGCAAGCCTGGCAGCAGCGACGACGCCGAGGTGATCGACCTGATGGAGGCCCTGCGCCGCAGCATCGACAAGCGCAAGGGCGCCGGCGGCGGCGCAACGGAACCTCAGAAGAAGGCTGCGGACACGAAGAAAGCCGCACCGTCGAAGCAGAAGACCCAGAAGACCCAGAAGAAGGCTCCCGCGAAGAAGACGCCGGCCAAGAAGACGCCGGCCAAGAAGACCGGCTGACGTGGCGGGCTCGACCGGCAGCCCGCCACCACAGACCGTGGTGCTCGACGGCCATCGACTCCGGCTGACCCACCCAGGCAAGGTCCTGTACCCCGAGACCGGCACGACAAAGGCCGAGGTCATCCAGTACCTCGTCACGGTTGCCCCCACCCTGCTGCCGCACGTGGCCGGCAGAATCGTGACCCGCAAGCGCTGGGTCCACGGGGTGGGGACTGCCGGTCAACCCGGGGAGGTGTTCTTCGAGAAGAACCTGCCCGATTCGGCGCCGCGATGGATCAGGCGGCAACGCATCGCTCACGACAGACATGAGGCGAACTACCCGCTGCTGGAGCGGGCCGCCGACCTGGCCTGGCTCGGCCAGGTCAATGCGCTCGAGCTGCACGTGCCGCAGTGGCGCGTTGGCGCCGACGGCACACCGCACCATCCGGACCGGCTGGTTCTCGACCTCGACCCTGGACCAGGTGTCGGGCTCGCCGAGTGTGCTGCGGTGGCCCACGAGGCGCGAGCTCTGCTGGCTGACGTCGGGCTCACGGCCGTGCCGGTCACCAGCGGGTCGAAGGGCCTGCACCTGTACACCCAGCTCGACGGCACGCACGACTCCGACTACATCAACGCCTTCGCCAAGACGCTGGCCGAAGCCTTGCAGGCGCAGCTGCCCGAGCTGGTGGTCAGCTCGATGGCCCGCAAGATCCGACGCGGCAAGGTGCTGGTCGACTGGAGTCAGAACAACGGCAACAAGACGACGATCTCGCCGTACTCCTTGCGCGGCACGGCACTGCCGCACGCTGCGGCACCCCGGCACTGGAACGAGATCAACGACGGCCTCGAACAGCTGCTCTTCACCGATGTGCTGGAACGTCTGGAGTCGATCGGCGATCCGCTCGAAGGCTTCGGCCAGGAACCGGAGTCCGGCCCGGAGACGGGGCCCAGTGGCGCCAATGCGCCGGGGGTCATGCTCGCTTCACCGGGCCGCGAGGCCGCGGTCAGCTCGGCCGAGGCCTGGGCCTACGAGATGAAGTGGGACGGTATCCGCGCCGTGGCGACCGTCAGCGGCATTGACGTGCGCTTGACCAGCCGCAACGCCAACGACCTGACGGGCTCCTATCCCGAGATCACCGCCGCACTGGCGGATGCCGATCTGGGTGATGTCGTGCTGGACGGCGAGATCGTGACCTTCGGTGCCGACGGCGCCCCCGACTTCGGACTGCTCCAGCATCGAATGGGCGTCACCAAGGCTCGCGACGTGGCGGCAGCGGCCCGTCGAGCGCCTGCGCACTATCTGGTCTTCGACCTGCTGGAGCGCGGCGGCACGTCCCGTCGAAGTCAGACGTACGCGGAACGCCGCGCGGATCTGGATTCGCTGGGCATCGGCGACGACGAGGACGCAGTTGTCCGGGTACCTCCGGCGTTCGACGGAGAACTGGTCGACGCGGTCGCGCAGAGTCTCGACCGTGGGCTGGAGGGGATCATCGCGAAGCGACGGCGCAGCACCTATCGAACGACACGATCGTCCTCATGGATCAAGATCAAGCACCACCGCACGCACGATGTCGTGGTCTGCGGCTGGCGCCCTGGCGAGGGAAGTCGCGCAGACACGATCGGCTCGCTCCTGCTGGGCGTCCACCGCGATGGTGAACTCACCTATGCCGGACGGGTCGGCACTGGATTCTCCGATGCCGACCTGGCGGAGCTGAAGCGACTTCTGTCCGGGCTGGAGGTGGAAAAGCCAGCCGTGTCCCAGGTTCCTCGCGACGTGGCACGCACGGCACGCTGGGTCGGCCCGAGCCTGGTGGGCGAAGTGACCTTCACGGAGTGGACCTCGGCGGGACAGCTGCGACATCCGAGCTGGCGCGGATTGCGCCGGGATGTGCCTGCTTCAGGTGTGCGCGGCTGAATCCGCGTAGGGTCGACACATGAAGCCGTTCAAGAGAGCGAAGAAGTCCGAAACGTTCGCCGACCGCCTCCAGGCCGCCGGGAACGACCTCGCCGATCAGCTGTCCGATCTTGGTCACACCGTCGCCGACAAGGCACCGGGCGTCCGTGATCAGATCGCCGACCACGTGGCGAGCCTGAGCCAGACCGTCGCCGACAAGGCGCCCGGGATCCGCGACCAGATCGTCGAGCAGGCGCGTGACCTCCGCCAGGAGGCTGGCAAGCGCGTGCCCGACCGGGCCGACATCAATCCGCCGCAGGCGCTGGTGACCAAGAGCCAGAAGAAGGCCGCCAAGAAGCAACGGCGCAAGAAGCGCACGCGGCGCGTGTTCTCGGTCGCCGCCATCGGCGCTGCTGGCGCTGCGGCCTACTCGGCGCTGCGTCGCAGTCAGGCGGCAGGCCAGCCCGAGGCCAGCCCGCCGCCGCCGGCACCCGCTCCACCGAAGGTGCCCACACCCCCAGCAACCAAGCCGTCACCCGCCGCACCAGCGGCTGCGACAAAGGCGCCAGCCAAGAAGTCGGCGCCCGCAGCAAAGCCGGCAGCGGCCAAGAAGGCGGCGCCCGCGGCCAAGCCGTCCCCGGCCAAGAAGGCAGCACCGGCCAATCCGGACGCTGCGAAGAAGTCGCCCCCGGCGAAACCGACCACCTGATTCATCTGCGCAGCGACAGAACCCCGATCCTCGTTCACACGAGCATCGGG
>NZ_JBAVCB010000134.1:0-3338 GCF_049586495.1 Aeromicrobium sp. | reverse complement strand
GCGGCACCTCGGCGAACAGCGGCGAGCGACTCCACGACTGCACGTGCTTGACGAAGAAGGCAAAGGGCGCCGTGCGGCCGGCAACCCGGGCTGTCCCCCGTACCCAGTACCGGCCGGCGGTCGTGATAGCCGGCAGATCGTAGCTCACTTCCTCGGCGCAGGAATCGAGCAGGTGGACCCGGTCAGCGGGCTCGTGGAGCAGCGTGCCAACCAGGAGTGTCAGCTGCTCGTCGGTCACATCGGCCGGTCCGAGGACCTCGCGGTGGTGCATGCGATCACGCTCCGTGCAGGGAGGAAAGTCGACTTCCTACTCACGAAACTAGTGGCCCACCACCACCCGCCTGAAGCCTAAGAGAAATTTCTTTTTCGTTTAGCAGATTCTCAAGAAGAAGAGGAGTAGTTTCCCGGTACCGCCAGCGGCTCATCGCCAACCTGGCACGACTCCCAGGGAGTGCCGTGAGCACCTTCAGCCACCGAGGCCATCCGAACGTCACACGAGTGGACCTGCCATGATCCGCGGTCTGGTCAGCACGTCCATCAAACTGCGCGGACTGGTCATCGGCCTCGCGGCCACGATCATGCTCGCTGGCATCGCCCTGCTGCCCAGGACACCTGTGGACGTGCTGCCGGAGTTCACTCCGCCGTACGTCGAGATCCAGACCGAGTCACTCGGCCTGTCCGCGTCCGAGGTCGAGCAGTTCCTCACCGTGCCACTGGAAGCCGACCTCCTCAATGGCGTCGAGGGCGTCGACGTCATCCGGTCGTCCTCCACCCCCGGCCTGTCATCCATCGTGCTGGTCTTCGAGCAGGGCTTCGACGTCTACAAGGGACGCCAGCTGGTCCAGGAGCGCCTCACCCAGCTGGGCGGGGCGGCCTTCCCCAACGTGTCCAAACCACCAGCGATGCTGCAGCCGCTGTCGTCCTCGAGCCGGGTCCTGATGATCGGTCTGAAGTCGGACGAGCTGACACCCATCCAGCAGTCTGTTCTGGCCCGCTGGACGATCCGACCGCGACTCATGGGCATCCAAGGCGTCGCGAATGTGGCGGTCTGGGGCATGCGTGACCAGCAGATCCAGGTGCAGGTCGACCCCGAGAAGTTGCGCGACGAGGACATCACGCTCAGTCAGGTGATCCGGACAGCGGGCAATGCGCAGATCGCTTCTCCAGTCAGCTATCTGGAGGCGTCGGTGCCCGGCACCGGCGGCTTCATCGAGACCCCGGCGCAACGACTCCCCATTCGCAACGTGTTCGACAACATCGCCTCTCCCGAGGCTCTGGGCAAGGTGCCGGTCGAAAACACCGACGGACGGGTGCGACTGACCGATGTCGCCACCGTCGTGGAGGAGCACCAGCCCTTGATCGGCGACGCGGTCGTCGACGACGGCAACGGACTCATCCTGGTGGTCGAGAAGTTCCCCGGCGCCGACACCCAAGAGGTCACGCAGCGCGTCCAGGAAGAGCTGGACATCCTTGCCCCGGGCCTCGATGGCGTGGTGGCGGACACCTCGATCTTCCGACCTGCCGACTACGTCGCGGCAGCCAAGAACAACCTCGGCCTGACTGGCGGCATTGCCGCTGCCCTCCTCCTTCTGGTGCTGGTGGCGCTCGTTCGCCGCTGGCGTCAAGTGGCCATCACGGTGATCACGGTCCCCACGTCGGTGGTAGCGGCTGCGCTGGTGCTGGGGTGGACCGGCGGCACGTTCAATGCCATCTCGTTGGCCGGTCTCGCGCTGGCCCTCACCGTGGTGATCGATGCGGCCATCACGGGCGCCGACTCGCTGACCCGCTCGCCGGACGCCGCAGCTGCGACACGTGCCGTGGGACGTCCGATGATGTACGCCTCGTTGATCGGGCTCCTCGCGGTCGTTCCGTTGCTGGTGTTGGAAGGACGGCCGGGCGCATTCATCGCACCGCTGGCTGCGGCGTACGCCGCTGCTGTAGCCGTGGCCACCGTGGTGGCACTGACCCTCACACCGGCGCTCGGGACGATCCTGCCGCCCAAGCAACAGTCTCCTCAGGCCGGACGGGCGGGGGCTCGCTACCGCGGGGTGCTGGCGAAGGTGGTCGGGACTCCGGTGGTCGCGGCCGCCGTGGTGGGCACGCTGGCTGTCGCGCTCATCACCCCTTGGCTGTCGCGCTCAGTGGTGCCTGATCTGAAGGACACTGCTGTCCTCGTCCGGATTGAGAGCCCCACGGGCACGTCCAACATCAAGATGACGCAGATCGCCACGACGCTCAGCTCTGAGCTGCGCGACGTGGCTGGCGTCTCCAGCGTCGGCGCCACAGTCGGACGCGCCGTCACCGGTGACCGCATCGTGGATGTGAACTCCGGCGAGATCATCGTCACGATCGGCGATGACGCCGACTACGACAAGTCGCTCGACGAGATCAGGCAGGCCACCGAGAACGTGGACGGCGCGGTCGCCACCGTCTCCACCTATGTCAACGACCGGGTCAGCACCGTCGGTGCGCTGCTCAACGGCGACAACTCGGTCAGCGGTGATGGTCTCGACGTGTTCATCGGGGCTGATCGACCCATCACCGTCCGGGTGTTCGGCCAGGAGCCGGAGGAGCTGCAGAAGCAGGCAGCTCTGGTGCAGAAGGTCATCGGCGAGATCGATGGCGTCAGCGATCCGACCATCGAGGTGCCTGAGGAGCAGCCCACCCTCGAGATCGAGGTCGACATCGACAAGGCCCGCGAGGCCGGGATCAAGCCCGGTGACGTGCGTCGCGCCGAGGCGATCCTTCTGCAGGGAATTCTCGTCGGCAGCGTGTTCGACGACCAGAAGGTGTTCGACGTGATCGTGCAGGGCGACCCGGCGATTGCCGAGGACACCGAGGCGGTGCGATCGCTGTTGATCGACACGCCTGAGGGTGACCACGTGCGGCTCAACGACATCGCCGACATCCGCGCGGGCAGCACGCCGACGGTGATCAAGCGTGACTCCGTCTCGCGCAAGCTCGACATCACGCTCGACGTCGACGGACGCAGCGTGGAGGCCGTCGCCGATGAGCTCGAGGAGCGCTTGCGGACTCTGGACATGCCGCTGGAGTATCACACCAAGGTGCTGGACCAGACCGTGGCTGAGGAACTGAACCAAAATCAAGCCATCGTCTTTGCCATCGCCGCAGCCCTCGCGGCGCTCCTGCTGATGCAGGCGGCGGTGCGCAGCTGGAAGCTCGCCCTCCTCGCCTACCTGGCGCTTCCCTCGGCTCTGCTCGGCGGAGTCATCGCCACGGTCCTGCTGGGTGACGGGCTGACGGTCGCTACCGGCGCTGGCCTGCTCGCCGTGTTCGCACTTGCGGTCCGCAACACCCTGACCAGCCTGGAGCATCTG
>NZ_JBAVCB010000133.1:0-3674 GCF_049586495.1 Aeromicrobium sp. | reverse complement strand
ATGTCCACGCCCTCGGCCAGTGCGTCCAGCTGCGGGTCATATCCGACGCCGCCGTAGATCAGCAGGCTGCGTGTACCGCGCTTGGCAGCGGCGGTGGCGACGTCCCCACCCACCTGGATGGCGAGCTCTCGTGTCGGCGCCACGATCAGGGCCTGCGGCTTGCCGGGGGCAGCCAGCTGGTCGTAGTCGGGGTCGTGTGGCGCGACGGTGCGCTGGATGACCGGGATCGCGAAGGCGAGGGTCTTGCCGGTTCCGGTGCGCGCCTGGCCGATGAGGTCGGTGCCCATCAGGGCGACTGACAGGGTCATTTCCTGGATGGGGAAGGGGGAGGTGATGCCGACGTCGGTCAGGGCTTCGGCGATCTCGGGCATGACGCCCAAGTCAGTGAACGTGGTCACAAGGTTCTCAAATCGTGAGGGGGCGATGGGATTCTCAGTACGTGTCGTGACGATTCTCGAGACAGACGTACGAGACCTCGCGACGGAGATACGGCCCAGGGGGCGCTATCGAGTCTACCGCGTGCCGCACTGACAGACGGTTCCTGGTGCGCCGGCGGCCTGAACGCGGCCGGTGGTGGCGATACGCTGCCGTGCATGGCTGCCGATGAGACACCAGATGACCAGTACCGCACCGGAATCCTCGAGCTGATCGGGATTCTCGCGTACGGCGAGGTCAGCGCCTGTGAACGTCTGGCCGAGGACGCTGCCATGTCGCCGGATCTGGAGACCAAGGCCGAGATCCTGGCGATGATGGCGGCCGAGTGGGACCACTTCGAGAAGCTGCGAGACCGGCTGGTCGAGATGAAGCAGGCCGACCCGTATCCGTTCATCGACTCCTTCGCCGACATCTTCGACCGTTTCCACCGGCAGACCACCCCGAGCGACTGGCTCGAGGGGCTGGTCAAGGCCTACGTCGGCGACGGGCTGGCCGCCGATTTCTATCGTGAGATCGCCGCGTACCTCGATCCGGAGACGCGTGAGCTGGTGCTGGAGACGTTGTCAGGCACGGGTCATTCTGAGTTCGTCGTCGACGCGGTGTGCGGCGCCATCGAACGGGATCCGCGGGTCGGTGGTCGGCTCGCCCTGTGGGGTCGACGCCTGATGGGAGAGGCGCTCAGTCAGGCCCAGATGGTCGTGGCCGAGCGTGACGCCTTGAGCGCCGTTCTGGTCGGTGGCATGGATTACCCCGGCATGGATCTGGCCGGCATCGGCCGCATGTTCACCCGACTCACCGAAGCTCACGCCGCCCGGATGGATCGGCTCGGGCTGTCGGCCTGACGGTGGCGGCGCACGGCGGTCACCGCACGTCAGCGGCGAGATCGCGACACCGGACGGCATCGAGGGGCTGCTCGGCCTGCTGATAGATCTCGGCGGCTCGGGAGAAGTAGACCCGGCTCGGCGCTCGCTCGGCCTGCGCCGAAGCGATGTGACCGCGCACCTCGTGCAGCGCGGCGTACCAGGCCGGCAGCCGCATGACGACCTCCGCGAGGAAGACCGCGGACTTCTCGTAGGCCGCTGCTCGCTCCAGGTCGCCAGTGCGAGCCGCCGCAATCGCGGCGGGCACCGCCAGGGTGATGCGACATCCGGGGCACGTCTCGGCCGGGCCGAGCACGGCCTCCTCGGCTGCCTCCAGAGCCGCGAAGCCGGCCTCGGCCGTCTCTGCCGCGACGATGCGGGCCCCGTAGATGCGGTCGAACAGGTGGAAGCCGACCTCAGACTCCTGCGCGAGTGCCAGCGCATCGTCGAGCATCACGCGGGCGTCCACGAATCGACCCCGGTGGATGGCCACCTCGGCTCGTCGTTGCAAGGAGAAGGATTCGCCGGCGGAGGCGGCGATCGCTCGATGCAGATGCTCGCCGGCGGCCAGGTCGAGATCTGCCTCGTCGAGTCTTCCAGCGAGGAGCTTGGCCTCTCCTCCGAGGGTTCGGGCGAAGGCGTGACCGCGGGCGGCGCCAAGACGCTCGGCTTCGGATCGAAGCGAGTCCGCAAAGGAGATGACGTCGTCGTACGGGCGGGCCCCGTACAGCAGCCGCTGCGTGATGCACAGCTGGCCATCGAACACGTTGACCGCCAGGTGCGGCAGATCATGGGTGTCGTCCAGGTCGATGCGCACGCTGCCCCGCAGCTCGCCTCGAGCGTGGGCGGCTGCCGCGTTGGCCCACGAGGCGATGATGAGTGACGCTGAGTCCCCGGAGTCGAGGGCCAGACGCCTGCTCTCTGCCGCCTTGGCCGCTCCGAGGGCGGGATCCCCGAAGCCCAATGCCGCAGCGCCGGACAACGTCAACGCCTCCGCCAGACGCCCCTCGACCGTGACGGGACGGGAGTCGCCCAGCGTGCGCAGAGCGCCGGCGGGATCGCCCTGCTTGATCTGGGCCAGCGCCTGTCGAGGCACGATCTCCTGGGCGGCCTCCTCGCCCGCGGCCCGCGCGGCGTCGGCGTAGGCGGCCAGCGCGGCCCCTTCGCCGAGTGCCTCGAGCGACTCTGCCTGCAGCAGGAGACCGTCGACGTGCACGGGGTCGTGGTCGAGGAGCGGATCGAGATAGTTCAGAGCGTCGCGGTATGCCGCCAGCTCGACTGAGCGCCGCGCTGCCGCCAGCAGCCACGGCACGGCCTCGGTGGGGCGACCGCCGGCGATCCAGTGTCGAGCGATGACGGCGGGTGGCCCGCCCAGCTCGTCCAGGCGCCGCGCGGCATCGCGGTGGATGGCGACTCGATGATGCGGCGCTATCTCCGCGATCATGGCCTGGCGCACGAGTTCGTGCCCGAACCGATAGCGGCCATCGGCCACGGCGAGAACGCCAGCGGAGACGGCGCGGTCGAGCATCGCGAAGGCCTCGTCCTCACCGCACCCGGTGAACGCCAGCACGCTCGGCAGGTCGAGATCGTCCCCGGCGAGGGCCAGCCGACGGAGCATCGCGGTCGAGCCGTCGTCCAGATCGGCAAAACGAGCGGCGATGGCGTCGTGGCGTGATGTTCCCAGGCGCAATTCGCCGCCGGACACCGCGCTCCTGGCCAGCTCGAGCACGAAGAACGGGTTGCCCTCGGCCATCGCGACGAGATCGGCGACGGTGTCGGAGCGATCGACGAGGCCGGCTTGCGTGGCCAGGGCGCTCGCCTCGTGCGGTTCGAGCGGGGCGAGATCCATCTCGATGGCGCCGCCGGCCCGCGCGACCCGCGCCACCCCGCAGCGCAAGGTCTCACTCGCTGCCTCCGGTCGATAGGCGAGCATCGTCAGGATCGGGGCAGACGAGACGGCGCCGAGATGCAGGAGAGCCTCAATGGTGGCGGCGTCGGCGAGATGGGCGTCGTCGACGACGACCAGCGTGCCCGATGGGCCGGCCGCAGCGGTCAGCAGTCGACGCACTGCACCGATCACCTGGTGCCGACTGACCGGCATCGTCAGAGCACCGGCTGCCTCGACCATGGGTGTCAGCTCGGCCAGCACGTCACGTGCACGATGTCCTGCGCCGTCAAGCACCCCGGGCTCGTCCGCGACCAGGCGCTCGGTCGCAGCAGCCAGAGCAGCGTATGGGCCGTCGGAGTTCGCAGCAGACACGGTCAAGGTTCGCCATCCCTCCTTCTCCGCGATGGCGCTGCTGCGCCGCCCGAACGCCGATTTGCCCATGCCAGCCGCCCCGCGGACCGCGATCAGCGTTGCTGCGCCCGTCCCCGGGG
>NZ_JBAVCB010000132.1:0-22477 GCF_049586495.1 Aeromicrobium sp. | reverse complement strand
GCGCAGGGCTCGCGCGACGGCCTTGAACTGGGCCTCGGCGATGTGGTGCGGGTCGCGGCCGTCGACCAAGCGCACGTGCATCGTGATGCCGGCGTGGTGAGCAATCGACTCCAGCACGTGCCCGGTCAGCGAGCCGCTGTACTGGCCGCCGATGATCGCGGTGATCTGGCGCTCCGGCTCGCCGGAGTGCACGAAGTACGGTCGGCCCGAGACGTCGACGACCACCTGGGCGATGGCTTCATCAAGCGGCACCAGGGCATCGCCGTACCGGCGGATGCCGACCTTGTCGCCGAGTGCCTCGCGCAGCGCCTCGCCGATGCAGATCGCGGTGTCCTCGACGGTGTGGTGGGCGTCGATGTGCAGGTCGCCGTCAGCCCGGACCGTGAGGTCGATCAGCGAGTGCCGCGAGAAGGCGGTGAGCATGTGGTCGTAGAACCCGACGCCCGTGGAGATGTCGTTGGCGCCGGTGCCGTCGAGATCGAGCTCGACGACGACGTGCGACTCAGATGTCTTTCGTTCGATGCGTGACACGCGGTTCATGACGCAACGACCTCCTTCAAGGCTGCACGGAATGTACTCATCTCAGCGGGCGTGCCGACCGACACGCGCAGCCATCCTTCAGGTCCAGTCTCCCGTATGAGCACGCCACGGTCGACCAGCCCCTGCCAGATGGCGTGTCGGTCGTCGAACGGCCCGAACAAGATGAAGTTCGCATCGGACTGCGCGACGTGGAATCCCTCGGCCGCCAGCCAAGCCGCGAGCTCGTCGCGCGTGGCCCGCAGCTCGTCAACTCGCATCAGCAGCTCATCGGCATGCCCCAGGGCAGCGAGCGCGGCTGCCTGCTGCACCACCGACAGGTGGTAGGGCAACCGCACGATGCGCAGCGCGTCGATGATCGCCGGATCAGCGGCTACGTAGCCCAGGCGTCCACCGGCGTACGCGAAGGCCTTGCTCATGGTGCGCGTGACCAGCAGGCACCGGTACCGGGGCAGCAGCTCCAGCGCTGTCGGCGTGCCCTCGCGACGAAACTCCGCGTACGCCTCGTCCACGACCACGATGCCCGGCGCGGCATCGGCGATGGCGCTGACCGTGTCGAGCGGCAGCGCCGTGCCAGTGGGATTGTTCGGCGACGTCAGGATCACGACATGCGGCTGCTCGGTCTCGATCAGCCCGAGCGCCGCGTCGAGATCGATGCCGAAATCCTCACGGCGCTGACCCGTGACCCATCGGGTGTGCGTGTTGCGGGCGTACTCGGGGTACATCGAGTAGGTGGGGGCGAACGACACAGCCGTGCGTCCAGGGCCACCGAACGCCTGCAAGATCTGCTGCATGACCTCATTCGAGCCGTTGGCAGCCCAGACCTGCGTGGCGTCCAGTCCATGACCGAGGTAGCCGGCCAGTCCCGCTCGCAGGGCTTTCGCCTCCCGGTCTGGGTAGCGGTTGAGGGTGCCGACCGCGTCGGTCACGGCGCGTGCGATCGACGCGACGACCTCGGCGCTCGGGCCATAGGGATTCTCGTTGGTGTTCAGCTGCACCGCAAGGTCCAGCTGGGGCGCACCGTACGGCTCGTCGTGGCGCAATTCGTCGCGCAACGGCACCCAGTCGGGGGCGCTCATGAACGGCTCAGCCGCGCACTGACCGCCGCACCGTGCGACGGCAGATTCTCGGCATGCGCCAGCGTGACGACGTGCTCGCCCACGTCGCGCAAGGCGTGTTCGGAATAGGTCACCACCTGCATGTTCTTGCAGAACGCACGGACCGACAACCCCG
Organism: Aeromicrobium sp.; assembly: GCF_049586495.1. GTDB lineage: Bacteria > Actinomycetota > Actinomycetes > Propionibacteriales > Nocardioidaceae > Aeromicrobium. The sequence goes on along the minus strand of NZ_JBAVCB010000132.1, from coordinate 20,707 downwards.
AGGAGTGACAGGCGCACCCAGCGGTGGGGAGCACGTGGTTGGACCCGGCGGCGTAGTCGCCCAGCGACACGGGCGTGAACGGTCCGACGAAGATGGCGCCAGCGTTGACGATGCGGGTGGCGACGGCGCCTGCGTCAGCGGTCTGGATCTCCAGATGCTCGGCCGCGTAGGCATTCGCCACGGCGATGGCCTGATCGATGTCGCGAACCAGAACTGTCGCTGACTGCGGGCCGCTGAGCGCGGTGCGAATGCGTTCGGCGTGCGGCGCGTCGTCGACGCGAATCCTGAGGGCTGCATCGACTCGGTCCGCGAGCGCTTCGCTGTCGGTGATCAGCACCGATGCGGCCATCGGATCGTGCTCGGCTTGGCTCACCAGGTCCGCCGCCACGAAGTCTGCGTCGGCGGCATCGTCGGCAATCACCGCGATCTCAGTGGGACCGGCTTCGCTGTCGATCGCGACAGTTCCCTGCAGGAAGCGCTTGGCGGCAGCCACGTAGATGTTGCCCGGGCCGGTGATGAGGCTGACTGGCTGGCACTCCCCCGCGCCGTAGGCGAACATCGCCATGGCCTGGGCACCGCCGGCCGCATAGACCTCGTCGATGCCCAACAGGGCGCACGCGGCGAGGATCGACGGGTGCGGCCGCCCGCCGTTGTCCTTCGACGGCGGACTGGACAGCGCGATGCCGGGCACCCCGGCGACCTGCGCCGGCACCGCATTCATCAGCACGCTGCTGATCAGCGGCGCCAGACCGCCCGGTACGTAGAGGCCGACTCGCTGCATCGGAACGATGCGTCGTTCCACGACGGCGCCGTCGGCGAGCGCGGTGGTGACGGTGTGCTCAAGCTCGGCCGTGCTGGTTTGTCGCAGCCGACGGATCGACTCCTCCAGCGCTGCCCGGATCGACGGGTCGAGGGTCGCGAGAGCCTCGGACAGCGCCGCAGCAGGCACGCGGAGCGTGTCGGGACGAATTCCGTCGAAGCGCTCGGACGCCTCCATCACCGCGTCAGCACCGCGGTCGCGCACGTCCTCGCAGATCGGGCGCACCGTCGCGAGTGCTTGCTCGACATCGACCGCGGCACGGGGCACGGCACGGCCGTAGACACGCTCCCACTCGTGGGGTGCCGGGTCGAGGGAACGCAGGTCGAGACGACGGATCACACCGCCTAGTCTACGGAGGTGGGTACGGTGTCGTCGTGGCCGGGAAGAAGTCAAGCAACGACGAAGCTGCCGCTGCGACGCCGGCCTACGCCGCGCTCGCCCGCGCCGACGTCCGTTTCACCCCGCACGCCTACCAGCACGACCCGCGTGCCGCATCCTTTGGCACCGAGGCTGCCGACGCGCTCGGCGTCGAACCGCGCCGTGTCTTCAAGACGTTGTTGGTCGATCTTGACGGGTCCCTGGTGGTGGGCGTCGTGCCGGTGTCGGGCTCTCTGGACCTCAAGGCGGTGGCTTCGGCACTGGGCGGCAAGCGGGCCCAGATGGCCAATCCGCAAGCAGCCCAGCGGGCCACGGGGTACGTCATCGGCGGCATCTCGCCCTTCGGGCAACGTCACCACCACCGCACCGTGGTCGACGCCTCCGCCGAGCAGCATCCGACGGTGTTCGTGTCCGCGGGCCGACGAGGGCTCGAGGTCGAGGTGACGCCTCAGGTCTTGCTGTCGATGACCGGCGCCGTCGTGGCATCGGTGTCGCGCTCGTAGGACACCGGCTCGCGACCGCGGCCCCAGCTCACCAGCAGGACACCCACCAAGGCGGCGATCGGCCACGCAAGGAATGGTGAGGCACTGTCGATCATCAGCTCATCGGGCACCGTGTCGCCGATCTGCAGCCCCACCGCCGTCTCGACCGGCGGCGGCCCGACGAACGCCCCCACCTGCCAGGCGACGATGGCCGCGAGCACAGATCCGGCCATGATCGCGACGACCAGCTGCCACCCGGATTCCCCGAACAGCAGCGACAGGACGACCGACCACGCCAGTGCGGCGATCACACCGATCAGCGTGAAGACCACGATCACCTGGAACTGTCCCCGTGAGGCCTCTTCGGTGAGAGACAGGCCGACGTCACGCATCTCCCACTGTCCGGGAGTGGCCATGTGCCACCACACCAGACCAGCGATGACACCCAGGCCCACGGCAGAGACCAGCACGGTCCACGCTCGTCGCCACGCGGACTGCCTCATGCCAGACAACTCGGTCCGAGGAGCTCCTTGAGGTCGGCCACCAAGGCCGAGCTCTGGGCGACCCTCAGGTGCGGGTCGAGTCGCATGGTCTTGGTGCCACTGTTGCTGAGCAGTCGCAGGTGGACCTCGGAGGCGCCCGGGTGAGCCGCGAGGATCTGCTTGAAGGCGCTGACCGTCTCGGTCGTGCACCGCGCCACAGGCATCGTGACGGCTAGCGGGGCATCGGAGCGCGCCGTGTCGATGGCGGGCATCGTGATCTCCTGCGCATGCAGGTCAAGGCCCTCGTCGTTGCTCTTGACGCGCGCCTTGACCACGACAATGGCGTCGTTGACCAGCGAGGGCGCCGCAAGGTTGTAGGCCCCCGGGAACACCATGATCTGCACGGCTCCCTCCAGATCCTCCACGAGGATGGAGGCCCAGGCGTCGCCCTTCTTGGTGATGCGGCGCTGAACGCCGGTGATGAGCCCGCAGATCTTGACCATCGAACCATCACGGTCGGTGTCGGCCAGCAGCTCACCGATCGTGGTGTCGCTGCTGGCTCGCAAGACGTGCTCCAGCCCCAGCAGGGGGTGGTCGGACACGTACAGACCAAGCATGTCGCGCTCCAGCGCCAGCAGCTGGGACTTCTCCCACTCGGGCATGTGAGGCACCACGACGGTGACCCCCGTGAACCCGTCGTCAAGACCGCCGAACAGCGAGTCCTGACCGATGGCGGCACTGCGCTTGAGATCGATGTACTGATCCACGGCTTCCTCGGCCACCGTGGTGAGCGCGCGCCGATGGTGGCCCAGCGAATCGAAGGCACCGGCCTTGATCAGCGAGTCGATGACCCTCTTGTTGCACACGTGCACCGGGACCTTGTCCATGAAGTCGGTGAAGTCGGTGAACGCTCCCTTCTCCTCGCGGGCTGCCACGATCCCGGCCACGACGTTCTCGCCGACATTGCGGATGGCGCCCATCCCGAAGCGAATGTCCGTGCCGACCGAAGCGAAGTTCGACACCGACTCGTTGACGTCGGGCGGCAGCACCTTGATGCCCATGCGGCGGCATTCATTGAGGTAGATCGCGGACTTGTCCTTGTCGCCGCGGGTGCTGGTGAGCAGCGCCGCCATGTACTCGGCGGGGAAGTGCGCCTTGAGGTAGGCCGTCCAGTACGAGATGACGCCGTACGACGCGGAGTGTGCCTTGTTGAAGGCGTAGTCGGCGAACGGCACGAGGATGTCCCACAAGGTCTTGATGGCGCCCTTGGAGAAGCCGCGTTCCATCATGCCCGCCTCGAAGCCGACGAACTCCTGCTCCAGCACCGAGCGCTTCTTCTTGCCCATGGCGCGGCGCAGGTTGTCGGCCTGACCGAGGGAGAATCCGGCCAGCACCTGGGCGATCTCCATGACCTGCTCCTGATACACGATCAGGCCGTAGGTGGTGCCGAGAATCGGCGTGAGCGCCTCGGTCAGCTCCGGGTGGATGAAGTCGATGGCCTGCTTCTTGGTCTTGCGCAGCGCATAGTTGGTGTGGCTGTTGGCGCCCATCGGACCCGGGCGGTACAGCGCGATGACCGCCGAGATGTCCTCAAAGTTGTCCGGCTGCATCTGCTTGAGCAGCTGGCGCATGGGACCGCCGTCGAGCTGAAACACGCCCAGGGTGTCACCGCGACCAAGCAGTGCGTACGCTTCCGGGTCGTCGAAGGCCAGGTCCTCCAGCACGAGGTCGACATCGCGATTGGCCTTGATGTTGGTCAGCGTGTCGTCGAGCACCGTGAGGTTGCGCAGGCCCAAGAAGTCCATCTTGACCAGCCCGAGCGCCTCACACATGGGGTAGTCGAGCTGGGTGATGATCGCGCCGTCCTGCTCGCGCTCCATGATCGGAACGATGTCGATCAGCGGGTCGCTGGACATGATCACGCCGGCAGCGTGCACGCCCCACTGGCGGATCTGGCCCTCCAGACCCACCGCGGTGTCGTAGATCTTGCGAACTTCGGCATCGCTCGCGTGCAGGTCGCGGAACTCCTTGCCGTCGCCGAAACGATCATGACCCTCGTCGAACAGCTGCGACAGCGCCACGCCCTTGCCCATGACGTCGGTCGGCAGAGCCTTGGTGATCTTCTCGCCCATCCCGAACGGGTAGTCGAGCACGCGGTTGGCGTCCTTGATCGCCTGCTTGGCCTTGAGTCGGCCGAAGGTCGCGATCATGGCGACGCGTTCCTCGCCGTACTTGTTGGACACGTAGCGGATGACCTCGGCGCGCCGACGCTCGTCGAAGTCGATGTCGAAGTCGGGCATCGACGGGCGTTCAGGGTTGAGGAATCGTTCGAAGATCAGGCCGTGGGTGAGGGGGCACAGGTCCGTGATGCGCAACGCGTACGCCGCGATGGAGCCCGCGCCCGACCCGCGACCAGGACCGACACGAATCCCGTTGTTCTTGGACCAGTTGATGAAGTCGGCCACCACCAGGTAGTAGCCGCAGTACCCCTTGTCGCGAATGACACCGAGCTCCATGTCGACGCGCGCACGGACCTCGGGGGTGAGCTTCTCGCCGGGATAGCGAGCCTCGATGCCCCGCCAGACCTCCTCGATGAACCAAGAGTCCTCCGAGTGCCCGGCAGGGACGTCGGCGCGAGCCATGTAGCCGCCGTTGGACTCGGTGAACTCCATGTCGCAGCGTTCGGCGATGAGCAGCGTGTTGTCGCACGCCTCCTTCATGCCGTGGGTGTCCTCCCACAGGTCGCGCATCTCGGCGGCGGACTTGATGTAGTAGCCGCCGCCCTGGAACTTCAGCCGCTTGGGATCGGACAACGTCTTGCCGGACGCGACGCAGATCAGCGCGTCCTGGGCAGCGGCGTCCTCCGGCGCGGTGTAGTGCGAGTCGTTGGTGGCCACCGGCGGGATGCCGAGCTCTCGACCGAGCCGCAGCAGGTCGTCGCGTACGGCGTTCTCCATGGCGATGTCATGGTCCATCAGCTCGAGAAAGAAGTTTTCCTTGCCGAAGATCTCCTGCAGCTCGCCGGCCGCCTGGCGAGCCTCGGCGTACTGGCGCAGACGCAGCCGGGTCTGGATCTCGCCGGACATGCAGCCGGTGGTGGCGATGATGCCCTCGGCGTAGCGCGCCAGCAGCTCTCGATCGACACGCGGCTTGTAGTAGTACCCCTCGAGGCTGGCGTACGACGACAGCCGGAACAGGTTGTGCATGCCCTCGGTGGAGTGCGCCAGCATCGTCATGTGCGTGTAGGCCCCGCCACCGGCGACGTCATTGCCGCCCTCGTCCTCGGAGCCGCCCTTGCCCCAGCGGACCCGCTTGCGGTCCGATCGGTGGGTGCCGGGCGTGACGTAGGCCTCCATGCCGATGATCGGCTTGATCCCGTGCTCGCGCGCTTTGCTCCAGAAGGCGTACGCCCCGTGCACGTTGCCGTGGTCGGTCATCGCGATGGCCGGCATCTGGAGTGCCGCTGTGCGCTCGAACAACCCATCGAGCAGGGAGGCACCGTCGAGCATCGAGTACTCGGTGTGCACGTGCAGGTGCACGAAGGACGAGTCACTCGCCATTGCGGAAATTGCCTCCTCGAGAGGGGATGGAAGCGGGGAAGAGTGTCAGCCTACGGCAGTGATCTGGAGCCCTGCGGCGGCACGCCGCAGGGCCCGCGAGTCGGGCTACCGGCTGCTGGCGCGCTCGTACTGGCGGACCGCGAGCGGGGCGAAGATCGCCACGATCACGATGCTGCAGATCACGGTGTAGAGCACCGGGTTCTGCAGGGACCACGGACCGTCGACGACGCCTGGACCGACGTTGCCGAACAGCTCGCGGCACGCCTGGGTGAGCGCAGACACCGGATTCCACTCCACGAACTGCCGGAGCCCGGCCGGGAACGACTCGGTCGGGACGAAGGCGTTGGAGACGAACGTCAACGGCATGATCACGATGAACGACGCGTTGTTGATGACGTCGACGCTCGGCACCAGGAGGCCGACCAGGCCCATGATCCAGCTGATCGCGTAGGCGAACAGCAGCAGGAGCAGGAAGGCCACGATCGCGTCGAGGATGCCTTCGCGGATGCGCCAGCCGACCACGAGACCGGTGAGCGCCATGATGATCAGCGACAACAGGTTGTAGATGACGTCGGACGAGGTGCGGCCGACCAGCACCGCCGAGCTGGACATGGGCAACGATCGGAACCGGTCGATGATGCCCTTCTGCATGTCCTCGGCCAATCCCGCGCCGGTGAAGGTGGCACCGAAGACCACGGTCTGGGCGAAGATGCCAGGTACCAGGAACTCGCGGTAGTTGACGTTGCCGGGAACGTCAATGGCACCGCCGAACACGAAGGCGAACAGCAGCACGAACATGATCGGTGAGATCAGGACGAACACCAGGATCTCGGGCACGCGAATGATCTTGATGACATTGCGCTTGGCGACGACCCAGCCGTCACTGGCGGTCTTGGCGAGCGTGCTCATGAGGCGACCTCCGTGGTCTGGTCGGACGGATCGTCCTCTGACACGTGGCCCGTGAGCTGCAGGAACACATCGTCCAGGGTGGGGCGGCGCAGACCGACGTCAAGTACGTCGATGGACGCCTGCTGGAGGCCGGTGAGGACGGTGATGAGACGACCCGCTCCCCCACCCTCGACGGCGGCGGTGAGCGCTCGGCCGTTGTCAGCCACTCGTACCTCGCCGTGCGCCACCGAGGCGAGGACTCGCACGGCCTCGTCGCGATGGGCGGCGTCGGCCAGCACGACCTCGATGCGCTCACCGCCTGTCTGCGACTTGAGCTCATCGGCGGTACCTCGGGCGATGGCGCGTCCATGATCGATGACCACGATGTTGTCGGCCACCACGTCGGCCTCTTCCAGGTACTGCGTCGTGAGCAGCACCGTGGAGCCCGTGGACACCAGCTCGCGGATGACGTCCCACATCTGCTGGCGGCTACGGACGTCCAGGCCCGTGGTCGGCTCATCAAGAATGAGGACCGGCGGTGCGGCGACCAGGGCACCTGCGAGGTCGAGGCGCCTGCGCATGCCGCCGGAGTAGGTCTTGGAGGGTCGGTCGCCGGCGTCGGCCAGGTCGAAACGCTCGAGCAGCTCACGGGCGCGAGCCGAGGACTTCGTGCGTCCCAGTCCGTAGAGCCGGCCGACCATGTCGAGATTCTCGTAGCCCGTGAGGTGCTCGTCGACCGCCGCGTACTGCCCCGACAGGCCGATGTTGCGGCGGACCCCGTCCGGATTCTTCAGGACGTCGATGCCGTTGATGTGCGCCGTGCCGGCGTCAGGGATCAGCAACGTGGCCAGCACCCGCACCGCGGTGGTCTTGCCCGCACCGTTCGGGCCGAGCAGCCCCAGCACCTCGCCCTCGGGCACGTTCACGTCGAGACCCCGGAGCGCCTCGACCTCCTTGTACTTCTTGACCAGGCCTGTCGCCTGGATCATGTCCGCCATGAGATGGCCTCTCGGTGAGCAGATGTGCGGTCGTTCACGATGATGTCGGACGGGTCCGACACGAAGTCCAGTGCCTCACGCCACCGACCGTGTCGGCGATCGGGACCCCTGAGCAGCGTCAGACCTGCTGATACGTGCTCAGGAAGCTGCCGAGTCGTTGAATGGCCTCTCGCAGGTCCCTGGCCCACGGCAGCGTCACGATGCGCAGGTGGTCCGGCTCGGGCCAGTTGAAGCCCGTCCCCTGGGTGATGAGGATCTTCTCCGATTCCAGCAGGTCGAGCGCGAGTTGTTGGTCATCCTTGATCGGATGGATCTCCGGATCCAGCCGCGGGAACACGTAGAGCGCACCTTGGGGTTGCACCACGCTGACACCCGGAATCTTGCGCAGCTCATCGACAGCGGTGTCGCGCTGCTCGATCAGTCGGCCGCCGGGCAGGATCAGCTCCCTGATCGACTGGTAGCCGCCCAGCGCGACCTGGATGGCGTTCTGGGCTGGCACGTTCGGACACAGCCGCATCGAGCACAGCAGCGTGATGCCCTCGAGATAGTCGCCAGCTCGCTCCAACGGTCCCGTGACCACCAGCCATGCGGCCCGGTATCCGCACACCCGGTAGGCCTTGGACAGGCCGTTGAACGTCAGGGTCAGGACGTCCGGTGCGACGCTGGCCATCGGGATGTGGACGGCATCGTCGTAGAGGATCTTGTCGTAGATCTCGTCGGCCATCAGGATCAGGTCGTGCTTGCGCGCCAGATCGGCGATCGCCGTCAGCGTCTCGCGGGAGTAGACCGCACCGGTGGGGTTGTTGGGGTTGATCACCACGATGACTCTGGTGCGGTCGGTGATCCTGGACTCCAGGTCCGCGAGGTCTGGGTTCCACTCGTTGGCCTCGTCGCACCGGTAGTGCACCGGCACGCCGCCAGCGAGATTGGTGACAGCGGTCCACAGCGGGTAGTCCGGCACTGGGATGAGCACTTCATCCCCGTTGTCGAGCAAGGCCTGCAACGCGATCTGGATCAGCTCGGAGACCCCGTTGCCGATCCAGACGTCGTCGATGTCGATCAGCGGGAATCCTTCCTGGAGCTGATAGTGGTGCACCACGGCGCGCCGAGCCGGCTGGATGCCGCGCGAGTCCGAGTAGCCAGCCGATGACGGCAGACCGGCAATCATGTCCTGCAAGATCTCCGCCGGCGCATCGAAGCCGAACGGCTGCGGGTTGCCGATGTTGAGCTTGAGGATTCGATGACCCTCAGCCTCCAGCTGGGCGGCTCGAGACGCGACCGGGCCCCGAATGTCGTACAGGACATCTCTCAGCTTCTCGGACTGGCGCACCACGTGGCTCATGGCGCAATCCTGCCACCCAGTGCTCGCGTTCCTGGGCTCCCCCGTGGCGAACGGCTCCGTCGGGGTCCCCCTCAGTGGGCTCGAGGCTCAGTCGGCCGAGCGGACGACCTCGAGAGCGGCCTCGAGGTCGTCGGGGTAGATCGAGGAGAAGGTGACCCAGTCGCCCGTGCGCGGGTGGGTGAAGCCAAGCTCCTTGGCGTGCAGCCACTGCCGGTCGAGACCGACCCGGGCCGCCAGGGTCGGATCGGCGCCGTACATCAGGTCGCCGACGCACGGATGGTGCAGCGCTGCCATGTGCACGCGGATCTGGTGCGTGCGACCGGTCTCCAGCTTGATCGTGAGCAGACTCGCGAAGCGATGCGCCTCGAGCGTGTCGTAGTGCGTGATGCTGTCGCGCCCGCCTGCCTTGACGGTGAACTTGAAATCGTGCTTGGGGTGTCGCGCGATGGGCGCGTCGATGGTTCCGGTGTGCGGATCGGGGTGGCCCTGCACCAGCGCGTGATAGGTCTTCTCGACCACGCGATCACGGAAAGCCTGCTTGAGCACCGTGTAGGCGTGCTCGGACTTGGCCACGGCCATCAGGCCGCTGGTGCCGACGTCGAGCCGGTGCACGATGCCTCGCCGCTCGGCCGCCCCCGACGTGGAGATGCGGATCCCGACACCGGACAGGTGGTCGAGCACGGTTGGTCCGTCCCAGCCGACGCTGGGGTGCGCCGCAACGCCCACCGGCTTGTCGACGACCACGATGTCGTCGTCCTCGTGGACGAGGCGCATGCCCTCCACCTCGTGCGCGACGACCATCGCGACGCGAGGCGCCGGGATGGAGGCCTCCAGCAGGGCGCCTGCCTCGACCCGATCAGACTTCGCTGGCGCACGACCGTCCAGCGTGACGTGGCCATCTGCCACCAGCTCACTGGCCCTGGTCCGCGAGAGACCGAGCAGGCGGGCCAGAGCACTGTCGACGCGTTCGCCGGCCAAGCCCTCGGGCACGTGGACGACCTTGTGGTCGACCGGCTCCAGATCGCGCGTCATGACTTCTCCCTCGAGCCGTCGACGCCGACGCCACGGAACGTGCGCCAGATGATGATGCCGGCGGCCAGGGTCAGCGCGATGTCAGCAACGTTGCCGACGAATGGTCCATAGTCGATGAAGTCGACCACCCGACCGCGCAGAGGGGCAGGTTCACGGAACAGCCGATCGGCGAGGTTGCCGGCAGCGCCAGACAGCAACAGACCCAGTCCGACCGCCCACCCACGATCGCGCAGGCGCGTGGCGACTCGGAGGACCCCGATCGTGACGGCGATCGCGAGCACGGTCAACACGATCGTCATGGACGACCCGGTGCCCAGGGCTGCGCCCGCATTGCGCAAGAAGGTCAGCTGGAGCAGCCCAGGAATCAGCTCGACTGATGGCTCACCCTCGAGGAACCGGACGGCCAGCACCTTGGTGACCTGATCGACCGCCAGCGCCACGACTGCCACGATCGTGAACAGACCAACGGCGCTGCCGGAGGTGGAACCTGGCGTGCTGAGCGAACTCAGCGACGTTCCTCGCGCTGCTTGCATGTCATGCACAGTGTGGCACGGGGAAACGCCATCAGCCGCATCTTGCCGATTGCCTCACCGCAGGACTCGCACTGGCCATAGGCACCGGACTCCAGACGGGACAACGCCTTCTCGGTCTGCTGCAGCAGCTCACGCTGATTCGCTGCGAGCGACAGCTCGGCGTCCCGCTCCAGGCCCTTGGACCCCACATCGGCCTGATCATTGCCTGCTCCGTCGACTCCGTCGCGCAGCAGATCCTGCAATTCCTTCGCCGACGCGGTCAGCTCGGCGCGCAGCCGATCGAGGTCGGCCTCGAGCTCGGCGCGGACCGTCTTGGTCTCGGTGACGGTCCAGGGCTTCTCGTCATCTCGGACGACGAGCTTCGTGTTCGGCATGCGGGGAGATTAGACCCGTGGAGCCTCGAAGACAAGTCGGCCCGCCGAGGACGCGAATCTGCCTGGTGGTCCGACACGACGAAGGGCCCGCACCAGATGGTGCGAGCCCCACGTCGGATGGATCAGATCAACCTCAGAACGACTCCTCGTCGCCCAGCAAGGACCGCAGTCGGCGCGGACCGGAGTCGGCAGGCGCCTGCACGGGCTGGGACGAGCTGCTCTCGTTCGCAGCGAGCTGGTCGAGCTGGCTCTGGAAGTAATTCTTGAGCCGGGCGCGATATTCGCGCTCGTAGGCACGCAGGTGCTCGACCTCGCGCTGGATCTCGTACCGCTCGCGCTCGATCGTGGACACCGCCTGCTGGCGACGCTCGTTGGTCTCGTCGTCAAGCTTCTGCGCGCGAATCCGCGCGTCGGTCTCGAGTCGATCAGCCTTGCCGCGGGCTTCGTTGGTGAGCCGCTCTGCCTTGGTGCGCGCTTCACCGACGACCCGGTCGGCCTCTTCCTTGGCCGAATCCATCAGCTGATCGGCATTCGTCGAGGCGATCTCGAGCAGGCGAGCCGCGGCGGACGAGGCATCGCCCATCGTGGGCCTGGCCGGAGCCTCGACTGCTGCAGGTTCGACCACCGGGGACGGCGTGGCCTCCAGCTGCGGTTCCGGCTCGGGCTCGGGCTCGGGGTCTGGCGTGGTGGCAGGCGTGGGCGAAGCGCCCAGGGCGGGAATCAGACCAGTGGGCTCGCCACTGGACGCGGCTGCGACCTTGGCACGAAGCTCTTCGTTCTCGACGGTGAGGCGCTCGAGCTCTGCCTCAACCTCATCGAGGAACTGGTCGACCTCGCCCATGTCATAGCCCTCACGAAGACGGACGGGTGTGAAGCGCTTGTTGCGCACGTCCTCTGGCGTCAATGGCATTGGTACACCTCAGTGGTCGGGGCAGTCCTGTCTGGACTCTTGAAATGCCACCGTACTCTGCCGCACGTCACTTCTGCCACATGCGTCTCCGATGTCGCGGCATGAAAATTTCGTGTCGGCCCACGATCGGGCTGTCAGGCAAAGACGACGACGATGATCTGCATCAGGATATACAGCGCGAACAAGAGCACCATGGGTGACAGGTCGAGCGCAGCTCCGCCCAGGCGGATGGGCGGCAGAACGCCGCGGATGGCTCGCAGGGGCGGATCAGTAGCCGAGTAGATGCCCTCACACAGCACCGCGACGGGCCCCTGGGGGCGCCAGCTGCGGGCGAGCAGCTGCACCCAGTCGAGCACGAACCGGGCCAGCAACATCACGATGGCGATCCAGACGATCAGTTGCAGGATTCCACCGATGGTCTGCACGGTCATGTACTCAGCTCTGGTTGTAGAAACCGCCCGATGCGAGGCGCTGCTTGTCCTCGTCGCTGACGGTGACGTTGGCGGGCGACAGCAAGAATACCTTGGCCGTCACACGGTTGATGGTGCCGTGCACCGCGAAGATCAGACCGGCGGCGAAGTCGACCAGTCGCTTGGCGTCATCGTCGTCGATCTCAGACAAATTCATGATGACGGGGACGCCGGAGCGGTAGTGCTCGCCCACGGTGCGCGCGTCGTTGTAGGTGCGGGGAGTGACCGTCTCGATGCGGGCCAGATCGGTCGGCGCAGGTGCCGTCTGCTGAACCGTGGGAGCGCGGCGTTCGCGGCGCTCGGAGCGCCGCTCCTCGATGGAGGCCACGGGCGCTGGGCGGACCAGCGCGGTGGACCGGGCGGGCTCGCTCACGGCAGGGTCGTCGTCGTAATCCATGTCGAAGTCGTCGTAGTCCGCCTGCTCGACCAGGCCGAGGTATTCGCCGACTTTACGCATTGCGCCAGCCATGATGACTCCGTCCGTGGTGTGCTCGGTGTGACTGAATGACATCACTGAGATTACCGGGTGTTCGGACGTTCTCCGAGTATCGAACGCCCGACGCGCAGGTGTGTCGCGCCAGCTTCTACTGCTTGTTCGAGGTCGGCACTCATTCCGGCCGAGATCATGACAGCCTCTGGATGCTGCTTGCGGAGGTTCTGGCTGATGGCCACGAGGTGCTCGAAGACCGGGCGCGGATCGGCGCCGAGCGGCGCCACGGTCATGACGCCATCGAGTCGCAGGTGCTCGGACGCCACGATGAGGGCGGCCAGCTCATCGACCGCGTCAGGCGGCACGCCGGAGCGGCCGGGGTCCGTCGTGTCGAAGTCAACCTGCACCGAGCAGCCCAGCACCCGACCGGCCGCCTCGGCACCCCGCTGCAACGATCGCGCGAGCTTGGCGCGGTCGACACTGTGGACTGCATCGGCGTAGTGCGCCACTGCTCCAGCCTTGTTGGTCTGCAGCCCGCCGAGAAAGTGCCAACGGACCGGAGCCGTGACCTCGGCGTGCTTGTCGCCCGCTTCGGGGTGGCGATTCTCGCCCACGTCGGTGATGCCGAGGTCGGCCAGCAGCTCGACGTCCGACGCCGGATAGGTCTTGGTCACCGCGATCAGGGTGATCTCGCTGCGATCACGTCCGGCTGCATGACACGCAGCGTGAATGCGCTGTTCGGTCTCGGCCAGTCCTGCGGCGATCTCGTCGCGCCGACTCGTCATCGCAGCACCACGACGCCTCCGAACCGGCCGGACGCGGTGCCCTGACGCCGATAGGAGAACAGCTGTTCGTCCTCGATCGTGCAGGTGTCGGCACCGAGATCGGAGACGTCCACGCCCAGATCGGCCAGTTGCTTGACCACCCCGGCACCGACGTCAAGTGATGGCGTGCCCCACGTGGTGGTGGAGCGCGTCCCGGGTACCGCCCGATCGACCTCGTCGGCCATGAGCTCGGGGACCTCGTAGCAACAGCCGCCGGCCCGGGGCCCGACCCACGCCCGCAGGGACGTGGCCCCGCGGTCACGCAGCGCATCGACCACTGCCGGAACCACGCCGCCGACCAGCCCGACGCGACCGGCGTGGGCAGCGCCGACGAGAAGCGCGTCGACGTCGGCGAGCAGCACGGGCACACAGTCCGCCACTCGCACGAGCAAGGGGATTCCGATCTGGTCAGTGATCACTGCATCGCACACCGGAACCGTGCCAGGACCATCGACTCGCATCAGATCTGCGTAGGCGACGTCGGCGCCATGGACCTGCGCCATCGAGTGCAGCCCGTCCACCGACAACGCCTCAGCGAGCGCCGAGTGATTTCGTACCACGACCGCGGGGTCGTCCCCGCTGGCGCTGCTGAGATTCAGCGACGAGAACGGCCCTTTGCTGTGACCGTCGGACCGATCGGTGAATGCGACCTCGACCCGACCCGACGACTCGCGATGCCAGAACACTCCGTCAGCCTACGACCCGTCTCGCCGCGGGACGCTCAGCGGAGGAAGTCAGGGATGTCGAGGTCGTCGTCATACGCCACCGGTGGCACCTCGGCTGCCGCGATGCGGTCGCCGGGCCGGTGATCCTGGTCCTCACGCGGCGCCGACGTCCGGTTCGGACTGGGCGAGTCGAGGTAGGGATTCGGTGCGTAGGTGTCGGCCGTGGGTGCATCCGGGACACTCGGCTCGGGGGTCGGCTTCTCGACCTCCTTGAGCAGTGCGGGCTGGGCGGAGTCGCGCGTCTTGGGCTCGCCGCCGTCAAATCCAGCCGCGATCACGGTGACCCGGACCTCGTCACCCAGAGCGTCGTCGATGACGGCGCCGAAGATGATGTTGGCCTCGGGGTGCACGGCGTCGGCCACCAGACCGGCAGCCTCGTTGATCTCGAACAGACCGAGGTCGGAGCCGCCTGAGATCGACAGCAGGACGCCGCGGGCGCCCTCGATCGAGGCCTCCAGCAGCGGGCTCGAGACAGCGCTCTCAGCGGCAATGGCCGCGCGGTGCTCGCCACGAGCCGAACCAATGCCCATCAACGCCGAACCGGCGTCCGACATGACCGACTTGACGTCGGCGAAGTCGAGGTTGATCAGGCCCGGTGTCGTGATGAGGTCCGTGATGCCCGAGACGCCTTGGTGCAGGACCTGGTCGGCCTGCCGGAAGGAGTCGAGCAAGCTGACGTTCGGGTCGCTGATCGACAGCAGCCGGTCGTTCGGAATGACGATGAGCGTGTCGACCTCGTCACGCAGCGACTGGATGCCGTCGTCGGCCTGATTGGACCGGTTGCGACCCTCGAACTTGAACGGCCGGGTCACGACACCGATGGTGAGAGCACCCAACGAGCGAGCGATGCGAGCGACGACGGGAGCGCCACCGGTACCGGTGCCGCCGCCCTCGCCGGCCGTGACGAAGACCATGTCGGCGCCGCGGATGGCTGCCTCGATCTCTTCGGCATGGTCCTCGGCGGCCTTCTTGCCGATCTCGGGATTCGCGCCAGCACCGAGCCCACGCGTGGAGTCGCGGCCGACGTCGAGCTTGACGTCAGCGTCGCTCATCAGCAGGGCCTGAGCATCGGTGTTGATCGCGATGAACTCGACGCCCTTGAGGCCCACCTCGATCATGCGGTTGACGGCATTGACGCCGCCGCCACCGATACCGACGACCTTGATCACCGCCAGATAGTTCTGGACCGCCATCGTGTGTGCCTTTCGAGTGCTGGGATTCGCGATTGTGAACTGTAACCCTGAAGTAAAGGGTTGTAGTTATGTCAACCTGTGCTCTGAGTCAGACGGTACGCGCGGGGCGGCTGCGCTCTGGCGCGACACGCCGCGGACGGACTCGCGGATCAACCCAGATGTTCCGCAGGAGGCTCTGTCTCAGTTGCGAGTGGTCGGCTGGTCCGGGGCGCTGACGTCGTACCCCTTGGCCGTGATCTCCAGCAGCTGCTCGAGCACCTCCATCTTGCGTGCTGCCTGCGCCTCGCTCCCCCAGGTCACGGTGCGGCCCTTGGTGAGGTCCAGCACGACCGAGTCCTTGGTCGAGCCAATGATCACCTGGATCTGTTTGCGCAAGCCCGGGTCGTCACGGCGGATCCGGTCGGCGATCGCAGCGACCGCCTGCAGAGTTTGCCATCGCTGTTCTGCGTCGGTGGCCGACACCCGTGCCTCGATGAGACCCTTTGGCGCCTTGCGGTACGACCGGAAGTCGACGCCGAACCGATCGATGCCGCGGAACTCGCCACCGACGCGCGACCACACGACAGCGCTGCGCTCGGTGACGTCGATGGTGACGCCGTGCGGCCACGAGCGCGAGACCTCGACCAGCCGAATGCGCGGCACGGCCTTGACCCTGGCCTCGATGGCGGTCAGATCCACCCGCGCCAACGGGCCACCAAGCGGCACGTCAGCCGCCTTGCGCACCTGCGCGGCGGTGAGCGACGACTGCCCCTCGACCGACACCGTGCGCGCATCGAGCGCCGAGGAGAACCAGATCAACCAGACGAGCGCGCCCATCAGCAGTGCACCGGCCACCGCCAGCAGGATGCGGAACCACCGATGCCGCTGCAGGTCGAGGCGGCGCTCGGTGAATCGGTCTCTCATGCAGATGCCAGCCGGGCCAAGACGTCCGGACCCACGGTGGTGATGTCACCCGCGCCGAGCGTGAGCAGCAGGTCCCCGGGCTGGAGCAGGGGGACGACGACGTCGGCGAGCCCCGACACCGGGCCGCCCAGCGAGGCAGAGGCGCCGCGAATCGCGTTGACGACCAGCGCAGCGGTGACGTCCGGATCGGTATCCTCACGGGCCAGATAGATGTCAGCAACGACCACGGCGTCTGCCGCCGACAACGCCTCGCCCATCTGCGCGCCGTAGATGCGCGTGCGGCTCACGAGGTGCGGTTGAAAGGCGACGACCAGGCGGTCGTCGCCCGCGATGGCTCGCGCCGCAGCGAGATCGGCGCGGATCTCGGTCGGATGGTGGGCGTAGGAGTCGTAGATCCGTACTCCCCCGGCGCTGCCCAGCGATTGCATGCGGCGAGCTGCGCCGGTGTACGTGCTGAGCCCGTCGGCAAGATGAGCCGCGTCGTGGCCCAGCGCCAGTCCAGCGGCCATCGCGAGGAGTGCGTCGACGGCGTAGTGCTGCCCCGGAACCGCCAGTCGCACATCGACCAGTGGCGACCCGTCGAGATGAACCGAGAAGGTGGTGGATGAACCGTCGACCACCAGATCGGTCCCCTGCAGACGCGGTGAGCCGTCAAAGCCGACGGTCCAGACCGCGGCCTGACCGGCGACGTGCTCGGTCAGGACCGTCGCACCGGCGTCGTCGGTGTTCAGGATCACGAAGCCCGAGACCTGTCCCACGAACTGGATGAACGCCGCGGCGTACGCCTCCTCGGTGCCCCACTGGTCCAGGTGGTCGGCGTCCACGTTGGTGACGACGGCGCCGAACGGGGTGTAGACCAAGAAGGCACCATCGCTCTCGTCGGCCTCCGCGACGATGACATCACCTGACCCGCGACGCGCATTGGTGCCGAGGCTCGCCACCTCCGCGCCGATCGCGAACGACGGGTCGGCGCCGGTGGCACGCAGGGCACAGGTCAGCATCGCGGTGGTCGTGGTCTTGCCGTGCGTCCCGGCGACAGCGACCGCCCGACCGCCGAGCAGCACCGACTGCAATCCCGCCGAGCGCGGCCACAGGCGAAGACCCAGCCTGCGCGCCTCGACGATCTCGGCGTTGTCCTCGCGCACCGCGGTGGTGGCGATGACCGTGTCGACGTCAGACAGGTGAGCTGCGTCGTGCCCGACGTGGCACGTGATGCCCTCGGCCTGGAGCGCCTGCAGGACCGTCGAGTCGGCGGCGTCGCTGCCCGTGACCGTGACGCCCTGACCCACCATGAGTCGCGCGATGGCCGACAGTCCGGCGCCGCCGATGCCCACGAAGTGCACCCGACCGAGCTGGTCGGCCGGCAAGATCACGTCGGGGATGTCGATTCTCATCGTCCAGGCCTCATCGACAGGCCTCGCGCACCATGTCAGCCAACCGTTCGTCGGCGTCGTGGCGGACGATGTCCGAGGCAGCGCGCGACATGGCTCCCAGACGACCCGTGTGGGACACCAGCGGAATCACGACGTTGTCGATCCACGTGGACGTGAGCGCCGCGTCATCGATCAACAGCGCGCCACCGGCCTGCACCACCGGATGGGCGTTGAGCGCTTGCTCGCCATTGCCGTGCGGCAGCGGCACGAAGGCCGCTGGCAGTCCAACCGCTGCGACCTCGGTGACCGTGTTCGCGCCGGCACGGCACACGATCAAGTCAGCGGCCGCGTAGGCCAGATCCATGCGCTTGATGTATGCCGTGACGACGTACGGCGGATCGCCGGGACGTGGCTCGACGATCGCCTCGTCGACCCGCCCGGCCGCGTGCAGCACCTGCACTCCTGCTTCGCCGAGGTCGCGGGCGGCACCGGCCACAGCGCGGTTGATCCGCCGAGCACCTTGGGAGCCACCGGTCACGAGCAGCGTCGGACGGTCCGGATCGAGCCCGAAGTGGGCCCGCCCCTCCGCCCGCTTCGCGGCACGGTCCAGCGTCGAGATCTCGCGACGAATCGGCAGCCCGATGTAGCGGGCGTGCGGCAGGTCGGTGTCCGGAAAGCTGGTGGCGACGAACTCGGTGAACTTGGCGCCAACCTTGTTGGCGACACCGGGGACGGCGTTCCCCTCGTGCACCACCAACGGGATGCCGCGACGTCGGGCCACCAGGTAGGCGGGCACCGACACGTAACCTCCGAAACCGACGATGACGTCGGGGCGTACCCGATCGACGACTGCTCCGGTCGCCTTGATGGCCGCCCGCAACTTTCCGGGGACCATGATCAGGTCCTTTCCGGGCTTGCGTGGCAACGGCACCGGCGGCACGAGCTCCAACTGATATCCGGCCTCCGGGATCAGCGTGACCTCAAGCCCCCGGGGCGTGCCGAGGCAGGTGATCTCAGCACCGCCGTCACGCAGGACTGCGGCTGTGGCAAGCAACGGAGAAGTGTGGCCAGCGGTTCCTCCGCCAGCGAGCAGGACACGCACGATTCAGACCTTACGCACGTTGCGTGGGCGCGCAGAACGCCCCCGGGCCTTCGCGGCACGGCCGATCTCCAGAGCTCGGCGGGCTCCCGGTTCGGTGGTCGCGCAGTTGAGCAGCACACCCATGGCCACCAGCGTGACCAGCAGGCTGGATCCGCCATAGGACATCAGGGGAAGTGGGATGCCGATGACCGGCAACAGACCCAGCACCATGCCCACGTTGATCGCGGTCTGCACCACGATCCAGATCGTGATGCCAGCCGCCACGTAGCGGGCAAAGGGGTCGCGAGCGCGGGTGGCGATGCGGATGCCGGCGACGGCGAGCACGAGGAACAACATCAGCACGACCAGCGTGCCGAGCAGACCGAGCTCCTCGCCCATGACAGCCAGGATGAAGTCGGTGTGCGCCTCGGGGAGCGCGCCCCACTTCTGTCGGCTTCCTCCCAGGCCTACGCCCCAGAAGCCGCCGCGCGCCAACGCCATGCTGGCGTGGATGGACTGATAGCCGGCGTTGTCGGGATCGGCCAAGGGGTTGGTGAAATTCAGCAGGCGCGCGACGCGGTGCGGTGCGGTGGCGACGAACAGCACCAGCACAGCGAACACACCTGCCCCCACGGCCATCATCAACTTGGACGGCAGGCCCGCGACCCACAACATGCCAACGATCAGGGCGAAGAGCACCAGCGCAGTACCCAGGTCGTGCTGCAACACCACGAGCATGGCAATGAACAGCGTGACCGGAACCATCGGCAGCAGGATCAACCTGGGCGTGTCCAGAGCCTTCTCGTGGCTGGCAAACCAGTGAGCGATCCACAGCACGACCGCGAGCTTGGCGAACTCCGACGGTTGCAGCAGGAAACCGCCGAACAGCGGGATCCAGTTCTTGTTCCCGCGGATCTCGATGCCGATGAAGAAGGTGGCCATGATCAGACCGACCGAGACGAGAAGCACGGGCAGCACCAGCTTGCGCATGGTCGCCAGCGGCATCTTGGCTGCGATGACGGCGCCTCCGAGTCCGACCATGGCGAACATCAGCTGGCGGATGATGACAGCGTAGGAGTTGCCGTCGTTGGAGGTGGCTGAATAGACCGAGCTGGCGCTGAGCACCATGATCAGGCCTAGACCGAGCAGGAGGGCGGCGGCGCCGAGCACCAGCTGGTACGACGCCAGAGGGCGCTCGAGCAGCCGTCGGGTGTTTTCGACGATCGCCGGCGGCCGGCGTTCGACGGTCGCGCTCATCCGGTGCGTCCAATCATGGGGGAAGGTGGACTCATCACTAGGACGTGGTCTGCCGCCTGGCAACCGAGTCGGCGAAACTCTCGCCACGGGCCGCGTAGTTGACGAACTGGTCCATGGAGGCGCACCCCGGGGCCAACAGCACCGTGTCGCCCGGCTGGGCGAGCGATGTGGCGACCTCGACGACACGATCCATGGGATCAGTGTCGCCCGTGTCCACCTCGACCACGGGCACATCGGGCGCGTGTCGTGCGAGAGCATCAGCAATGACCGAGCGGTCGGTCCCGATCAGGACGACCGCTCGGAGCCGATCTCGAGCCTGCTCGACCAGGTCGTCGAACGTCGCACCCTTGGCGAGTCCCCCGGCGATCCACACCGCGCTCTCGACCCCGAGCAGCGACGCCAACGCGGCGTGCGGATTGGTGGCCTTGGAGTCGTCGACGTATCGGACCTCGCCGACCGTGGCGATCTCGGCGATGCGGTGGGCGTCTGGCGTGAAGCTGCGCAGACCCTCGCGCACGGCTCGCGGCGACACCCCGTGGGCGCGCGCGAGGGCAGCCGCGGCCAGTGCGTTGGCGATGAGGTGCGGGGGTGGGGCGACCCCCAGATCGCTGAGAGTGCCGAGCTCTGCGGCGTTGGAGACACGCTCCTTCAC
>NZ_JBAVCB010000131.1:0-4488 GCF_049586495.1 Aeromicrobium sp. | reverse complement strand
GCGGCGTCTGGGTGGTCGGGGGAGGAGGCGGAGAAGGCGGTGGAGCGACCGCGGGTGGCGAACCGACCGTGAAGGCGAAGACGATTTCGTCGATCTGGTCGGTGGCGCCGTCGTCGGC
The DNA here is from genome assembly GCF_049586495.1 of Aeromicrobium sp. Classification (GTDB taxonomy): domain Bacteria; phylum Actinomycetota; class Actinomycetes; order Propionibacteriales; family Nocardioidaceae; genus Aeromicrobium. The sequence goes on along the minus strand of NZ_JBAVCB010000131.1, from coordinate 4,370 downwards.
GAACTCCTGCAGCCTTGCGGTGTACGACCCGGACGCCAGGGCCGCGGTCGCTCCAGGCGGCCCGGCCGCGGCAGTCCCCGCCGGTGTCGCCTCGCTGTCATACGTGCAGACGAAGGTCTCGCCCTCGTCGGGATCATCGAAGGCGCACGGCTGGAAGGACACCAAGGTGTCGTCGTCGCGGGTGACGGTCCATCGGACGCCGCCAGCGTGCATCTCGCGTGATCCCTCGAGGACGATCCGGTCGCCGTCGGGGAGGTCCGGCGACGTGGTGACCCCGAAACGGGACGGTTGGATGCGCAGCGTGATCGGGGTTTTCTCAGACTCCTCTTCCTGAGCGTTGACTGCGTGAGCAGTCAGCTGGACCAAGGTCCCCGTGTCGGGGTCCTGCGGGAACTCGCGGGCGCTCATCGAGCAGGTCCACGCCGTGAGGTCGGGGATGTCTTGGCCGAAGCAATCGACCTCAGATCCATCGGAGACCCGCTGGACGACGACCGATGTGCCGACTGGCTTGGTTCCCGCGACGAACGGGGACTCGTAATACGCGACGGTCACGTCGTCGTAGCCGGACTGCATCGCCGGCGGGTCCGGGGGTGCAGCAGACGCCGGCGTCGCGAGGGCGACGACGGGGATCAGAGCCCAGATCAGGACCAGAAGTGCAGAGCAGGGCCGACGCCCCCGTAAAGCCATCCCCCGAGGGTAGGACAGCGTGCTCCGCTGATCCAGCATCCGAGAAATCTCGCGGCCGATCTGGGCGATGAGCTCCGACGGCCGCATCACGCTAAGGCTGAAGATCGAGCAGCGCCACCAGGCGGTCCAGCAGCTGGGCCTGGGCGGCGACGATCACGGCACGTGCCCGGTCCGGCGACATCCACCTGACCCGGTCGATCTCCGGGAACGACTGCACGCGGCCCGACCTCGGCGGCCAGACCAGCTCGAAGGTACCGGGACGGATCGACTTGGGATCGACGGCGTGCTCGACGGCCCAGGCCCGCACCGTCTTGCCGCCGGACTGCACCACCTCGCCGAGGTCGACGAAGCCCTCGGTGGGGGCCGGCAGACCGAGCTCCTCGGCGAATTCGCGCTGTGCGGTGTGCAGGGGCGATTCGTCGCCCTCAGGCAGGCCTTTGGGGATCGTCCACGCGCCCGCGTCCTTGCTGGCCCAGAACGGTCCGCCCATGTGCCCCAGCAATATCTCCAATCCGTCGACGGAGCTTCTCCACGGCAGCAGGCCGTAGCTGTGCGTGGTCACCGAGGATCGTCCCGGCGTCGTCGCGACTGCGCGACCCGTGCCGCCAACAGGTGGTCGGGAGGATAAACGATCTCCTCGAGGGTCAGGCCGTGCGCGGGCATGACCCTGACCCGGGCGTCTCGGGTCCCGCCGGCGAGGATTTCGCCGGCCCAGGTCGGGTCATGACGGCCCTCGCCGACCGCGACGAGAGCGCCCATCAGGGATCGGACCATCGAGTGGCAGAACGCGTCGGCGCGCACGGTGGTCTCGATCCGTCCGCCGGTTCGCACCGATGCGAGTTCGCGGAGCTCGCGAATCGTGGTGGCACCCTCGCGTTTCTTGCAGAAGGACGCAAAATCGTGCTCCCCGAGCAGATGTGTCGACGCGGCGTTCATGGCGTCGACGTCGAGCGGTCGACGATGGGTGACCACGGTGCCGCGGGTCAGTGGATCGGGAATCGTGTCGCAGAGTCGGTAGATGTAGCGACGTTCGAGTGCTGCGAACCGAGCATCGAAACCCTCAACTGCCTCGGTGACTTCTCGGATCGAGATGTCGGCCGGCAGCACTCGTTGGAGCCGACGGGTCAGCACGACGGGGTCGACCTCGTCCAGGTCGACGTGTGCTACCTGCGCCCGCGCGTGCACCCCGGTGTCCGTGCGACCCGCGACCGTCAACGAGGCGAGGGCGGGAAGTCGCATGACCGTTGCGATGGCCGTCTCGATCTCACCTTGCACGGTGCGCAGCCCCGGTTGCGTTGCCCACCCGTGAAACGCAGCGCCGTCATAGGCGAGGTCAATTCTCAGGCGCACGCCGCCACGCTATCTGCTGGCCACCATGACGAGCGCGAGTTGCAGCTACTACTTCTTCCAGCGCTCGGCGGCCGGGACGAAATCAAGCGTGCGATCGCCGGTGTAGATCTGTTTGGGGCGGGCGATCTTCTGCTCCTTGTCGTCCACGAGCTCCTTCCACTGCGCCAGCCAGCCGGCTGTGCGGGGAATGGCGAACAGCACCGTGAACATCTCGGGCGGGAATTTGAGCGCTTCGTAGATCAGGCCGGAGTAGAAGTCGACGTTCGGGTACAGCTTGCGGCTGACGAAGTAGTCGTCCTCCAGCGCGATGCGCTCTAGTTCCTGGGCGATCTCCAGCAGCGGGCTGACGCCGGTGACTTCAAAGACGTCATCGACAGCCTTCTTGATGATCGTGGCACGCGGGTCGTAGTTCTTGTAGACGCGGTGCCCGAAGCCCATGAGCTTCTCGTCGCCATTCTTGACGCCCTCGATGAACGCCGGAATCTTGTCCTTCGAGCCGATCCGCCGCAGCATCTTGAGCACGGCCTCATTGGCGCCGCCGTGCAGCGGACCGTACAGCGCTGCGATGCCAGCGCTGACCGCTGAATAGGGGTCGACGTCAGAGGAACCGACGGAGCGGACCGCGTTGGTGGAGCAGTTCTGCTCGTGATCGGCATGCAAGATGAACAAGACTTCAAGCGCCCTGGAGATGCGCGGGTCGGGGTCGTACTCCTGCTCGCTCATCTTGAACAGCATCGACAGGAAGTTCTCGGTGTAGGAGAGATTGTTGTCGGGGTACACATACGGCTTGCCCTGCGCGTGACGGAAGCTCCACGCGCCGAGGGTCGGCATCTTGGCGATCAGCCGAACGATCTGCTCGTGCCGGATCTGTGGATCGCGGATGGCTCGCGCCTCAGGGTAGAAGGTCGACAGGGCGCCCACGCTCGACAGCAGCATGCCCATGGGGTGCGCGTCGTAACGGAAGCCCTGCAGCTGCCGCTTCATGTTCTCGTGCACGAAGGTGTGAAATGTGATCTCGTGCACCCACTGCTCGTGCTGCTCCTGGGTGGGCAGCTCGCCATGAATCAACAGGTAAGCGACCTCCAAAAAGGTGGAGTGCTCAGCCAGCTGCTCGATGGGGTACCCGCGATACTCCAAGATTCCCTTGTCGCCGTCGATGTAGGTGACAGCGCTGCGGGTTGACGCAGTGTTGGTGAAACCGGGGTCGTAGAGGGCGATTCCGGGCTCGTCATCGGTCCTGCCGATCTGGCCCATGTCGCTGGCGCGCACGGTTCCGTCGACGATGTCGAGCTCGTACTCCTCACCGGTGCGGTTGTCGCGGACGGTCAAGGACTGCTTCTCGGTCACGATGGGTCTCCTGTGACGGTGGCGTCGCGCCAGCGAGGTGGAGCTGGCCTCACAAATCTAGTCCGGCTGGGGCCCGCACGCCGCACGGGGTGCGGTGGGCCGCCCGTTTTGACCGCGTGTGCCAGCGGCGGTTACCCTTGTGTGTCGTCGTTCTTGCCTGCTCTGTGCTGGTCACCAACGTGTGTTCCAGCCGTGCTGCTGCGGACGACATTCCAGACTCCATCCGAAGTAGAAGGAACTTGTCGTGCGCACGTTCAGCCCCAAGCCTGCTGACCTCGATCGTCAGTGGCATGTCATTGACGCCGAGGACATTGTCCTGGGTCGTCTGTCTGTCGAAGCCGCCACGCTGCTGCGTGGCAAGCACAAGCCGACCTTCGCCCCGCACATGGACGGCGGAGATTTCGTCGTCATCATCAACGCGGCCAAGGTCGCCCTGTCGGGAAACAAGCGCACCGACAAGCTGGCCTACCGCCACAGCGGGTACCCGGGCGGACTGAAGTCCATCGCCTATGGCGATCTGCTCGAGAAGGATGCACGCAAGGCGATCGAGAAGTCGGTGCGCGGCATGCTTCCCAAGAACCGTCTCGGCGACCAGCTCATCACCAAGCTCAAGGTCTACTCCGGCCCCGAGCACCCGCACGCCGCCCAGAAGCCCCAGCCGTTCGAGATCACGCAGATCTCCCAGTAAGGATTGACATCGTGGCCGACACTGCAACCGAAGAGACCGAATTCACGCCCAACGCCGAAGGCGTCGCGTACACCTCCGAGACCACCGGCTCCGCCGTGGTCTCCGACCAGCCCGCCACCGTCGCCCCCGGCGCGGCGACAGGTCGCCGCAAGGAGGCCATTGCGCGGGTGCGCATCGTGCCCGGCACGGGTGTGTGGACCGTCAACGGCAAGCCGTTGGAGGAGTACCTCCCCAACAAGCTGCACCAGCAGATCGCCAAGGAGGCCTTCGCGGCCACCGGTCTGGAAGATCGCTTCGA
>NZ_JBAVCB010000130.1:0-1707 GCF_049586495.1 Aeromicrobium sp. | reverse complement strand
GCGTCGGCCACGAAGGCGTCGTCTCGGATGTCGCCCACCAGGGGGAGAGCGCGGCCACCGGCGGCTTCTATCGCCTCGGCGGCGGTGTAGATCGTGCCGGGCAGCAGGGGGTGTGGCTCGGTCGTCTTGGCCAGAAGCGCGATGTTGGCACCGTCGGCTGCGGCACGGATCGCGATGGCCTCACCGATGCCGCGGCTACCACCGGACATGATCATGGTCTTTCCTGCGAGCGTCATGCTCGCCACCGTAGCCGCACCGGCGGGTGGGCAACAGATCTGCCGATATGGTCGTGGCGTGACCGATGACCTGCTGATCGAGACCCGCGACCACGTCCTCACGATTCGCTGGAATGCCCCGGACCGGCTCAACAGCCTGACCGGCGAGATGCTGCACGCCGCCGCTGCGGCGATCGAGGACGCCGGCGGCGACGTGCGATGTGTGCTCATCACCGGCTCGGGGCGGGCCTTCGGAGCCGGCGCTGCGCTCGGCGAGGACTTTGACGGCGCCGCCACGCTGGTGGGCATCAATCGTCTGGTGCGCGCCATCACCTCCGCACCCCTGCCGGTCGTGGCCGGGGTCAATGGTCTCGCCGCCGGAGCGAGCGCGTCGTTGGCACTGTCGGCCGATCTCGTCGTCGCGCGGCGTTCGGCCTACTTCTTGCTGGCCTTCGTCAACATCGGTCTGATGCCCGACGGCGGGGCGACGGAGCTGGTCGCTGCATCGATCGGCCGCGCTCGGGCCATGCAGATGGCGATGCTCGGACAGCGCCTGCCCGCTGCCGACGCGGCCGACACGGGCCTCATCCACTCCGTCGTCGAGGACGTCGACTTCGATGCCGAGGTGGCAGCGCTCGTCGAGCGCCTCGCAGCCGGACCCACCCTCGCGCTGGGGCGGATGAAGGCCGCGATCAATGCCTCCACCCTCCCCACGCTGGACGAGACGCTGGATCGTGAGACCGAGGGTCAGGCAGTGCTGTTCGAGACCCACGATGCGACCGAGGGCGGGCGGGCCTTCGTCGAGAAGCGCCCGGCGAAGTTCGAAGGCCGATGAGCGACTCCATCGAGGTGCTCGAGAGAATCCTGACCGACCGTCGGTCCTGCCGCGGCTTCCTCGACCAGCAGGTGCCGCGCGACGTCATCGAGCGACTGCTCGCGGCGGCGCAGCACACCGCGTCGTGGTGCAACACGCAGCCATGGCAGGTCGTGATCACCTCCGGCGAAGCCACGTCCAGGCTCGCGGAGGCGCTCAGCACCTCGGACCAGGGCTTCGGATCGGACATCGAGTTCCCCGCCGCGTACACCGGTGTCCACTCCGAGCGTCGGCGGGAGGTCGGCTGGCAGTTGTACGAAGCGGTAGGCGTGGTCAAGGGAGACCGTGACGCCTCAGCGCGCGAGATGCTGCGCAACTTCGAGTTCTTTGGCGCCCCGCATCTGGCGGTCATCTCCACCCCGGCCGAGCTCGGCACCTACGGAGCGGTGGACTGCGGCCTCTACGTCAACAGCTTCCTGCTCGCCGCCGAGGCGCTGGGTCTCGCGACGTGCGCGCAGGCGGCGGTCGCCAGCCGCTCGCCCCTGCTGCATGAGTGGTTCGACATTCCGGCCGACCGGATGATCGTGTGCGGCATCGCGTTCGGCCACGCCGACCCCGTTCACCCCTCGGCACAGTTCATGTCGCACCGCGTCCCGATCTCCGAATCGGTCACCTTCG
>NZ_JBAVCB010000129.1:0-4312 GCF_049586495.1 Aeromicrobium sp. | reverse complement strand
ATCCAGACCGAGTCGGTCGCCGGCCGCGACGGTGGCGGCATACGTGACCAGGACGGTGGGGAGAACGATCACGATGCCGCTGATCCCGATGCCGGCGATGTCGCCGATCGGCAGCTGCAGACCAAGCAACACCACCCCGAGCCGCAGCAGCAGCTTGGTGGTCGACGCCTGATCGGTCAGCGCGTCAAGGCGACCGATGGCTGTGTTCGCCGCCACGGCCCCCAGAACCAACGCGATCAACAGCGGCCCCGCCAGCGGCAGGACGATGCCGATCGCCACAGCGATCGACGCCGCGACCGCGGCTGGCACGAAGGCGACCGCCCGCCGGGCGTGGGTGTTCACCGCGTCAGGCTACCGACCTCGACGAGACGCTGCGATCCGCTACGAGAGCTGGGGATTCAGAGCTCTTTCATCCCCGGTACGTGGAGGCCGAGCCCTCCTGGCTCAGGCACTGATCCCCGGCTACGGCGACGGGGAACTTGTATCGCACCAGTGTGGTGCACTCGACCAGCTCCTGGCCGCCCCACACCTGCGACCACTCGCCCCCCTGCTTGGCCCACAGCACGGCGTAGCCGCCGCACTCGGGCACCGTGACTCCGCCCGACGCCCAGCCAGCATTCTGCAGGCGGTTGACCCGGATCGTGGGCTTCTCGGGACAGTCGCCGCCAGCTTCGTTCTGCAGCCGGTTCAGCTCCGCTGAGATGAACGCCTTGAAGTCGTCGGACGCTTTCGACAGGCCCGACGCGTCGGACGGAGCGGTCACCACCTTGCCGGAGTCCTCGGAGGTCTCGTAATCGATGGCCGGGGCGTCCGGATCGGGAGCCTCGATGGTCGGCGTTGTCGACTCCGTGGGGACTGCGCTGCTCGATGCGTCGGAGGTGGGTGCGGGCTTGGCCGCTCCGTCTTTGTCCTTGCTGCAGCCAGCGGCTAGCAGCAACAGGCACACCGACCCGATCAGAACGTGCTTCATGCCCCCATCATGACTCAATGAGTGGCGGGAGTGACGACAGTGACGCGTGTGGCGGCCGTCTCGCGCCGCGAGCAGATCGGTTGGCCATCCTTCGACGGCTCGGACTGTGCACAGTGAATGTGGCAGGGGGTTCACAGGATGCTCCGATTGCGACACCATCGCTGGAAGCCACCTCGCAAGGGAAGGGCCATCGGGGGATGGAACAACTGGCACCGGCTTTCGCCGACCAAGTACGCGACCTCGTGCGCGAGCGCCGCATCGACCCGCGCACCGACACCGACGCAGTGCGTCGCGCGGCCGTCGACGTCATCGCCGAGCACGACCGCCGCAGCCTCACCGGTGCTGTCCGTCCCGTTGACCAGCCCGAGATCGTCGTCGGCCAGATCCTGGCCGAGGTGTCCGGATTCGGACCCTTGCAACAGTTCCTCGACGACGAAGAGGTCGAGGAAGTCTGGATCAATCAGCCCGACCGCATCTTCGTAGCCAGGGAAGGCACCCACGAACTGACTGCTCTGGTGCTGACCCACGACCAGGTGCGTGAGCTGGTCGAGCGCATGCTGTCCAGCAGCGGCCGACGCCTCGACATCAGCCAGCCGTTCGTCGACGCCACGCTCCCTGGTGGCCATCGGCTGCATGTCGTGCTCGGCGGCATCACTCGCGGGTTTGCTGCCGTCAACATCCGCAAGTTCATCGCGAAGGCCCACTCGCTCCCCGACCTCGTCGAGCTGGGCAGCCTGGATCGTCGAACGGCGGACTTTCTCGACGCCTCGGTGCGAGCCGGACTCAACATCATGGTGTCGGGCGGCACTCAAGCCGGAAAAACCACCCTCCTCAATTGTCTGGCCGCCTCCATCCCGGGGACCCAGCGGCTCCTCTCGGTCGAAGAAGTCTTCGAACTGACGTGCGGTCACCCCGATTGGGTGGCGCTCCAGACTCGGCAAGCCGGGCTGGAGGGCACAGGCGAGATCACTCTGCGGGCACTGATCAAGGAAGCCCTGCGCATGCGACCTTCACGCATCATCATCGGCGAGGTACGCGCCGCCGAGTGCCTCGACCTGCTCCTCGCACTCAACGCAGGGTTGCCCGGCATGGCGTCGATCCATGCGAACTCAGCGCGTCAGGCCCTGGTCAAGATGTGCACCCTGCCGCTTCTGGCTGGCGACAACATCGGTTCGCGTTTCGTGGTGCCCACCGTCGCGGCGTCGGTCGACCTCGTCGTCCACACCGATCTGGACGCGGACGGCTCCCGCGCAGTCCGCGAGATCGTCGCCGTGACCGGGCGGGTGGAGAACGGGATCATCGAGTCCGAACCGGTCTTCACCCGACGCGGCACCACGCTCCAGCGCGACCATGGAGTTCCGGTCCGCCGGGCCGCCTACGAGCGCGCCAGCATCGACCTCGACCAGATCTTGGGAGGCTCGCGATGGGCGCTCTGACCGGAGGTGTCCTGGGTGTGGGCTGTGCACTGATCGCTTGGGCTCTGCTCCAGCCGGCGTGGCGACCGACGGTTCGACCCACGACGCGCCGCCGAGACCGCGTGACCGAGCTGCTCCTGGCCGCTGGGGTGGCTGGGGTCGCACCATGGCAGCTCGTCGGATTCTGCTTCTTGCTCTTCTCGCTGGCGACAGTGACGGTGCTGGCAGCGTCAGGAGTTGCGGGCATCGGCGTGCTGTTCGGGCTCATGGCGGGATTCGCACCCATCGTGATGCTCCGGGGAAGAGCCACCCACCGCCGCAGCACGCACGCGGCGATGTGGCCCGATGCCGTCGACAACCTCACGTCGGCGGTGCGAGCCGGACTGTCTTTGCCCGATGCCCTGATCCAGCTCGGCGAGAGAGGCCCGGACGAGCTGCGGGACCCTTTCGTCCACTTCGGTCATGACTACCAGTCCTCCGGTCGGTTCCATCAGTCACTCGACCTGCTGAAGGATCGGCTTGCTGACCCCACCGGCGACCGGGTGGTCGAAGCCCTGCGCATCGCCCGCGATGTTGGCGGGGGAGACCTCGGCCGCATGCTGCAGTCGCTGTCGAGCTTCTTGCGCGAGGACCAACGCACCCGCGGTGAGATCGAGTCGCGCCAGTCATGGACCGTCACCGGCGCACGTCTGGCGGTGGCGGCGCCGTGGATCGTGCTGCTGCTGATGTGCTTCCAGGGCGACGCAGCTCGCCGCTTCGCCTCCCCGACTGGCCTGCTGATTCTCGGCGGTGGAGCCCTCACCTGCGTCGTGGCGTACCGGCTGATGCTGTGGATCGGTCGACTCCCGGCTGAGCGACGGATTCTCGCGTGAGTGGAGCAGTGATCGGATGTGTGCTGTCCGCAGGACTGTGGTTGATCGGGTCCGGTGTCCTGCGCACCCGACGACCCTCGGTGGAGCAACGAGTGCTCCCGTACGTCCGCGACGTGCATCCGTACGTGGTCGCCCCCGGACGATCGAACGGGGTCGCAGTGGCGATCTTCGGACCGTCGGTGCAGCGGGCGGCCGTCGTGGTGGGCGAGTGGGTCGGCAGCGCCTGCGCCGTGCGTTCACGGCTCGACCGACTCGGAGTCGCGACCACCCTTGAGGAGTTTCGACTGCGCCAGTCCTTGTGGGGGGTTGCGGGTGGGGCTGGCGGGGCGGCCGTGGCCACCATGCTGTGGACGACCCAACGCACCGCGGTTCCCATTTTGCTCGGTGTCTGCGGCTTCGGATTCGTCGCCGGTGTCATGGGGTGCGACCGGCGCCTCAGCGCGCAGGTCACCCGCCGCGAGAAGGAGATGGAGCAGGAGTTCCCGATCGTGGCTGAGCTGCTCGCCCTTGCGGTGGCCGCCGGTGAGAGCCCTGTCGCGGGTCTCGATCGAATCCTGCGGGTCTGTCGGGGCAGTCTGGCCGATGAGCTCGCTCGGGTTCTGGCTGAGATCCGTACCGGAACGCCCATGGCAGCTGCCTTCGATGCGCTGGCTCGCCGCACGGGCGTCACCAGCATCTCGCGATTCGCCGAGGGCCTCGCCGTGGCGCTCGAGCGCGGCACGCCGCTCGTCGACGTCCTGCACGCCCAGGCCGCCGATGTACGCGACGCCGCACGTCGCGAGCTGATGGAAGCCGGTGGTCGGAAGGAAGTCTCGATGATGATCCCTGTGGTCTTCCTCGTGCTCCCGGTCACGATCGTCTTCGCCTTCTACCCGGGGCTGGTCGGCCTGCACCTGACATCTGGAACGTGAATCACAGGAGGAACCCATGCAGTGGATCGAACGCTTGACCGCCCGCGACGAGCGCGGTGACGTGCCGGGCTGGGTCATGATCACGGTCATGTCGGCCGGACTCGTCGCGATCATCGCGGCCGCCGCCGGCCCGCAGCTGCGGTC
>NZ_JBAVCB010000128.1:0-1577 GCF_049586495.1 Aeromicrobium sp. | reverse complement strand
GCATCGGCCTGCATCCAGCCCGTGAGCGCGATGACGGTCGCCGAGACCAGGACCGCGACCGACCCCAGCGCATCTCCCAGGACCTCCAGGTAGGCGCCCCGGACGTTCAGGCTCTCGGCAGCCCCTTCCCGGAGCAGGAACAGACCGATGACGTTGGCCACCAGCCCGACGCCGCCGGCGAGGAGGATGGGCGTGGCCGCGAGCTCGACGGAGGAACTCAGACGGCCGACGGCGTGCCACCCCACGAACCCAGCCAGCACCAGCAGCACCAGGCCATTGAGCCCGGCGGCGAGCACCTCGGTGCGGTGGTACCCGAAGGTGCGTCGCGAGCCCGGGCTGCCGCCGCGCTGGGCAGCAGTGATGGCTGCGAGGGCCATCGCGATGCCGACGGAGTCTCCCAGCATGTGCCCGGCATCGGCCAGCAGCGCGAGGCTCCCGGTGAGTGCGGCCACGACGGCCTCGACCAGCAGGACACTCACCGACAGGGCCAGCACGATCGCCAGACGCCTGCGGTGCTTCACCCCAGTTCCATGCGCGTGGTCGTGCCCCATGCCCACCAGGCTACGCGGGCAGGAACGACGAAGCCCCCACCGCCGAGGCGATGGGGGCTCCGAGAGAGCTGAGGTCAGCTCACTTGTTGATCTTCGTCACGCGACCGGCGCCGACGGTGCGGCCGCCCTCGCGGATGGCGAAGCGCAGGCCCTCCTCCATGGCGATCGGCTGGATCAGCGCGACCGACATCTCGGTGTTGTCACCGGGCATGACCATCTCGGTGCCCTCAGGCAGCGTGATGACGCCGGTGACGTCCGTGGTGCGGAAGTAGAACTGCGGACGGTAGTTGTTGAAGAACGGCTTGTGACGGCCACCCTCCTCCTTGGACAAGATGTAGACCTGGCCCTCGAACTCGGTGTGCGGCGTCGTCGAGCCGGGAGCAATGACGACCATGCCGCGCTCCACATCCTCACGCTTGGTTCCACGCAGGAGCAGTCCGACGTTCTCGCCGGCCTGGCCCTCGTCGAGGAACTTGCGGAACATCTCGATCGCCGTGACCGTGGTGGTCTGCTTGGCCTCGCGAATGCCGATCAGGTCGACCGTCTCGTTGACCTTGACGATGCCGCGCTCGATGCGTCCGGTGATGACCGTTCCACGACCGGTGATCGTGAAGACGTCCTCGACGGGCATGAGGAACGGCTTCTCCGTCTCGCGCTCGGGCATCGGGATGTAGTCATCGACAGCCGCCATGAGCTCGAGGATCGACTCGCCCCACTTGGCGTCACCCTGCAGCGCGGGATGAGCAGCAACCTTGACGACGGGCACGTTGTCGCCGTCGAACTCCTGATCGCTCAGCAGCTCACGAACCTCGAGCTCGACGAGCTCCAGGATCTCCTCGTCGTCGACCATGTCGCACTTGTTCAGCGCGACGACCATGGCGGGCACGCCGACCTGACGGGCGAGCAGCACGTGCTCACGCGTCTGGGGCATGGGGCCGTCGGTGGCAGCGACCACGAGAATGGCGCCGTCCATCTGCGCAGCACCCGTGATCATGTTCTTGACGTAGTCGGCGTGGCCGGGGCAGT
>NZ_JBAVCB010000127.1:0-4927 GCF_049586495.1 Aeromicrobium sp. | reverse complement strand
CGCAACTACGAAGGGTTCTTGCGCTGATGCGGTTGCTCATCATGGGACCGCCCGGTGCGGGCAAGGGGACGCAGGCCGTGTCGTTGGCCGAACGAGTCGGCGGCGCGCACATCTCCACAGGGGACATCTTCCGAGCCAACGTCCAGCAGCAGACCGAGCTAGGCCGTGAGGCTCAGCGGTACATGGACGCCGGCGAGTACGTGCCCGATGAGATCACCAACGCCATGGTGCGAGACCGGCTGGGCCACGATGACGCCCGGGAGTCATTCATTCTCGACGGCTACCCGCGGACTCTTGACCAGGTCGCGACGCTCGACGGAATCCTCGATGAGCTCGGCTCCGGACTCGACGGAGTCGTGGAGCTGGTCGTCGATCCCGAAGAACTGATCCAGCGGTTGCTGAAGCGAGCCGAGACCAGTGGCCGTGCCGACGACACCGAAGCCGTCATCCGGCATCGCCAACAGGTCTACACCGACGAGACCGCCCCCTTGATCGACGTCTACAGCCAGCGCGGTCTGCTGATGCAGATCGACGGTGTCGGCGATGTCGCCGAGGTGTCGGCCCGCATCGACGACGCGCTGCCTGCCTGATTCCGGTGTTTCGGGAGCAGGTCGAGCTCAAGACGCCAGCGCAGATCGAAATCATGCGTCAGGCGGGACTCGTGGTGGCCGAAACGCTGCAGGCGGTGAAATCCCAAGCCGGCGCTGGGATGACCACGGGAGACCTGGACCGCATCGCGCGGGAGTCGATCGCCGCGCACGGGGCCACTTCCAACTTCTGGAACTACGGCGCCGACGATGAGGGACACGGGGGATTTCCCGGGGTCATCTGCACGTCGGTCAATGACGAAATCGTGCATGGCATCCCGGGACCGCGGGTGCTGCGTGACGGTGACCTCGTGTCGGTCGACTGCGGGGCGATCATCGACGGCTGGCACGGTGATGCCGCAGTCTCCTTCACGATCGGCGAACCGCGGGCCATCGACGTCGAGCTGATCCGGGTCACCGAAGCTGCACTGTGGGCCGGGATCGGCGCAGCGCGCATCGGGGGGAAGGTCGGTGACATCAGCGCGGCGATCGAGGCATCGATCGTGGCAGCCGGCGCCTCCTACGGAATCGCCGAGGGCCTGACGGGACACGGCATCGGCACCACCATGCACCAGCCGCCCTGGATCCCCAACGTGGCCAGCCGTGGCCGCACCACCCGACTCGTGCCCGGACTCGTGCTCGCAGTCGAGCCGATGGTCAGCATCGGCACCTCGCGCAATCGCACCCTCGATGACGGCTGGACCATCGTGACGCTGGACGGCAGTCGGGCCGCCCACGCCGAGCACACCTTCACCCTGACCGAGAGGGGTGCGTGGGTGCTCACTGCTGCCGACGGCGGACGTGAGCAACTCGGCTCGATGGGCCTTCCGTGCGGGGCGCCCGCCACCTGAACCCGCAGCTCAGGGAGCGACGCGCTGAGTGGGTGACGACACCAACGTCACAGCCTCGTAATCGGGGTGTTGGGCGACGACCTCGAGCGTGAGCGTCGTGCCGCGCTGGGCGGCGGTGGGGACGAATGACGCAGCCGTGGCCCCGGTGATGGGCTTGGCATCGGCGAACCACTGGTAGGTCATCTCGTCCGGATAGGGAAACCAGTCGCCCTCGTCTGCGGAGAGTCGGGTGCCGACCTTGGCGGCGCCGAGGATCTCCGGCGCCCTGACCGACGTGAGAGCTCGAGGCCATACCTCGGCCGCCTCCGACGTCACGCTCTTCGACGCGTACCCCGAGGATCCGGCGGTGACGCGGACCGACAGTGGCCGCCCCAGCATGTCCGCCGACGGAGTGAAGGTGCTTGACGTGGCGCCTGAGATCTCGGTGGTGCCGTCGATCAACCACTGGTAGGAGAACGTGTAGTCCAGCCCGGCGGGTGACCAGGTGCCGGGATCTGCTGTGAGCTCGACGTCGGCGGTGGGAACTGAGGAGAACTCCGGTGCGACGGTCGAGCTCAACGGGCTGTCGGTGGTCGGCACCGGATCGGCGAAGTGAATGATCCCGTCGGGCCAGCCGGAACCGGACTTGGTGATCTTGCGCCAGTCGAAGGCGCCGCTCCAGTTCGACTCGGACACCCAGATCTCCGTGGGTGACACGACCTTCTCGATGTAGGCCACGTGGTTGCCGCCGCTGCTGCGACCCCACCACGCGACGGCGCCAACCGCAGGCGTCGAATCGGTGATGGATGACATCGTCGTGCCCCAGTCGCGCGCGTTGCCGACGCCAGATTTCGGCCGTTTGTTGGGCATGCCGTTGGTCGTCACCAGACGATAGGCGACGTAGTTGGTGCAGTTGGTCCCCGTGTACATGGCCCAATAGCTCGTGCGCTGCTTCGCGGAGTAGTCGAAGTTGCTGTATCCCTTGGATTCGCACGAGGAGTATCCACTGCAGACCACTGAGTACGACGCATCGGCCCGGCTGACCGGTGTCAGCAGGGCGGCGAGGAACAGCGCGATGAACAGCGCTCTGGAGCGACGCACGTGAGATAGATTACGTGACAGATGTGGCTCATGGGAAATAAGTGGCAGATGTTACGTCAGCGGTGTCGCTCCATCGTGCAGCACTTGACGCTGCCGCCGGACTTCAAGAACTCCGACAGGTCGACGGGCACCGGCGTGTATCCGCGGTCCGTGAGCTGCTCGGCGAAGTCGCGAGCCTGCGATGGCACGATGACGTTCTGGCCGTCGCTCACCGCGTTCAGTCCGAGAACCAGGGCGTCGGCCTCGCTGACGATGGTTGCGTCGGGGAACAGATCGCGCAGCGTGCGTCGGCTGTGCCGGCTGAAGGCGCCGGGGTAGTAAGCGACGTCGGCCGGTGTGTCTCCGTTGCCATCGTCGAGCACGGCCAGAGCCACGTCGAGGTGGTAGAAGCGGGGATCGACCAGCTCCAGCGATACCACGGGACGGTCGAGCGTCGCGGCCGCCTCGATGTGCGCGTCGAGACTGGTGCGGAAACCGGTTCCGGCCAGGATCATCGAGCCGAGGGCAAGGAAGTCGCCCTCACCCTCGTTGGTGAAGCCGGGCTCGGTGACGGTGAGGCCTTGGCTGCGCATCCACGCGGCGAAGGCCGGGCCCTCGGCGGCGCGTTCGGCGAACGTGAATCGGGCGCCGTAGGCGCGATCGCCGACGATGAGTCCGCCGTTGGCGGAGAACACCATGTCAGGCTGACCCGGCATGGGCGGCACGAGGTCGACGTGGTGGCCCAGGCTCAAGTAGGTGTTGCGCAGCACGTCCCACTGCAGCAGGGCTCGCGAGTGGTCGACTGCAACAGCGGTGTCCATCCACGGGTTGATCGCGTACTCAACGGCGAAGTGGTCCGGGGGGCACATGACGTAGTGACGGGTACGCGGTAGCCGCGACGACGTGGGGCGGACGCGCGTGTCGAGAACGGTCAAGGGTGCCTCCCAGCAAGAGTCAGAGCAACGTTTCAACTGTAAGCCCCGATCCAGTCGGATGAAGAAGCCGAAACAGCGATTCTGGGTGGCATGATCTTGCGTTGATTCGCCGAATATCGATTTTTCTTGCAAGACTGGCCGGATGGACGATGTCGACCGCCGCCTGCTCACGTGTCTGCTCGAGGACGGCCGCGCCAGCTTCGCCGCGATCGGAGAGCGCGTCGGCCTGTCGGCCCCAGCCGTCAAGCGTCGTACCGACAGGCTGGTCGCCGATGGGGTCATCAGCGGCTTCACCGCAGTGCTCGATCCCGACGCCATGGGATGGACCACTGAGGCCTACGTCGAGGTGCACTGTCAAGGAACGATTTCTCCGGCGGAGCTCCAGGCCGCCTTCCTGCGCGTCCCCGAGGTGCACTCGGCGGCCACCGTCTCGGGTCCGGCCGATGCGATGCTGCGGATCGTGGCTCGCGACGTGCGCGATCTCGAACAGGCCCTGGAACGGGTGCGCATCGAGGTCTCGAACATCGATCACACCAATACCGCCATCGTGTTGTCGCGGCTGATCGACCGGCCGTCTCCACGACCGTCTGCGTGAGCGGCTGCCCCTGCCGGGGTCGCTGCAACATGACCGCGATTTGAGTCTGGAGGGCGCTTTGCCTAGAATGATGAGTCGGCCGATTCGGCCCATGTCATCCTGCCCCGCAGGCTTCAGTTTCGAAGCGGGTCAGGCATGTGCCCGGTCAACCGCAGACGAAGCAACCGAAGAAGAGGTCATGGCGAAAAAAGAAGGCGTCATCGAGATGGAAGGTGCCGTAGTCGAGGCACTGCCCAACGCGATGTTCCGTGTCGAGCTGCAGAACGGGCACAAGGTACTCGCCCACATCAGTGGCAAGATGCGTCAGCACTACATCCGTATCCTCCCCGAGGACCGGGTCGTGGTCGAGCTCTCGCCGTACGACCTCAGCCGCGGTCGCATCGTGTACCGCTACAAGTGAACATCCACCACGTTCAGGACCCGAAAGAGAATCGATGAAGGTCAACCCGAGCGTGAAGAAGATCTGTGACAAGTGCAAGGTGATCCGTCGCCACGGCCGCGTCATGGTTCTCTGCGAAAACCCCCGGCACAAGCAGCGCCAGGGCTGACGCAGGGCCCAGCAGGCCTTCTTCACCCAGCAGTACTGAACACCTGATCGCTCTCGTCCACAGCCGTGGGCGGGTCACCCCCGGAGCGTAGGCCGGGGCCCGACTCCAGATCGCCACGATCTGGGAGGCAGTCGGGATGCCTCAGGTGCCACACCTCGCCGAACGGAAGGAACTGCCTCCATGGCACGCCTCGTTGGAGTCGACCTCCCGCGCGACAAGCGCGTTGAGATCGCACTCACCTATGTTTTTGGGATCGGTCGCACTCGCGCCATCCAGACCCTCGCCGCCACCGGCATCAGCCCGGACAAGCGCGTCCACGAGCTCGACGACAACGACCTCGTCGCGCTGCGTG
>NZ_JBAVCB010000126.1:0-47421 GCF_049586495.1 Aeromicrobium sp. | reverse complement strand
CATCTTCTGAGACACGTCCTCAGAGACCGCAGTACTGACCGAAGAATCTGAACATCGCAGATCGGCGTTCAGCGCCTATCTGCAAGTAGAACGACGAGTTGTCGGGCAGACCCGGCGCCTTGACCTGCACGGGGATGAGCGTGCCGACCTTGTCCTCGCCCAGGGCGTGCGGGTCGCACCGGGCCGGGATGACCTTCATGACCAGATCGAACGGATCCCCGGTCACGGGAAGGTCGATCTGATCGTCGGAGCCGTCGGCCTGCGCGAACAACACAGTCGAGTCGAAGCCACGCAGCACGACGTCATCGCGACCTCCGGTCGGTCTGACCCGGATCGGCAGACTCAACACCGAGTTCCGGCCTGCCCCGCTCACCGTCACGTCACCGAGCGTCAGGTCAGCCGCTTGCGCCAAGGTCAGCTCGGCACAGTCACGGTCCAGAAACGAGGTGGCCGCGCCGTAGACGTCGTCGGGACGCAGGGTCGAGCGCAGTCGTTGGTCGCCGATCGAGTAATCGATCGTGACCTGGGCGTCGATCCCCTCTCCGCAGCCGCCGCGGGGCATCTGGAACTCCAGGTCCGCCTCGTAGCCCGCGCCCACGTCCTCTGGACCGGTCCAGGACACCGCCTCGAAGCGCGGCGACGTGAGGCGGAAGGACGCGACGGTGAGCTGTTGGTCGGTGTCGTTGTGCACGCGCAGGAAGACGAGGCGCGTCTTGCGCAGCACCCGCGACTGATCGATGTCCACCACGATGCCGTCCGGCGCAGGCTGCACCAGGACCTCCCCGCTGCAGGCCGTGAGTGAACCCGCCAGGAGCACCAGCACCGGGAGCCACCATCGAGCCATGAGCTCATCATGCCGTGGCGTCTGGGTCCTCGAAGACAGATACGAGCATCGGCTCGATCATCGCGACGAATCGTTCTGGGGTGGCCGCTGGATTGGTGGTCTGGCGGATGCCCACCCCGATCGAGTAATCAACCGTGGTCTCGGCGATGACCTCGATGGCGTCATCGGTCAGCATCCCGGGCGGCACGAGCCTGCCGATGATGTGGGCGATCTGTGCCACGGCGTGCTGCTGGCGGGTCACCTGCGCAGCGGCCAGCCTGCTGTCGCCGATCGAGTCCAGCAGCAGCTCGAGCTCGAACCGGATCCACCCGGACTCAGCCGCCGAACGGGCCCAGGTCCTGGCCTGCCGGACCAGCAGGTGCCGCTCGGATGCGGTCAGGTGATCACCCAGCAAGGCGATCTGCTCCTCCTGCAGCTCGGTCGCCACCTGCATCGCCAGATCGGCCTTGCTTCCGAACCCCGAATACACGATGCCGGTGGTGAAGCCGGCAGCATGCGCGATCGAAGCCACAGACGTTGCGACGTAGCCATCGCGCAGGAATGCCGCGCGGGCGACGTCCAGCAGCACCCGTCGATTGCGGTCCTGCACCTCAGAACGGGTCAGGCGCACCATGCGACCCACCTTAGTGGTCGTGGACTCACGGCAACCCCGCAGCGACAACCAGCTCGCGGCTGGCCGCCGTGGGATTCTCCGCCATGCGCTGGTGGATCCTTCGGCCCACTGCCAAGATCGAGACCTGAGGCACCCGACGTCATACAGTCACACCTAGGTAGCTCACACAGAAAGCAGACCCGATGACCCAGAAGCAGTCGATCCTCGGACGAATTGCCCAGCTGACGAAGGCCAACATCAACTCCCTCCTGGACAAGGCCGAGGATCCCGAGAAGATGCTCGACCAGCTGGTGCGCGACTACACCAGCTCGATCGCCGATGCCGAGGAGGCGGTCGCCCAGACGATCGGCAACCTGCGGATGGCCGAGGCCGATCACGTCGAGGACGTACGCGCCGCCAAGGAGTGGGGCACCAAGGCCCTCGCCGCCTCGCAGAAGGCCGACTCGCTGCGCACCTCGGGCCAGACCACCGAGGCCGACAAGTTCGACAGTCTCGCCAAGGTCGCTCTGAGCAAGCAGATCGGCTACGAGAACGAGGCCAAGTCAGCTGCGCCCCAGATCGCCGCGCAGAACGAGGTCGTCGAGAAGCTGAAGACCGGCCTCGTGCAGATGAAGGGCAAGCTCGGCGAGCTGCAGTCCAAGCGCGACCAGCTCGTGGCGCGCCAGAAGACCGCCGAGGCCCAGGCCCAGGTGCAACAGGCGGTCAAGTCGATCGACGTGCTCGACCCGACCAGCGAGGTCTCGCGCTTTGAGGACAAGGTCCGACGCGTCGAGGCCCAGGTGGCCGGTCAGACCGAGCTCGCGGCGTCTAGCCTCGACTCACAGTTCGACGAGCTCGAGGCCGACAGCGATGCTGCCGAGGTCGAAGCACGTCTGTCCGAGCTGAAGGGTGCTGCCACACCCGCCGTCGAAGCCCCGTCCGAACAGTAGGAGAACCCCATGGCCAAGATCAACCACTCCCTGAGCTACACCGGCGCCGATGTCGAGGCCGTCTACGGGCTCATCGCCAACCAGTCGTTCCGCACCGAGTCGTGCGAGCAACAGGGCTCTTCCGACATCACGGTGACTGTCGAGAAGTCAGGCGATGGCGACATCGTGACCGTCGTGCGCAAGCAGGATGCCGCCATGCCGGACTTCGTCAAGAAGCTCACCGGGGATACCGTCAAGATCAAGCAGACCGAGAAGTGGAGCGGCCCAGCCGCCGACGGCTCGCGCACCGCCGACGTCAAGGTCAGCATCATCGGTCAGCCGGCTGAGATGAACGGCACTGCCTCTTTGACCCCCGGCGCCGAGGGCACCGCGTTCGACCTGGTCGGCGACGTCAAGGTCTCCATCCCGTTCCTCGGCAAGAAGATCGAGCCTGAGGTCGCCAAGGCGATCATCGCCTCGCTCGATGAAGAGGTCGAGTACGGCTTGACCAAACTCTAGTCAGCGCGCCTCGCGGGCGCGCACCAGCTCGATGACAGCGGCGATCTCCTGCGTGCCGAACCACGCAAGGGCGCCGCTGTCGTCGATGTCGACGTGCAGCGCCTCGACGTCATCGAGATCGACAGGTCCATCGGGGTCCGACACCTCGGCAACGACAACACATCCGGCTTCCTCGCCCGCAGCCTCCAAGGCGCCGAGCTCGTCCTCCTCGTCGGTGGACACCGCGAGAAAGCCTTCAACCTGGATGGCTCCGCCGGCGACGAGCCGCCGCAGCTCAGCCGATCCGGCCGGTAGATACACCCTCACATCAGGCTCCTCACGACTTGGACGGCCGCTGGCGGCCCCGCGGGGCGCGCGTGGTGCGGGACGAGACGGAATCAACCAGCTCGGCCAGTGCATCCTCGATGCACTGGGCCAGAACGTCGACGTCGGGTACTGCATCACGGTCCGCGACGATGCCGAAGAACACCTTGCTCCGATACGACGTGACGCCGATCGACAGTGCTCGGTAACCGCTCAGCGGCACACACGGGTACACCTCGGACACTGCCTCGCCAGCCATGTAGACCGGATCCTGTGGACCGGGCACGTTGGTGATGACGATCTGGTGTCCCCGGCCGGCTTCAGCATCTGCGACGCGAGCGCCCACGGCGTGGAATGTCGAGGTCGCGAATCCCGGCAGATTGGCCAGCGTGTTGGCGGCCACGGCCGAGCCGGTCTCGCGGTGGTCCTTCAGCGCATAGGACACCTGGTGCAACCGGACCACCGGGTTCGTCTCCCCTACCGGCAACGACAGGAGGTGACCGCGCACCGTGGATCCGAGCGACGTGGGATGGCCCTCGTCCGATGCCACGGACATGGGCACCATGGCGCGGAAGCTGGTCTTGGCCGTGACGGGTTCGGCGCGCGTGAGCATCCAGCCCCGGATACCGCCCGCGATCGAGGCCAGAATGACGTCGTTGACCGTGCCGCCGTGCTCCTCGCGAACCGAACGGAAGGCGTCGAGGTCGGCGGCCAAGGTCGCGAAGCGGCGGTGTCGGGAGAGCTCGGTCGAGAGCACGGTGCGCGGGACGGAGGCGTCGGTACCAACCAGTGGCAGCCTGCGGGCGAGCCGACCGACGCTGTGCTCGGCCACCCGGAGCGCCTCAGCGGGGTGCTTCAGATTGTGTCGCAGCGTGCCGCCGACGAGTCCGGCCGTGTGGGGTGCCGGGCGCGGCCGCCACTCCTCGTGCGGGATGTCTCGCTCGCTGGCCGATTCCTCCAGCAACACCTGCGCAAGGTCGATGGTGTGCGAGCCATCGACCAGGGCTTGGTGTGCCTTGAACAGCAGGGCGAGCTGATTGCCCTGGTAGCCCTCGATCAGGTACAGCTCCCACAGCGCTCGGTCCAGGTCGAGCCGGCGGGCGATCAGGCGGCCCACCAGCTCGTGCAGCGCGTCCTGTCCGCCAGGACGCGGCAGCGCCGAACGTCGAACGTGCAGCGAGATGTCAAAGTTTTCGTCATCGAGCCACACCGGCGTACCGAGACCACCCGGCACGAACCGGGGGATCTGGCGATATCGCGGCACCAGATCGATGCGCTCATTGATCACGTGAACCAGTCGATCGTGGTCGAGCTTGGCGCCCGGCTCGAGGATCGCCAAGGATGCCACCTGCCGCGGCACCGTCGGGCTGTCCTGGTGCAGGAACATCGCGTCCAGAGGACTCAACCGTTGCATCGCACTCCTTGGTCTGTGCGACGAAGTTACCACCCGGTCACCCGCGCCCTGACTGGGCGGCGAGGCTTGAGGCGAAGGCCTCGACCCGCGCGACGAAGGGCGAGGACGGCGCCGCAGCACGTGGCGTCCTGCCAGCGAGGGCCGCGGCATCCCACACGACTTGGTCGAACGGCAGGTGCGCCTGAGGCGTGACTCCGGTGAGCCGCGCGAGCGTGGCGTCGACCTCACGGTCGGACCAGCCGAGCGTGCGGCGCGTCATGTTGACCAACACGCGGGGGGTTCGTCTGGCAGCCACTCCGGACAGGTCGTGCAGCGCTCGCACCAGCCGGGTGAGGCCCAGCGGTTCGGCTCGACCGACCACCACGATCTCGTCAGCGCGCTCCAGCACCGAGATCGTGGTCTGGTGCCGGGCCGTCGTGGCGGTCGACCCGGCCTCGATGCCATGACCGCAGTCGACGACCACGGCGTCGGACCTCTCGGCCAACCGGGCGAGCACGAGCTCGAAGGCGTTCGAACGAATCTGTGACCACATGTCGGCTCGCGGCAGACCGCTGAGCAACCGCAGGCGAGGCTCGACGATCTCGGCGTGCCGGTCGGCGTCCTCGACCCGGCCCTGGTTGGCGCCACGGCAGGCCGCGACCAGGCCCGATACGTCGCCGAGGACGCCCAACATCTGCGCCTGCGCACCTCCGTCGACGTCGGCATCGACCAGCACGGTGTCGGTCCCCCGCGCCGCCAGCGCTGACGCCACGGCGAGCGCGATCGAGCTACGACCCGGGGCCCCGGGCGGGCCCCACACGGCGATGAGTGGCGCCATCGCCGCCGGCTCCGACCGCACGGTCTGATCGAGGTCCGCCACCTGATCGAGGTCTTCGACTCCGAACGACCGTCCCAGACCGAGTCGCGCGGTCTGGTCGGTCGTGGCTTCCACAGCGACGACCCGGACGCCGGATCGCGAGAGTCGGTCGACGACGTCCAGGTCGAGTCCCGGCAGCTGGGCCGACACCAACGCCACCTGGGCGAGATCCGTGCCGATCACGGCGAGCAGGTCCGCCAGGTCGACACAGCGACGACTCAGCCGCAAGGCCGTGGATCGCTCGAGCTGGGCCAGCACCTGCGCCTCCCACGGCGCCCCACCCGCGGCAAGAACAACGTCCACTACGACACCCGGACGATCGTGACTCGGCCCGAAGCCACCGTCGTGACGACCTTCCCGGTCAATGCTGCGACTGGCACCTCGACCAGCAAGGTCCGCGCCAACGAGCCTCCGAGCGACTCTTCTGCGTCTGCACCTGAGCGCAGGACTCGCACGGGCCCCAGCACCCTGACCGACGGGCTCTGGGCCTCGTCCTGCGTGCCGGGCCCGACCCAGACCTCAACTCGGTCGCCGCGACTCAGGTCGTCGGGTGAGGCCCCCTCGATCACCGTGATCGGCAGCTGGCGCACCGCCTGGCTGTCGCGACGCGTGAGTGCGCTGGCATCAAGCAGCGATCCGGCCGAGACGTCGCGATCCCACTGCAGATCAGCCATCGCAGCCGGCAAGTTCTCGTCGACGCGCAGGTAGCGGTCAGCCGCGGCGCCGTCGAGTCGTACCGGGCTCGAGACCAGCTGATCAGAGCTGAGCGTCTCGCCGGCTCTGACGTCGCGCACGACGCTCCAGTATGCGGTGGTGTTGTCGTTCAGCGCGACCAGTCGGGCCCCGAGTGCGGTGGCGCCCAGCACCAGCAGCACCCCGAGCAGCAGTCGCGGATCCGTCCACGGCCTCACGTGTAGTCGGTCTGCTCGCACGCCCGACTCCCCGGCCCCCCGCCAGTTCTTCATGCCACGGTTCTACCGCGCGGGCGGCCTGTCGTCCAGTACCCATCGCCCGCTGTCCACAAGGCGACCGGATGGCTCGACGGGAGTGACACCGGCTCGTGCCAGACTGCTGCCATGCCAGCGACACCCCGATTTCTCACGCTTCCCGACGTCGCCGAGGTGCTCAACGTGACGGTGCGCCAGGTGTATGCGTTGGTGCGATCGGGCGACCTGCGCGGCATCCAGATCGGCGGTCGGGGCCAGTGGCGCATCGAGAACAGCGAGCTGGAGTGCTACATCGAGCGCCAGTACGCCCGCGCCAACGCCGCCCTCACCGAGGAGCAGGACTCACCGTCCTGAGGTGACCACGGAGATCGCGGACAGCGTCACGAGGCGAGGTGCCGCATCTCCGGCGACCAGTCGCACGAAGTCAGCACCCACGACCTCGATTGCGCCGTGGACGGCACGGCCGTCTTCCAGCACGACTCGCACCGGTTCTCCTCCGTCACGCAGTCGGCGCAGGGCTCGCGACCAACCGAGGGCCGCATCGATGCGGCTCGGTGGATCGGCGCGGCGCTCGGTCTTCAAAACCGATGTGACCGACCGGCCAGCGACCAGGTGATCGACCAGCGTGCCGCGCACCCGGACGAGGTGCTCGTTCACCGCAGCCATCTCGCCGGCGATCTGACCTGCCCCCCTGACCTCGAGCAGCACGTGTCCGCCCACCAGATCGCGCCACGACGTGCCGGCCCAGATCTCGTCGCGCAGATCGGCCGCCAGACCCTCCGTCTCAGCCTTCTGGATCTCGCTCACCTCGGCCTCGAGGTCGGCAAACAGCCGGTCCCACCGCATGTGACGCACGGTATCCCACAGCGATCGACCCGCATGCTTGACGTGTGCACAACGTCCTGAAATGGTGTCAAACGTCTTCAAACGTCTTCAAAGCATCGGGGGATGCATGAGGCTCACCGCCGCAGGACGACTCGCCGGCATCGCCGCCGTGCTGATGGTCGTCGCCACGGCCCCCGGCGCGAGAACCGCAGTCGCCCTGGTCCGCGGCGACGACTTTCCGGCCGCTGCGCGAGGCGCCGTCCACCTGGGTTCGCTCGGCGTGGCCTGCTGGGCCCTGCTCGTGATCCTCACCGGCCTGGCCCATCTGCCGGTGCCCGGAGCTTCGACGCGGGTGGGCGCCATGCTGTTCACGACCGTGATCGTCGCGGGTGTATCCAGCCCCGCCCAGGCAGAGTCCGCACGCGATCTCCAGGGTCTCATCCTGCCCGACCGGCCCATGATGGTCCGCGCCACGTCGACGGTCACCGTGAACCCAGGCGACACGCTGTGGGGCATCGCCGCCGATCACCTGCCCGACCACAGCTCGGCCGCCGACATCGCCAGCTCCTCCGCTCGCTGGTACGCCACCAACCGCCACGTCATCGGGCCCGACCCCGATCACATCGTCCCCGGGCAGGACCTCGCTCTCCCGCCCACGACCGACCCGGCCACTCACGATCAGGACGCACCATGAAGACTGCCCACGCGCTCGCCGCCGCTCGTCCCGCACCCTCCTGGGGATCCACCATCGAGGTCATCGACACCCAGATCCCGCTGCCGTTCCCCGGAATCGCTCCGGTGCTTCCCGTGCCGATCGAACGAGGCGACGCCGGGGCGTTGCGGCATCGATGTGCACGATTCATGCAGGCGCTGATCGAGGTGTTGTCGGGTGAGCGACCAGCTCGACAGATGGCGGCCTGGATGTCGCCCGATGTCTACACCGACCTGCAGCGTCGCCTGCATCTCAGCGCGCAAGCCGCCGTGGCTCGATCAGGTGGACGCAGCGCCGCTCGTCTGGTCAGCGTCCACGTGTCGATGGTCGACGACCAGGTCGCCGAGGTCGCGGCACGCATGGTGCACCGCAATCGCTCACGTGCGATCGCGGTGCGCCTCGAACCGCAGCCCACCCACCGCGGCGAGATGGTCTGGAGGTGTACCGCCCTGGAGTGGGCGTAGACGATTCTGTCCTGGAATGGGCGCAACCGCCCGCTCGCCAGGGAGCGTAGCGACCGTGAGGCCGAGGAACGAGGCCGAGGCGTCCCTCACCTCGAGGGCTCGCTGAAGCACTCGACCTCGCCACGCCTCGCTTCCGGGCGGCTTCGCCGCCTCGGTCTCAGCGGTTGTTCTTGCGTGACTTGCGCTGCTGGTTGGCCTTCTGGCGTGCCTTGTTCTTGGCGTTCGCCTGGCGTCGAGCCTCGATCTCGGCAGGGTCTCCCCCGTCGTCGTCGTGACCGGCGTGCACCTCGGGCTCACCATCCTCGCTGGGCGCCGAGTACGAGAGCTGCTGCTTCTTCTTCTCGCCACCCAGCCCCTTGGCGAGCAGCTGGGGCTCTGCGCCCACACCCTCGACCACGTTCGGGTCGGTCGGCGTGGCCTGCACCTGGACGTCGAGGTTGAACAAGAAGCCCACGGACTCCTCGGCGATGCCCTCCATCATGGCGTTGAAGAGCTCGAAGCCCTCGCGCTGGTACTCGATCAACGGGTCACGCTGGCTGTAGGCGCGCAGGCCGATGCCCTCCCGCAGATAGTCCATCTCGTACAGGTGCTCGCGCCACTTGCGGTCCAGGACACTCAGCACGACCTTGCGCTCCAATTCGCGCATCACGGTGGCACCGAGCTCCTCTTCGCGTCGGTCATAGCTCGCGGTCGCGTCAGCGGTCAACGCCGTGATCAGACCATCGCGCGACATGCCCGTCCGGCCTCCGGCCTCGGCCTCCGCGGCCTCGACGGTCAGCTGGACCGGGTAGAGGGTGCGCAGCGCGGTCCACAGGTTGTCCAGCTCCCACGTTTCGGGGAAGCCGTCCGTCGCGCCCGTGACGTAGGCGCGGATGACCTCGCCAATCATCTCCTCGACCCACACCCGCAGGTTGCGACCCTCGAGCACCTCACGGCGCTCGGTGTAGATGACCTCACGCTGACGGCTCATGACGTCGTCGTACTTCAGGATGTTCTTGCGGGCGTCGAAGTTCTGCGCCTCGACCTGCGACTGCGCCGAGGCGATGGCACCGGTGACCCGCTTGTTCTCGATCGGCACGTCGTCCGGGATCTTCATGGTCTGCAGCACCCAGTCGACCCAGTCTGCCTTGAACAGGCGCATCAGGTCGTCCTCGAGCGACAGATAGAAGCGCGAGACGCCGGGATCGCCCTGGCGGCCGGAGCGACCGCGGAGCTGGTTGTCGATGCGCCGCGACTCGTGCCGCTCGGTGCCAATGACGGCCAGCCCGCCCGCGGCGGTGACCTCGTCGTGCTCGGCAGCGACTTGGTCGGTCATCTGCTTCTGCGTGCCATTCCACGCCGCCTCGTAAGCCTCGGAATCCTCCAGTGGGTCGAGCCCCCGGCCGCGCAGCTCGGCGTCGGCGAGGAAGTCCACGCTGCCGCCCAGCATGATGTCGGTGCCACGACCGGCCATGTTGGTGGCCACCGTGACGGCGCCCTTGTGACCGGCCATCGCGACGATGGCCGCCTCGCGGTCGTGCTGCTTGGCGTTGAGCACCTCGTGCGGCACGCCGCGCTTGGTGAGAAGCTTTGAGAGCCGCTCGCTCTTCGCAACGCTCGTGGTGCCGACCAAGATGGGCTGGCCGTTGGCGTGGCGGTCGGCGATGTCATCGACGACGGCGTTGAACTTGGCTTCCTCGGTGCGATACACCAGATCCGGTTCGTCGGCGCGCGCAATGGGCCGGTTGGTCGGGATCGGCACCACGCCCAGCTTGTAGATCTTGTCGAACTCCGACGCCTCGGTCAGCGCGGTACCAGTCATGCCACCGAGCTTGTCGTAGAGCCGGAAGTAGTTCTGCAGCGTGATCGTGGCGAGGGTCTGGTACTCCTCACGGATGCGCACGCCCTCCTTGGCCTCGATCGCCTGGTGCAGGCCCTCGTTGTAGCGACGGCCCTCCAACATGCGGCCGGTGTGCTCGTCGACGATCAACACGTCACCGTCGATGACGACGTAGTCCTTGTCGTTCTTGAACAGCTCCTTGGCCTTGATGGCGTTGTTGAGGAAGCTGATCAGCGGCGTGTTGACGGTGTCGTAGAGATTGTCGATGCCGAGCTGGTCCTCGACGAGCGAGATGCCCTCCTCAGTCACGGCGATGGTGCGCTTCTTCTCGTCGACGTCGTAGTGGACCTCTGGCGACATGCGGCCGATGATGCGGGCGAATTCGCCGTACCACTTGACCTCGTCCTCCGTGGGTCCGGAGATGATCAACGGCGTGCGGGCCTCATCGATGAGGATCGAGTCGACCTCGTCGACGACGGCGTAGTGATGGCCACGCTGAACACATTCTGCGATGTCGTCGGCCATGTTGTCGCGCAGGTAGTCAAAGCCCAGCTCGTTGTTGGTGGCGTAGGTGATGTCGGCCAGATAGGCCTCGCGTCGCTGCGCCGGGCTCATGGTGGGCAGGATGATGCCGACGGTCAGGCCGAGGTACTGGTGCACGCGACCCATCCACTCCGCGTGATACTTCGCCAGGTAGTCATTGACCGTGACGATGTGGACGCCTTTGCCGCTGAGCGCGTTGAGGTAGGCCGGGAGCGTCGACACCAACGTCTTGCCCTCGCCGGTCTTCATCTCGGCGATGTTGCCCAGATGCAGCGCGGCTCCGCCCATGATCTGCACGTCGAAGTGGCGCTGGCCCAATACCCGCCAGGCCGCTTCTCGCACCGTGGCGAAGGCCTCGGGCATGAGGTCGTCGACGCTCTCGCCGGCGGCCAGCCGCTCGCGAAACTCCCCGGTCATGCCGCGCAGCTCGTCGTCCGAGATCGCGCGATAGTCCTCTTCGAGGGTGTTGACCTGATGGGCGACGGCCTCCAGCTGGCGCAGAATCTTGCCTTCGCCCATGCGGAGGAGCTTGTCGATGACTTTGGGCACTCGATGACTTCCTGAAGATGTGGGGGTGGAGCCTCGCCAGTCTAGCGACGCGCCAGAACAGACGTGAGTCCAGCGGCCAGGTCGCCCTTCGTCGGCGCCGACACGGTGTCCAGCCCGAGCCAATTGGCCATCAGGTGAAGCTCGTCGGCGAGATGGTCGGCGGTGTCGTCGGGTGCGTGTGACTCGGCCCAGGCGCCGTGCACGATCAGTCGGCGCTCGGACCGATCCGCCTTCAGATCCACCCGGGCCACGAGGCGATCGCCGAGGAGGAACGGCAGCACGTAGTACCCGTGCACCCGCTTGGCCTCGGGCACGTAGATCTCGATGCGGTAGCGGAAGTCGAAGAGCTTCTCGGTGCGCGTGCGCTCGAAGACGAGGGGGTCGAAGGGGCTGAGCAGGGCGCGGGCCCGCACCTGACGAGGCAGCACCGAGTCGCGATGTCGGTAGGCCGGGCGCTTCCACCCGGCGATGCTCACGGGCTCGAGCGTTCCGTCAGCGAGCAGCGCCTCGAGGGCATGCCGGCCCGGCTCCGGCGCCAGGCGGAAGTAGTCGTTGAAGCACTGCGCGGTTCCCACCCCGAGGGCACGGGCCGCGTGCTCGACCAGCGCCACATGCGCGGCGTCGTGGTCGAGCGCCGGCCGGGCCAGGACGTCGGCGGGGATCACCCGCTCGGGCAGGTCGTACTCGCGCTCGAACTGACTGTTGCGGCGTGCCGAGGTGATGCGCCCGACGTAGAACAGGTGCTCCAGTGCCACCTTGGCCTCGGACCAGTTCCAGCCCCAGCTGCTGCGATCGCGCTCGGTGTCGATCTCGATCTGCCGGGCCGTCACGGGCCCGCGCTCCACCACGTCGCGGTACACGCGTTCGACCAGCGCGGGATGGTCCCGCCCGATCCGTTGCATGCCGCCCCACATGCCGTGTCCAGATGCCATGCGGTGCTGCATCGCCGGCCAGAGCTGCACGTCCACCAGAGCCGCCACGTGCGCCCAGTACTCGAACAGTCGCCGCGGCGCGCGGCCGGCGGCGCGGTGCAGCAGATCGCGGTCGTACGCACCCTTCCGCGAGAACAGCGGCATGTAGTGGGCCCGCGCCAGCACGTTGACCGAATCGATCTGGAAGAAGCCCAGACGGCTGATCGTTTCGTTGAGATGGGCGGCGGCGACGGTGCGGCCATGAGCGCCGGGGCGCGGGCGGGTGAATCCTTGCGCGGCCAACGCGATCCTGCGGGCCTGGGTGACGGTGAGCGTCACGGCATGTCGTCAACCAGCTTGCTGCGGACGGCGAACATGGCCGCCTCCATGCGTGACTTCATCTGCAGCTTCTCCAAGATGTTGCGGATGTGGTTCTTGACCGTGTTCTCGCTGATGAACAGCTCCTCGGCGATCTCGCGGTTGCTCATGCCCCGGGCCACGTGGCGCAGGACGCCGAGCTCGCGGGGCGTGAGATTGGTGGCCGGAGCCGGGCTCTTGGACATCGTGACGAACTCATCGAGCAGCTTCGTGGCCATGCTCGGGCTGATCAGCGACTGGCCGGATGCCACCAGCCGGACGGCCTCGGCCACCTGGTCGTACGTGGAACCGTCCTTGAGCAGGTACCCCGACGCTCCGCTGCGAATGGACTCATAGAGGTCGGATTCCTCATCGCTGGCGGTGAGCATGATGATGCCGGTCGTGGGCGCGATCTCCTTGATCGCTGCACAGGTCTCGACGCCGCTGCGACCCGGCATGCGCACGTCGAGCAGCACGATGTCGAAGGGGTGGTCGGCTACGAGCTTGAGGGCAGTATCGCCGTCGTCGCACTCCTCCAGCTCGAGGTCGTCGTCGGCCCCGAGGACCATCTTGACGCCACGTCGGAAGAGTTCTTGGTCATCAACCAGGAGGACTCGGATGCTTCCAGAGACTGCAGACACATGGCGATCATGCCAGAGACTGCCTTTCTCAGCCGGTCGTGGCGTTCGACCGCACGGCGTGTCACTCACTCACGTCGAGGTGGATCACGCCGTAGTCGTATCCCTTGCGCAGATAGACCACGCTGGGCCGCATCGAATCCTTCTCCACGAACAAGAAGAAGTCGTGGCCGACCAGCTCCATCTCGTACAGCGCCTGGTCCAAGGTCATGGCCTGCGCCTCGTGCGTCTTCTCGCGCACGACCACGGGGCAGTCGCCCTCAGATTCGATACCCACGGGAATTGGTTCGTCCTCGGCTGGGGCACTGCCCTCCCCAAGCGATGCGACCGGCAAGTCTGCCGTCGCCGCAGCGAGCGACTGCGGGCTGTGCTTGCGCTGGTGCGTGCGCAGGCGGTCGTTGGTGCGACGCAGCCGAGACTCCAGCTTGTCGATCGCAGCGTCCAGTGCGGAGTGCTGGTCGGTGGACGCAGCCTCGGCGCGCACGGCCGGGCCGCCGGAGCGCAACGTCATCTCGACGCGCGCGGCGGTCTCGTGTTGACGAGGGTTCTTCTCATGCGTGACCTCGACCTCGACGCGGTGGATCTTCTGGCGGGCGTCGTACTTGTCGATCCGGTGAAGCTTCTCCTGGACGTGCTCTCGAAAACGCTCTGAGATCTCGCTGTTGCGACCGTTGACGACAATTTCCATGGGAACTCCCTCGGGTAGTGTCCGCGTTGTCACACGCGCCTCATGCCATGAGCCGACGGTAGCCCCGAAGCGGGGGATTAGCCAGTGGTACGCAGCCACGGTGTGGCGGCCACTGTGGCCGCACCGTGGACACCCCATCCCCGGACCGCGAGGGCACGCGCAGCCTCGGCCAGAGTCGACCCGGTGGTGACGATGTCATCGACCATCACCAGGGGTGTGTGGGCCGGCAGCCGCTGCCGATCCAGCGCGAAGGCGCCATGCAGATTGCGCGCCCGGTCACCGGCCCCCAGTCCGACCTGATCGACCGTGCGACGCGTTCGCCGGAGCACCGGATGCACCGTGACGCGGTGCCCGACTGCGTCGAGACGCGCGGCGGTTGCCCGGGCCAAGGAGAGCACGAGGTCGTCGCCGCGACGCCACCGCGCCACCCACGAGGTGGGTACGGGTATCAGCGCGATCTCGTCGTGGTCGGCCGCTGCAGCCGCGACGGCAGCGGCAAGGTGGTGGGCCAGAATCTCGGTGAGCGGAAATCTGCCCCGTTCCTTCCAGTCGACGACGACCCGGCGCAAGACTCCGCTGTGGTGGCCGGCCGCCATGATCGGCAGGTGGTGGGCCGCCTCAACCGTGGTGACCGCGCGGGGATCGGGGCGCATGATTCGCGCGCACCGTGCACACACCGCGAGGGCGGGATGCCCGCAGCCGGGACATGCAGCGCCCACCAACAGATCGGCTGCTGCCACGAGCGTGCGCACCACACCATCGTGGGGGGCGCCTCCCTGTCGTCGTGGCGGGCAGCGCCGCCTGTGGACGATCAGCGGCTGTTGCCCAGACTGCGGATGGGGTCGGCGTCGACCAGCTGCCAGTTGCCGCTTGGTCGCAGGTACCACAACCGGCCGCGCGGATCCGTGGCGTACGTCGAGGCGCCCGGCCCGGATCCGACGACCAGACCGGAGATGTCAGCCGCAGGAAGCAACGCACCGCCGGTGGCCGAAGCGCCGGACCCGTCGATCAGGGCGGTCTGCATCTGGATGCCGGTGTCGGTCTCCGCCAAGAAGCTGACCCGCACGTCGTCGGACCACACAGCTGAGCTGGGTCCCACAGCATTGCCGCCGATCCGGCGAGGGGTCGACAGGCCCGTGGACGCCCCCTTGGCGTCCCGAACCACCCGCCCGACGCGGACCGAGGCGTCGTCACCTGTTCCCACCGTGATGACGTAGCGGGCCGCCTCCGGCGAGATGTCGAGGCTGCGGACGTTCAATCCCTTCAGAGACGAAGCGTCGAGGGTCGTCGTACCCGAGCCCACGACCCGGATTCGCGTCCCCGAGGCGGGTCGGTCGACCAGCCAGATCTGCCCGTCCACGTCCGAGACGGGATCGATGAACGAGGTGCCCTCGACAGTTCGCTCGTTGCCGCCATCGAGTGCGGCGATGCGAACCGACGCGCGATTGCCGGCCACCAGGGCGATCCGCTGGTCGGTCATGGCCACCGCTGTGGCTCCGTCGGCATCCGCGCCCCACCGGCGGGCGATCGGCGCGATGTCGGCGCCGTCCACCTCGACGACACTGTTGTCCATCAGCGCGCGCACCGTTCCCTCGCCCTGCCCGACACCGAATTCCCCCCAGCTGGAGACCGGCTGCTCGGCGACGCTGCGGGGGCGGACGGGGCTCGACCCCACCGAGATGCGGACCCGGCTGACATCGGGAACCTGGCGCAGCGTCCACACGACCTGCGCCGAGAGGTGCTCGACATCGGTTGACTGACGCGATCCCGCCGTGAAGCCCACGTCGGCAACGCCTCCCTCCACCGGCACCGTGGCTCGTAGGTCGTCCAGAGACGGCACGAAGGTCCGCACCTGCTGTGACTCGTCGCCTCGTGCCAACGCCGTGATCAGCGCGGCAGCGAGACCGTCCTCGACCAGCACGTGGACCGGCTGCGGGACGAGGCGCCGAGCCGGTCGGTCGAAGAAGTACAGGCTGAACGGCCGAAAGTAGTCCTCGAAGAATCTTGCCGTGACCATCAGCCCCGGCTGGGGGTTGGTGATGCGCCACTGACCGTCGACTTTCTCGAGGCGGTAGTCGACGCTCGTTCGGCCACTGGCCGTTTGATAGCGACCTTGGGTGTCCAGGCGTCCCTTCTCCGCCGCGTCGACCGCCACCTTGGTCGTCTCGCCGACGTCCGCCCGAGACCGCCCGTCCTGGGGTGGCGTGGCGTACTGCGCGTCCGCATAGATGGTCACGCCGCTTTGGCGCTCCCAGGAATCGGCTGCGGCTGGCGTCAGGAACGCCGCCGCGGTACGGGTCGACGACGGATAGGCCAGCATCGCGTCGAGATACCCGCGCACCACCTCACCGGGTGACGCCCCGTTCGTGGGCAGTGCTGGCGAGTACCGCACCGTGCTCTGGCCGAAGCCGGAGTCCTCGACCACCTCGGTGACCGGCCCCGAGGTGGGGATGGCGGCGCATCCGGCCATCACCATCAGTCCGGCGACTGCACCTGCAAGGCCTCTCGCTGCGCCTCGGGCGGTCATGGCGCCAGCTCCGAGACGAGGGCGGGCACCGAGGTCTCGCCCATGTGCTTGGGGATCGTCAAGATGAATTCGGTCCCCTGCCCCAGCTGCCCCCACACCTGCAGGGTGCCGCCGTGCAGGGCGGCGTCTTCACGGGCGATCGGCAGCCCGAGCCCGGTGCCGCCCTGCACGCGAGCAGGATCGGCCCGCCAGAAGCGGTCGAAGACGCGCTGAGTCTCATCACTGTCGAGGCCGACACCGAAATCTCGCACCGACAACGAGGCGCCGCTGTCGTTCTGCGCGACCGTCACCGACACCGTGGCCGACTTGCTGTACTTCGCGGCATTGGCGAGCAGATTGCGCACGATCCGGTCGATGCGGCGCGGATCAGCCAGCACTGGTGCCGCCACGCCGCCGTCCTCGACCATCACCTCGATGCCGGCGCGCTGCAGCATCGGATCGTCGGCGCAGCTGCGAGCCACCTCGGCCAGGTCCACGGTCTCCAGTTCGAGCTGCGCTGCGCCCGCATCGAATCGGCTGAGGTCGAGCAGATCGGACAGCAGCGACTCGAAGCGGTCGAGCTCCCCCTTGAGCAGCTCGGCAGATCTGGCGGTCTGCGGGTCGAAGGCCGTGCGGGCGTCGAACAACACCTCACTGGCCATCTGCACCGTGGTCAGCGGGGTGCGCAGTTCGTGGGACACGTCAGACACGAATCGTTGTTGCAGCCGCGACAGGTTCTCGAGTCGACGGATCTGGCTCTGCAGATTGGTGGCCATCTGGTTGAACGACGTGCTCAGTCGTGCGATGTCATCTTCGCCGCGCACGTGCATGCGCTGTTCCAGGTTGCCGCTGGCGAAGCGCTCGGCGATCCGACGGGCCAGCCGGACCGGGTCGAGCACCTGGCGTGACACCAGCCACGCGACGCCACCCACCATCAGCACCATCGACAACCCACCGAGTAGCAGGGCGTTGCGCATCAAGGTGAGCGTCGACTGCTGATCCTGCATGGAGAACAGGTAGAACAGCGCGTAGGTGTCGCCGGTGCCGGGCGCGCGGAGCTGACGTCCCACGACGACGACGGGCTCGCGGTCAGAGGTGTCGCTCAGTGACAGGTCGGAGAACTGCCAATAGGTGCCGTCTCGGGTCTGCACCCGATCGACCAGTGCGGTCGGCAAGGTGGTGGCCGAGACCGCCGACGACGAGCGCACCGGCCCGAGCGCATCGTCACTGGACAACGGGCCCTTCAGCAACAGCTCGTAGGTGCGCGTGGTGCCTCTGGCCGCGGTGAGGGAGTCGACCATCTGGGTCAGGGCTTCGGACTGCGGTGCCGCCTCGGTGTCGACCGCCGAGTCGAGCTGGTCCTGCGCGTACTGGAAGCCCGATTTCGCTTCGGCGACGGCGACGTCGCGGCGGCTCTCGGCCAGTTCCGACGCCACGTCGCGCAGCAGCGCCCATCCAGTGAATCCGATCGCCAGGGCGCTCAGGACGATCGTGCTGGTGACGACCCGGGTCTGCAGGGACCGGCGCCACAGCCCCCTCATGACCCGCTGCTCACGGTGAGGGCGCTATGGCCTGATACCCGACGCCGCGCACGGTGCGGATGATCTGTGGGTCGTCAGCGTCGTCCTCGATCTTGGAGCGCAGACGGGTCATGTGCACATTGACCAGCTTGGTGTCGCCCGGGTGGTGATAGCCCCACACCTTCTGCAGCAGCACCTCACGGGTGAACACCTGGCTGGGGTCGCTCAGGAGGCACGCCAGCAGATCGAACTCCAGCGGTGTCAGATCGAGGGACTCGCCGTTGCGCGTGACGGTGTGGCCCGCTGGATCCAGCACGATCTCGCCGAACTCGAGGGTCTCGGCAAGCGCGTCGGCGCGCCGTAGGCGTGCTCGGATGCGAGCCACCAGCTCGGTGTTCTTGAAAGGCTTGGTGATGTAGTCGTCGGCCCCGGCCTCGAGGCCAGCCACGACATCAGGTGTGTCGGCCTTGGCCGTGAGCATGATGATCGGGACCGCCGAGGTCGCCCGGATCTGACGACACACGCTCATGCCGTCGAGTCCGGGCAACATCAGGTCCAGCAGCACGACATCGGGTCGGAACGCGGTGAACTCGGCCATGACCTGGTCACCTGATCGGCACACCGAGGTGGTCAACCCCTCGCCGGCCAGGACGATGGTCATCATCTCGGCCAGCGAGGCGTCATCGTCGACGACGAGGACGCGGTCGCGCTTGCTGCGATAGCTCATGGTGGCTCAGTAGCGGTAGAGATCCGACTTGTACGGACCGGCCACGTCGACGCCGAGGTACTCGGCCTGCTCCTTGGTGAGCTCGGTCAGCTCGACGCCGAGAGCGTCGAGGTGCAGTCGGGCGACCTCTTCGTCGAGGTGCTTGGGCAGCACGTGAACCCCCAGCTCGTACTCGTCGGCCTTGGTGAAGAGCTCGATCTGGGCGAGGACCTGGTTGGTGAACGAGTTCGACATGACGAACGACGGGTGGCCCGTGGCGTTGCCGAGGTTGAGCAGGCGACCCTCGGACAGCACGATGACCTTCTTGCCGTCCTCGAAGATCCACTGGTGGACCTGGGGCTTGATCTCGTCCTTGACGATGCCGGGGATCTTGGCCAGACCGGCCATGTTGATCTCGTTGTCGAAGTGACCGATGTTGCCCACGATGGCCTGGTGCTTCATCTTCTGGAAATGCTCGACCGTGATGATGTCGAAGTTGCCGGTCGTGGTGATGAAGATGTCGGCGGTCTCGATGACCGACTCGAGGCGCTTGACCTCGTAGCCGTCCATGGCTGCCTGCAGAGCGCAGATAGGGTCGATCTCGGTCACGATGACGCGGGCGCCCTGACCGCGCAACGACTCCGCCGAGCCCTTGCCGACATCGCCGTAACCACACACGACGGCGACCTTGCCGCCGATCATGACGTCGGTGGCGCGGTTCAGTCCGTCGATCAGCGAGTGGCGGCAGCCGTACTTGTTGTCGAACTTGCTCTTGGTGACCGAGTCGTTGACGTTGATGGCCGGGAAGAGCAGCGTGCCCTCACGGAAACGGTCGTACAGACGCAGCACACCGGTGGTGGTCTCCTCAGAGACTCCCTTGATGTCCTGGGCGATGTTCGTCCAGTGCTGCGGCTTGTTGGCGACCGATCGGGTCAGGACACGCAGCACCTCCTTGAACTCCTCGTTGTCGGTGCTGTCCTGCGGCGGGACGGTGCCGGTCTTTTCGTACTCCACACCAAGGTGCAGCAGCATCGTGATGTCGCCGCCGTCGTCCAGCAGCACGTTGGGGCCGCCCTCGGCGAAGTCGAACACCTTCTCGGCCTCGTCCCAGTACTCGGCCAGCGACTCACCCTTCCAGGCGAAGACAGGGGTGCCCTGCGGGTCGTCCTGAGTGCCGTCGCGGCCCACCACGACCGCCGCAGCGGCGTGATCCTGGGTGGAGAAGATGTTGCACGTCGCCCAGCGCACGTCGGCACCGAGATCCACCAGGGTCTCGATGAGCACCGCGGTCTGGATGGTCATGTGCAGCGATCCGGCGATGCGAGCGCCGGTGAGCGGCTTCTTCGCGCCGTACTGCTCACGCATGGCCATGAGGCCGGGCATCTCGTGCTCGGCAAGCTCGATTTCCTTGCGGCCGTACTCGGCGAGGGAGAGGTCAGCGACGTTGTAATCCATGGAATCCACTGTACCGGGGGGCTTCATGCGGGTGCGAATCGAAAGGGTGTGACGTCAGCCGAGGGTGCGGGCCTCGTCGACCAGCATCACGGGAATGTCGCCGCGCACCGGGTAAGCCAGGGCACACGCGCTGCACACCAGCTCCGATGCGTCGTCGTCGACCGCAAGCGTGGCTCGGCACTGCGGACACACGAGGATCTCCAGGAGGGCCGGGTCAAGGTTCATGCCGTTCATCCTAGTCACCGCGGATCAAGCCGAGAACCTCATCGCGGACGCGTTCCATCGTGGGCTGGTCGTCGGCCTCCACGTTGAGGCGCAACAGGGGTTCGGTGTTGGACGAGCGGACGTTGAACCACCACGTGTCCGCTGTGACGGTGAGCCCGTCGAGGCGATCGATCGGCCGCGCTCGATAGTGGTCGGCCAGCTTCGCCAGGGTTCCGACCGCGTCGTGCACCGTGCTGTTGATCTCGCCCGACGCCGGATATCGGTCGTACGCAGCCATCATCTCGCTAATGGTCCCGTCGGTCTCACACAGGGCGGCCATGACGTGCAGGGCGGCGATCATGCCGGAGTCGGCGAGGAAGAAGTCCTTGAAGTAGAAGTGCCCGGAGTGCTCGCCGCCGAACACGGCGCCGGTGCGCGCCATCTCGGCCTTGATCAGGGAGTGTCCCACCGGCGTGCGCACCGCAGTACCGCCATGCTCTGCCACGACCTCGGAGACGGCGCGCGAACAGATGACGTTGTGCAAGATGGTGGCGCCTGGGTGGTCGGCGAGGGCTCGCGCGGCGATCAGTCCGGTGATTGCCGAGGGCGACACCACCTGGCCGAGCTCGTCGACCACGAAGCAGCGATCCGCGTCACCGTCGAAGGCCAGTCCGAGGTCGGCGCCGGTGGAGAGCACGCGGCTCTGCAGGTCGACCAACGTGGAGTGATCGAGCGGATTGGCGTCGTGATGCGGGAAGGTGCCGTCAAGCTCGAAGTACATCGGATCCAGATCGACGTCGAGGCTCGCGAACACCGAGGGCACGGTGTGGCCCGCCATGCCGTTGCCGGCATCCGCCACGACCGACAGCCGTCGACCGGCTCGGATTGGCACGATCTGGTGCAGGTACTCCGCATACCGGGACAGCCCGTCGCGTGACTCGATGGCGCCGAGCACGGGAGGGTCCGGGGCGACGCGCTCGAGCAGCTTGGAGGCGGCGACCGCGATGGCTGACAGCCCGGTGTCGAAGCCGATCGGCTTGGCGCCGGCCCGGCACAGCTTGATGCCGTTGTACTCGGCAGGATTGTGACTGGCCGTGATCATGACGCCCGGCACGTCCAGATCGCCGGACATGAAGTAGAGCAGGTCGGTGGACGCCAGACCGATCTCGATGACGTCGGCGCCGCGGGAGCGCACCCCGTCGGAGAACGCCGCCACGAGCCCCGGCGACGTGGATCGCATGTCGTGGCCGATGACGACCGAGCCAGTGCCGCTGACCCCGACCTCGTCGGCGAATGCCTCACCCAGGGCTCGCGCGACCCGAGGATCAAGCTGTTCGGGCGAAAGCCCTCGCACGTCGTAGGCCTTGACGATCTCCGACAGCCGGGGACTGATCATCCATCCCCTCGAACCACGCGCAGCATGGGTCGTTCACCGGTCGGCACGAGAGGCGCGGTGCGGCCGGCCTCCCGCACCGCGTCGGCCAGAGCCAGCAGATCGTCGTGGGTGGGTTCGGCTGCCGCGGGATCTGGTGCCAGGCGCAGGACGTTCCACCCCTGGGGTGCCGACATGCGCTGCGTGTGATCGCCGCAGAGGTCGTAGGTGTGCGGTTCGGCGTAGGTGGCCAGCGGACCGAGCACAGCGGTCTGGTCGGCGTAGACATACGTCAACGTCGCCACCGCTCGCTGGGAGCACCCCGATCGCGTGCACCGTCTCGCCTCACCCACGTGGTGAGGGTAGACCAAGACGTGACCGCGCGGCAGTAGGCTCACCGCATGGATGGCGAAACGGGGCGATGGAACGGGGTCGTCACCGGCCCACGCACCGGTCGGATGCGCGATCGCCGCGGTCGCGGTCGCCGGGGTCCGGTCGCCTTGCCCGGCCCCCTGACGCCGCACGGCATCCGGTCCCAGCAGTCTCCTCGCGAGCAGTTCGATGCCGTGGTCAGGGCCGTCGTCACCGCGCTCGGACCGGCCTTTCGTGCTGAGCCCGATCCCGTCGAGGTCGTGGTCGAGGAGGCGCCCAGGCTTCCGCCGGAGTGGGCCGACGAAGTTCCAGCCAGCGTCGTGACGCACGTTGATGGCACCACCCGGGTCGTGGTGTTCCGCCTGCCGATCGTGCAGCGATGTGGATCACGACGCGATCTGGAGGAGATGACCTGGGCCGTGCTGCTGGAGCAGCTCGCGTCCGTGTGGCAGGTCAACCCGGACGACCTCGACCCCCGCTAGCCGTCGGCTCGACGTACCGCCGGGGCCGACATCTTGACAGGTGCGGCTCGTAGGGCCAGCGAGCTCACGCCATCGCCCTTGGCGTACTGCGCTGCGGCGATCACGTCGCCGCTGGCTCGGACCACGACATAAGCCGCGTCGTCGGCATACGGCTCCTGTGCGTCGATCGTCTTGACCTGCACCGTGGTGCCGCCGTTGATGTCGATCGAGGACGACCCCAACGAGGACATCGAGGCGTCGAAGATCTCGACGTCGACCGACGCCGCCCGGCGCGGCGCCGACACGATCAACCGGGGCGCGGCGATGCCCCTGCCGATGGCGACCGGAACGATGGCCTCCCCGTCGAGAGGTTCAGTTCCCTCGGCAATGGAGAAGTCCTTGGTCGTGGAGCTGATGCGGACCGACGCCGCCATCGGCTGGTCGCTCACGACATGAAAGGCCTGCGGTCCCGCGCCGACGGCGGTGGGGACACGCACTTCGCGGTACTGACCCGGATCGACCTTGATGCCCTGCAGATCCTGCCCCGCGAAGGTGCCGCCTTCGGCGACGACCTCGACGTCGACGCGCGCCGTGCTCTCGCCGGGATTGAGCAGCAGCAGAGTCTTGCCGCGAGCACCCCCGACGACCCCCCCGACGTACTGGTCGCGGCTCGGTGCCCGGGTGGCGCCAATCGGCTCGGTGCCCGCGAAGGTGGACGTGAAGCTGTCCTTGAGCGCCGCCGACATCGATCCTCGGGTGCGCACGACTTCGATGGCCAGTGCCGACTCACCGGCCGCCAGATCAGCCAGGGGCACGCGGCGAACCGCGTACGGATCGACCGTGATTCCGGTGGCGTCAACGGCATCGACGGGACCGTCGGGGCCCCACAGCTTGATGTCGGCCACAGCCGGGGTCGAGGAAAGGTTGGTCAGCAGGAGCGTGGAGAAGTGCCGCTTGCCAGAGCCCGCGCCCAGGAACCACGCGTCGTCGACCACGCCGGGGCACGGTCCGACCACCAGCCCACCGCCGCCCTTCGCCGACGAGATGCTGGCGAAGAATCCGCTCGCTCCGACGTTGCGGCCCGTCTCGGTCACGATGAGGGCAGCGGCATCGATTGCTGCGGTGGACCAGGCCTGCGGGTCTGCCAGCTCGGTGCTCGAGGTGCCGTCGGGCGACAGCTGCACCAATCGCTCCTCACCTGCCCGCACCTGCCCGATGGCGTTGGTGATCGACGATGCGGCGGGGCACGCGTAGGAGGTCTGGACCACATCGACCAGGCGGGGCAGGGTCGACTCCGCAGAGTCGGTCGGCACCCAGGACACCGCTGCCACGGCGCCGGCAGCGGCCAGTGGGAGCATCGCAGCTCTCCACGAACGATGCGCCCGCCGTCGACTCCTCATGAGGCCATCTCCTTCGCATCGACCACGTCCGCGCGGCGACGGCGCACCGGCGTGGTGAGCAGCACCGCCATGACCCACACGATCACCAGACCACCCGCGACGACACGCCGCCATGCGGGCACCCGTCCGTCCCGAAGCGTGGGCTCAGAGCTCAGCGTCCACACTCGGGATCGTGGATCGTCACTGCCGGACTGCTCGAGCCGCGGCACGGAATCGATGCGGCGCGCCAGTTCTGCCTCGACCTCGGGTGCGTAGATGGCGTCGACACCGGCCGCAGCCAAGGTCGTGATGTCGGCGTCTGTGCCCCGACCGAGCAGGTGCTGCACGGCTTCGGTGACATCCTTCGACGCGGACGCGCTGGGCTCGAAAGCTTCCTGGCCCAGGAAGGGACCGGGCCCGGCGACCGTGCGATAGGTGACGCCGTCGGTCGTGCTGCCGGTGATGATCAAGGTCAGGCCGGGTCGATCGGCAAGGAAGGCCGGCACCGCCAGGTCCGAGCTCGGATCAACGGGTCCATCGACGCCACCAGCCAGCCACCAGCCACCAACCCCGAGTGGCATCACGGCGGCCGCAGCCAGTGCCGCGATGGCCACGCGCCGGTCAATCCTTTGCAGCGCGGGCGCTGCCATCAGCGCCGCCGTGGCGAGAGCGGCCAGCCAGATCACGCTGGGCACCGCCACCCACGGCGCCAGGTCGACTCGGCCGGCTGACGCCTCGAACGACACGACGTGACCCAGCAGGGCCACGGCCAGCGCGATCAGGCCACATCTCCACGCCACGGAGACCGAGGCCCGGGTGTGACGTGGCACGAGGGCCACGACAGCCAGCACGAGGACGGGCACGCTGAGCCACCACGGAGCCTGCAGTCCGCCAGCGCGGCCAGCGACGATGTCGAGCAGGGACTCCGTGCCCGGCAGCGGGCGTCCGGCCTCCCACCACCAGCGCCATGGCACCGCGGCGCGATCGATCAGCCACGGTCCGAGCAGCACCAGCGGAGTGAGGACCGCCACCACCAGCTGATGGCTGACCCAACGGCCCTCGAGGAACCACAGCAACGCAAGACCGAGCAGCGCCATGGGCAGCAGAACCGGCGCGAAGGCCGCGCCGAGCGCGATCCAGATGCCCAGGCGCAGGGCCGTCTGCCATCGCGGCAGCTCGGCCAGCTGCAGGCCGAGGTTCACGACGATCGGCGTCACGATCAACGCGACGACGGTGCCGAAGCGGCCTTGGGGGACGGCACCCACTGCGGCGACGGCTGCTGCGTAGGTGAGCGCCCACACGATGCGGTGCCCGCGGTGCGGGCTGAGCCGCCGGCCCAGGCGGTGGGCTGCCACGCCTGCGAGAGGGACGGCGAAGATCAACACCGCAGTGACAACCAGGTCGGGACGGAACCAGATCGGCGTCGCCACCACCGCGAGGGGCAAGGCGAACAGCGGCCCCCACGCATCGGCCGCGAAGCCGACACCGCGATCGCCGCCGATCAGCAAGGACCACCATCCACCGGCCGTGTCAGGCGCCCGCAGCAGAGCACCCCCGGACAGGCCTCCTCCGAAGATGCCACCCAGCAACGTGCGTGAGGCCACCAAGGACAGGACCGACAGCGCGATGATCGTGACGAGCCACGGGCGACGCTGCAGGAGCGGAGGGCCTTCGTCGAGATCCTCGACATGGTCGGGCGTGTGCTCCAGCGACGAGCGACGGCCGACCGTCTCGATGGTCTCGGGGTTGACGATGGCGACAAATGCCTCCCGCGCCGCATCGAATCCGTGCTGGTATGGCAGCCACGCGGGCGCGAACAGTCCGCCCACGGCCCGGTTGGTGCGACGGGCCGTGCGCAGGCGGGCCTTGCGCGCACGCAGCAGCCGCAACGGGTGGGCGTAGACCGAGCGCACAGCCAGCAGCTCGTCGCCAGCGGCCTCGGGGTCCTTGGCGATCAGCAAGCCGAGAACGCGGATCACCGAACCACACAACAACCGCACGTACTGCCACACGAACATGACTCGACCCGTGTTGGCCAGCTGGACGAACAGCCCGGCACGGCGTCGCTCCCACAGGGGCCGGTCGCCGGACATGGCACGGCGCACGCCATGCGTGGAGGCCTCCGCGTGGAAGATGACGGCTGACGGCGCTGTCATGGTGCGGTACCCCGCGCGCGCCGCGCGCCATCCGATGTCGATGTCGTCGAAGTACAGCGGCAGCTGGCGATCGAGGCCGTCGAGCTCATCCCAGACGTCACGACGGATCAGCATGCCGGCGGTGTTGACGGCCAGCACGGTGCGCGGCCGATCGTGCTGCCCAGCATCAGGCTCACCAGCCTCAAGACCGGTTTCGCGTCCACCGGTCCCCGTGATGGTCAGGCCCACCTCGAGCAAGCGGCGAAGGGACGGCCATTCGCGAATCTTGGGACCGACGATCGCGATGTCGGGTGCGGACGTCGCGATGTCGAGCAGTCCCGACAACGTGCCCGGAAGCACCGAGCTGTCGTCGTGCAGCAACCAGATCCAGTCGGTGCGCGGCATCGCTTCGAGCCCGAGGCGGACAGCGTCGCCGAAGCCAGTCCCCCTCGGAGCGCGGACGACGCGGTCGGCGCCGAAAGAATCACGGACCAGCTCAGCGCTGCCGTCGGCCGACGCCACGTCCACGGCACGCCACACGTCTGGGGCGTGAGACATCGCAGAGAGCGAGGCCAGGACCTTGGGCAGCCACGTGGCGCCGTTGTGGGTGACCAGCACTGCGCCGACGGTCGGCGGATCGTCGAGCCAGAGGCTCACCGGCGCAGACTCACTCACCTGTGGAGCCTACAAGTCAATTGACCGAGGCCACACAGATGCCG
Source organism: Aeromicrobium sp. (assembly GCF_049586495.1). Classification (GTDB taxonomy): domain Bacteria; phylum Actinomycetota; class Actinomycetes; order Propionibacteriales; family Nocardioidaceae; genus Aeromicrobium. The sequence continues at coordinate 20,682 of NZ_JBAVCB010000126.1, read as the reverse complement.
TCAGGCGCGCTTCTTCAGCTTGCGACGCTCACGCTCGGACAGGCCGCCCCAGATGCCGAACCGCTCATCGTGAGCCAGCGCATACTCGAGACACTCTCCGCGGACGTCGCAGGTCGTGCAGACCCGCTTGGCCTCGCGCGTTGATCCGCCCTTTTCAGGAAAGAACGCCTCGGGGTCCGTTTGTGCACACAACGCACGCTCTTGCCACATGAGTTCCTCGTCGGACTCCAGCGGCAGACCCAAATCGAATGACATGTTTGGAATTACACGCCTGTCGGACGCACAAGTCAAGCGAAATGGCCGGATTGGTCAAAGCGACGGCGTGTCGGCTCACCCTAGGGTGGGCCGCATGACCCCCCTCGACCGCCTGTTGCCAGCGATCTCGAATCCCGCTGCCCCCCTCCTCACCTACTACGACCAGCACACCGGTGAGCGGATCGAGCTGAGCGGGACCACGACAGCCAACTGGGTGGCCAAGACCTCGAACCTGCTGGTCGATGATCTCGACGCCGGACCGGGCACCCGCATCCGCATCGGGCTGCCGACCCACTGGTTGTCGTTCGTGTGGTTGTTGGCGGCATGGAACGTCGGAGCCGTCGTGACCGACCACGACGCCGAGATCGGGGTGAGCGGCCCCGATCTGCTGGCTCACGAACCGGTGAAGCTGGCCGCCTCCCTCCGCCCGTTGGGCGGGCCGTTCGCGACGCCGCCGACCGGGTTCCTCGATCTCGCACTCGAGGTGCCGGGGCACGGCGACCACTTCGAGCCCTTCGACCCGCCCACCGCCGATGGCTTGGCACTGGATCTCGCCGGCACACGGTGGACCCACGCCGACCTCGCCCGGGAGTCCCCTCCCGAGCCGAGTCGCCTGCTGGTCGAGCCCGGCTCCACGACCCGCGACGCGCGGCTGATCGTGTCCGCCATGGCGGGGGGAGGTTCGATCGTGGTGGTCGCCTCGGCTGGCGTCGACGAGCTCTCCCGCATCGCAGCGCAGGAGGGCGCGGTCACGGCCTGATCGATCGACTACACTCGTGCTGCCCTCGGACGACGACCCCGAGCCAGGCCAGGGTGACATGTCAGGCGAACAGTAGGGACACGAATGACCATCGCCGACGATGCGGCGCGCGCGGGCCTTCACCGCGTGGGCGGCCGACCGCCGCTGATGGCCTATCTGGCCCAGGTCTGGCAACGACGAGAGTTCATCGTCGCGCTGGCCAAGTTCCGCCTCGAGGCCGAGAATGGGCGCAATCGGCTCGGCATGGGATGGGTCGTCCTCAAACCGTTGATGAACGCCGGCGTGTACGGACTGGTGTTCGGATTTCTGCTGCAGACTCGCCGGGGCATCGATGACTTCATCCCGTTCCTGGTCATCGGCGTGATGATGTTCGAGTACTTCTCCTCGTGCTTCACCACGGGGGCGAAGTCGATCACGTCCAATGCAGCACTGGTGCAGAGCCTCAGCTTCCCGCGGATGTCGCTGCCCTTGGCACTGGTGGGCCAGCGCCTGATCCAGTTCATTCCGATGCTGTTGATCATGCTGATCACGGTGATGGCCTACGGCCACTACCCGTCGGTCCAATGGCTCCTGTTGATCCCCCTCACGCTGCTGTTCACGGTGTTCAACACCGGACTCACGATGATCACGGCCCGCCTCACCGTCCATTTCCGCGACCTGACCCAGCTGTTGCCCTTCGTGGCGCGATTCTTCTTCTACACCTCGGGCATCTTCTTCAGCGTGCAGCAGCGGTTCGGCGCCGATTCGATCGTGCGCAAGATCGCCGACGTGCAGCCGATCCACGAATTCCTGACTCTCGGTCGCGCCATCTTGCTCGATGGCCCCGACTACACCATCCCTGGCGAGTACTGGGTGTATGCCACGATCTGGTCCTTCGCGATGCTGATCGTGGGCGTCCTGTACTTCTGGGCTGCCGAGGAGCGGTATGGCCGAACTGACTGACGCCCGCAAGCCCGTCGTCATCGTTGATGACGTCCACGTCGAGTACAGGGTGCTCGCCACCGGGAAGCGCGCCACCGGGGCCGACGCGGGACGTCGCCTGCTGCAGCGCACCCGCAAGACACGCTCCGTGCACGCACTCAAGGGCGTGTCGTTCACGGCTTACGAAAACGACAGCATCGGCGTCATCGGCACGAACGGTTCGGGCAAGTCCACTCTGATGCGTGCCATCGTGGGCCTCACGCCCACGTCTCAGGGTTCGATCTATGCCACCGCTCGACCCAGCATGCTCGGCGTCGGCGCAGCGCTCATCAAAGATCTCTCTGGAGAGCGCAACGTGATCCTCGGCGGTCTGGCCCTCGGGCTGAGCCGCGACGAGGTTGACGATCGCTACGACGAGATCGTCGACTTCTCCGGAATTCGCGACTTCATCGAGCTCCCGATGCGCACTTACTCCTCGGGCATGACGGCTCGTCTGAAGTTTGCGATCGCCACGGCCCGCACTCACGAGATTCTCATCGTCGACGAGGCGCTGGCGGTCGGCGACCGCAACTTCCGCGATCGCAGCGAAGCCCGCATCCGTGAGATCCGCGACAACGCGGGCACCGTCTTCTTGGTCAGTCACTCGATGCGCTCGATCCTCGACACCTGCTCACGTGCCATCTGGATCGACCAAGGCAACGTGATGATGGATGGGCCCGCTGACACGGTCGTCGCGGCCTACGAGGAAGCTCAGAAGACCAAGAAGTAGGTTCTGCCTGCCTGCTGCTAGCAGGCCGAGCGGAGATCGTCGGCGTTGTTGGCTGACCGTTGGGTGATCTCGTCGAAGCCCGGCGTCGTCGTCGCGGTTGGTGTCGGAGTCGGAGTCGACGTGGCGCTCGTTGCCTTCTCGGACCGCGTGATGGCCTTCTGGATCGCGTCATGGATGGCGGGAAAGTCCGGATTGGTCACGTCGACCTCAGGGGGCACGATGGACACCGTGATGATCTTCTCGTTGCGCGAGCGCAACGCCAGGTCCGCGAACTTGCCCAGCTCGGCACGCGGCATGTTGCCGCTGAACAGCTCGCTGCCCGACCTGGCGATGCCGATCGCGTTGGTCACGGCCGACGTGGGGTCGAGCTGTTCGAGCATCGCCGCCATCAGGCACTTCTGTCGCCCCATGCGGGTGTAGTCGTCGGACTGGACCCTGCTGCGCGCGTACCACAGCGCTCGCTGGCCATCCAGCTTCTGCAGGCCGGGTTCGATGTAGGTCTGCTTGTAGGCATCGTCCTTGCCGAACATCGCGATCCGGGTCTTGACGTCAATCTCCACGCCCCCGAGCTCGTTGATCAGGGTGCGGAAGCCTTTGAGGTTGACCATCATGTAGTAGTTGATCGTGAGGTCGGTGACGCCCTCGACCGCATCGATCGTGGCGTCGAGGCCGGGGTCCTCGCTGTCCGGGTAGAGATCCGCGCGGTCCTGCGCAGCCGTGTGCACCGCGTTCAGCAGGCACTCGGGGCCGCAGTTGTAGCCATAGGGGTACACCGTGCGCATCGGCGAGTCCTCCCGGAACGGCACGTTCTGCAGATTGCGTGGCATCGAGATCAGCACGGTGCGACCCGTGGTGGTGTCAATGCTGGCGACAGTCAGCGAGTCCGGGCGGATTCCGGTGCGCTCGGCCCCGGAGTCCGACCCGACCAGCAAGATGTTGTAGCGGCCCTCCAGCGGCACCGAGGTGGGAAAGTTCTCCGAGAACACTTGTTGGATGCTGGTGCGCGACACGTCCAGCAGCTGCGAGGCATAGGCGGCCGACCCCGCGACGCTTCCGAGGATCGCGACGTTCACCACCGCGACCAGCGCGGCGCGCGGCCAGGTCAGCCCGCGCGGTCGGGCGATGCGCCAGGCGTCGACGAACAACGCCATCCATCCGACGGCGAGCACGATCAGACCCACCCGCAGGAACAACAAGGTGTCGGGGTTGGTCAACACATCGATGACCCCCGCCCTGTCATCGCGGGACCGGTACGCGAGGTAGCCGATGCCGCTGAGAACGCTCAACCAGACCAGCAGCGCGACGTAGCCCACCGACTTCTTGCCGACGGCCACCTGCGCCGATCCGGGGAGGACCAGGGTCGCGAGACCCAGCACGAGGGCGCGCCGGAAACGCACGCGTGGCGAATCGAGGTGGCGGTCCTCGTAGCCGCGTGCCAACACACTGGCGCGGTGAGACATGACGTCCTGGGTTCAGGTGATCAGGGACAGACCATTATCACTGACAATTCGTCCCCGACCTACTTGAACCATCGTGAACGGTTTGGAACGTCAGCAGGCGGCGGAGAGGTCTGCACTCTGGTTCGCTTTCATGGGGTCCTTGTCGGCATCGATCTTGGGGACCGACAAGGTGGCCGCCAGCAGGCCGCTCTTCGGCTTGGTGGGCGACTTTCCTTCGGCCTTGTCGATCGCCTTGGACACCAGACGGCGGACCTTCTTGTAGTCCGGGTTGCCGGTGTAGATCACCGGCGGCACCAATGACACCGATGAGATCTTCTCGTTCTTCGCCTTGAGTGCCAGGTCCATGAAGATCCCGAGATCCTGTTGCGGGATGTCTGTGGTCAGCAACGCCTTGCTGGAGTCGGCGATCTTCTCCGCGTTCAACAGCACCGACTTGGGATTGAGCTGCTGCAGCATCGCGGTCATGACGCACTTCTGACGGCCCATGCGGGAGAAGTCGTTGTTCTCGACGCGGGACCGGGCGTACCACAGCGCCTGGCTGCCCGTCAGCTGCTGCTCACCCGGCTCGATGTAGCCGCGGATCGGTGAGCCGATCCCACCGATGGCGGTCCGCTGTCGCACATTCATCGTGACTCCGCCGACGGCGTTGATGAGCTTGCTGAAGCCGTGCATGTTGACCAGGGCGTAGTAGTTGATCTTTAGCCCGGTGATCTGCTCGATCGCCTCCATCGTGACGCGGATGCCGGGCTGATCTCCGTAGTCGGCGGGAAACTTGTCGGCGTGGTCGTTGGCCCAGGTGTTGATGGCGTTCAGATAGCAGGCATCGGCACAGGCGAAGCCATCGGGAAATTCGGTGTCCATGACCGAACCCCGCGGGAAGGGGACATCCTCCAGATTGCGCGGCAGGCCGATCAGCACGGTGCGGCCAGTGTCGTGGTCGATGCTCGCGACCGTCAGGGAGTCGGGTCGCACGCCATTGCGCCCAACTCCTGAGTCGCCGCCGAGCAACAACACGTTGTACCTGCCATCGGACGGACCCGAGACGCTGTCCGAGGCAAACACGGTGCCGATGACCGAGCTGCTGGTGTTGATCAGATGAGCCGCGAACAACATGCTGCCGGCCATGGCGAAGCACAGCGCGGAGTTCAGCCCAGTCATCCAGAGCCGATGGTTGCGCTCCATGCGCCGCGGCTGCGCGAGCCGCCAGGCGTCGACCAGCAGCGCGACCCAGGCCGCAGCTCCAGCGATCAGCAGCCAGGCACCGAGGTGCAGCAGAGTGGTGTTGGTGGCCAGCGCGAACATGCCCCGACGCGACGTCATCGAGATCAGCAGCAGCAGACCTCCGAGGGCAAGGACCCCGAGCCAGATGCGTACGGCGATCCGGCCCACGGTGCGATTGCCCGTCACGAGCTGGGCAGATCCGGGCATGAGGACCGTCATCACGGTCAGGGTGAGGCCGCGACGGAACTGGATGCGGGCCGAGGCGTCTGCAGGCCGTTCGTAGGAACCGCCCAGCACACTCGCTCGAACGTCGGTCATGGTGCCCTCACAGTGGGGAAGAGAGTGGGGATGCCGCTGTGGCGATTCTCAGTATTCACGCAAACTCTCGAGTTGAGGTTCAGGGCGCGCCGACGAGTGGAGAGTGTTTCGCGGGTGCCTCCGGTACCTTCAATCCCATGTCGGACCCCCGCTCGAACGATCAGTACGACTGGTTGTACGGGAAACCTCAGCAGCCGGACGCCCCCACGGCACAGCAGGCGTCGGCGCCGCACGGCGGCGGATCCGATCTGCCGCCGCCCAATCTCCCACCTCCGGGGCGGCGTCGTCCCAGCGGCGGTGACCGCCCCCCGCGTCGATCGGGATCCCGCAGGTCGTCATGGCGGACGATCAAGCTGGTGCTGCTGGTCTGGATCGTCTTTCTCGCCGCGGTGCCCGTCTGGGCCTGGAGCAGGATCGACCGGGTGGACGCGGAGCCCGCCGGGGAACGGCCCGGCGACCAACCCGGGATCACCTACCTGCTGGTCGGGTCTGACAGCCGCAAGGGGCTGACGGCCGAGCAGCGCGCCGACCTGTCGACCGGCAATCCTGAGGGTGCGCGGACCGACACCATCCTTCTCCTGCACATCGGGGCAGGGCCCTCGACACTCGTGTCGGTTCCGCGAGACTCGATCGTCCCGATCCGGGACGTCGGAACCACCAAGATCAACGCGGCCTACGCCGTCGGCGGCCCGAAGCTGCTCGTCGAGACCCTCGAACAGACCACCGGCGTACGCATCGACGACTACGTCGAGATCGGATTTGGCGGCCTGGTCAACCTGGTCGACTCGGTTGGCGGCATCGAGATCTGCCCGAAGGAAGACGTCAAGGACAAGGATTCTGGGCTCGACGTCAAGAAGGGGTGCCAAGAGGCAGACGGCAAGACGGCCCTGGCCTACTCGCGCAACCGGCACTCCTTCACCACCCAGGACATCGAGCGCGTGCAGAACCAGCGTGAGGTCATCGGCGCCACCGGCGCGGCACTGCGGTCGCCGTGGACCGTGATCAACCCCGCCCGCTACTTCTCCGTCGGCAAGGGCGGTTCTGAGTCGTTGACGATCGGGGAGGACGTGGGCCCGATCTCGCTGGCCCGATTCGCGCTGTCGCTGTCCTCCGTGATGGGTGGCAAGGGGCTGAACTGCACCGTGCCACTCGCCGACTTCAGCGTTCGCTGGGACCGCGAGCGCGCCCTGCAGTTCTTCGAGCTGATCAAGACCGACCGAACCGCCCAGCTCGACGACCTGTGCACCAAGGACGGTCTGCCCAAGTCGTAGGCCCGGTCGATAGGTTGGGCACATGACTGAAGAACTCCCCGGAGCGTTCGGCCACGGCATCGCGACCTTGACGCCCGACGGCACCGTGCTGGACGTCTGGTTTCCAGCACCACGTCTGGGTGCTCCGCTGGACGGATCGGTCGAGCCCCCCGAGCTCGCGGCACTGACCGGCACCGATGATGTGCGTGACGTGCAGCGGATCATGGTGCTGACCGTCATCGACGACCTTGCCCATGCGCCGGTCGACGTGTACGACGTCTGGCTACGCCTGCACCTGCTGTCGCACCGCTTGGTCCGCCCCCACGACATCAATCTCGACGGTCAGTTCGGGCTGCTCACCAACGTGGTCTGGACCTCGATCGGCCCGTGTGCCGTCGCGGGATTCGAGGCCACCCGCGCCCGCGCGCAGGCTGTCGGTCTGCACGTCGCGGTCACCAGCATCGACAAGTTTCCACGCATGACCGACTACGTCATCCCGTCAGGCGTCCGCATCGGCGACGCCGACCGCGTCCGGCTTGGTGCCCACCTGGCCGAGGGCACCACGGTCATGCACGAGGGTTTCGTGAACTTCAACGCCGGCACGCTCGGCCACGCGATGGTCGAGGGCCGCATCTCGGCCGGCGTCGTGGTGGGCGACGGCTCCGACGTGGGCGGCGGCGCCTCGATCATGGGCACGTTGTCGGGCGGTGGAACCCAGATCATCAGCGTGGGCGAACGCAGCTTGATCGGCGCCAACGCCGGCATCGGCATCTCGTTGGGTGATGACTGCGTCGTGGCGGCAGGCACCTATGTCACGGCTGGCAGCAAGGTGACGCTCCCGGACGGTCAGATCGTCAAGGCGCAGGAGCTGTCCGGTCAGGATGGCCTGTTGTTCCTCACCAACAGCCAGACCGGCGCCCTCGAGGCGCGCCCGCGCGGAGAGCGCTCCGGCATCGACCTCAACTCAGCCCTGCACGCCAACTGATCCGATGCGGCTGCGATGGTTCGTGATCCTTGGGCTGGTCGCTGCCGGAATTCTGGTGAGCGTCGCCGTGCGGGACCGTACCCCCATGCGTAGCGAATTCTGCCAGGCACAGGTCGGCGCGGTGCGGGCTCAGGTTGATCTCGAGCAGGCCCAGTGGGCCACGCTGATGGCTGCGATCGCCCAGCGGCGCGGACTGCCACCCCGCGCCACCACGATCGCGATCGCCACCGCCTTCCAGGAGTCGAAGCTGCGGAACATCGATTTCGGCGACCGGGACTCGCTTGGGCTGTTTCAACAACGACCCTCGCAGGGGTGGGGCACCGCCGAGCAGGTGCTGGATCCCTACCACTCGATCGGGGCGTTCTACGACGGGCTGGTGAAGGTCAAGGACTACGAGACGCTCCAGATCACCGACGCGGCTCAGCGGGTGCAGCGGTCGGCCTTTCCCCGTGCCTACGCCCAGCACGAAGAGGGCGCCCGAGCTCTCGCGTCGGCGCTGCGCGGCTACAGCCCTGCTGCGTTCACCTGCCAGATCAACCCCGGCAACGTGCGCAGCATCCAGCGCGCAGCCGACGACGTGCTCGCGGCGTTCGGAGACATCGACGTGCAGGTGCTTGGCGACGACGCCAGTTATCGCCTCACCGGCCCATCAGCCGACATCGAAGCCCGCGGCTGGGGCGTCGCGCACTACCTGGTCGGACATGCCGCCGATCTGGGCATCAGTCGTGTCACGTTCGACGATCGGACGTGGACTGCCGGCGATTCTGATGACGGGTGGCAGCCCTCCCCCACCCGACGCGACGACACCGTCATCTTCAGCACCAACTGAGAGCCGTTGGCCCGATCAGGCGAGTCGGGATGCTGCGGCGGCGATACGTTCGTCGGTGGCCATGAAGGCGATGCGCACGAACTCGGCCCCGCCTGGTCCGTAGAAGTCGCCGGGCGCGACCAGGATGCCGCGGTCGGCGAGCCAGTCGAGGGTCGCACGGCCGTTCTCGCCGCACCCGTCAACCACGCGGCTGGCCCAGAGATACAACGAGCCCTCGGAGTGCTCGATGCGAAATCCCGCGGCTTCCAGTGCCGCTCGCAACGTGGCACGTCGGGCCCGGTACAGCTCGCGCTGCGTGTCGACGTGCGCGTCGTCGCCGAGCACCGCCTCCATGGCTGCTGCCACGGGCGACGGTTGCATGAAACCCAGATGCTTGCGCACCTCGAGCAGCTCGTGCACGACCGATCGATCACCCACCACCATGGCGTCTCGATATCCGGCCAGACTGGACCGCTTGGATGCCGAGTGCAGGGCGATGATTCCGTCGTGCGAGTCGCCGCACACGTCTGGGTGCAGCACGGAGATCGGTTCGGCGTCCCACCCGAACTCGAGGTAGCACTCATCGGAGACCACCAAGGTGCCACGATCGCGCGCCCAGTCCACCACCTTGCGCAGGTGGTCGACGCCCAGCACTTGTCCGTGCGGGTTGGCGGGCGAGTTCAGGTAGATGAGCGCCGGCATCCTCGGCCCCAGGGCCACCGTCGAGTCGGCGGCAACGACCTCGCATCCGGCGTACCGCGCGCCCACCTCGTACGTGGGGTAGGCCAGCTCCGGCACGACGATCAGATCATCGCCGCCAAGACCGAGCTGGGCGGGCAAGTTGGCGATGAGCTCCTTCGAGCCAATCGTCGGCAGCACGGCGGACGTGTCCAGTCCCTGCACACCGAACCGGCGGGCCAGGTAGTCGGCTGCGGCTTGGCGCAGCGACTCCGGGCCGGAGACGGTGGGGTAGCCCGGCGCGTTGGCGGCCCGCGTGAGGGCCTGCTGAGCCAGAGCGGGCGAGTCGTCGACCGGGCTGCCGATCGAGAGATCGACGATCCCCTCGGCGTGGGATGCCGCACGCGCCTTCGCCGCGGCGATCGTGTCCCACGGGAAGTCCGGGAATCGAGCCGACATCCGGCGACGACCCACGGAGCTCACTGTCAGTGCTCGTCGTGGATCTGTGGAGGGAGCGCAGCAACGATCGGGTGGTCACGATCGATGACGCCCAGCTTGGCGGCGCCGCCGGGCGAGCCCATCTCGTCGAAGAAGTTCACGTTCGCCTCGTAGTACTCCGCCCACTCCGGCGGTGTGTCGTCCTCGTAGAAGATCGCCTCGACCGGGCAGACCGGCTCGCAGGCTCCGCAGTCCACACACTCATCGGGTTGGATGTAGAGCATGCGCTTGCCCTCGTAGATGCAGTCGACCGGGCACTCGTCCACACAGGCGAGGTCCTTGAGGTCGACACACGGCTGGGCGATCACGTACGTCACGGGTGGTTCTCCTTCGTTGCTCCCGACCAGTATCCCGCCCGCCATCTGGCCGTGGGTGGTCAGGTCCGATTCGGCGACATGTCAGTCTTGACCCGTGAACGATGCGCCGCAGATCGGAACCCGAATCGTGGTGCGATCGCTGGTCGGCGGCACCGGTCCCACGGGCGGGCCGGCCATGACCGACACGGTCGGACGGGTTCTCTCGATCGATGCCGAGGCGTACGTCGTGGAGCGTCGAGACGGCACGGTGCACCGGGTCGCGGTGACCGACGTGGTCACGTGGAAGCAGGTGCCCGAACGCCCATTGCGTCGTCGCCGAGCAGCCGACGTCGACACCACCACGCTGACCCAGATCACCTCACGCGGGTGGCCGCCACTGCAATCGGAGATGTTGGGCGACTGGGAGCTGCGCGCCGCCGGCGGCTTCACCGGCCGAGCCAACTCCGTCGCGGCCGTCGGCTCGCCCGGCATGGAGTCAACCGACGCGATAGCCGCCGTGGAGGCTTGGTACCTCGCCCGATCCGCTCCCCCGATGGCCCAGGTGATCGTCGGGTCGGGCGCCGAGCGCGACTTCCTCGACGCCGGGTGGGGTCCAGGCAACGGCCTGCGGGCCGGCGCCCTGGTGCAGGTGGCCGATCTCGCCCTCACCTACGCGATCGATCCAGAGGTCGAGGTGCGCACAGAGCTCAACGAGCAGTGGCTGGCCCTCTACGGACGCGCTGATGAGGACATGTCGGCCGCCCGGGCCGTCATCTCTGGGCCGACGACGGTGGGCTTCGCCCAGCTCGGCGATCCGATCGAAGCCATCGCACGCGTGGTGGTCACGGGTGAGTGGGCCGGCATCGCCGCCGTCGAGGTGCTTCCTCACCGCCGAGAGGCTGGACTCGCGACCCGCCTGGTGTCGACCTGTCTGGCCTGGGCGGTGGAGCGTGGAGCCGACAAGGCGTATCTGCAGACGATGCGCGAGAACACGGCCGCGCTGGCCTTGTACGAACCGTTCGGCTTCGTCGACCACCACGACTACCGCTACCTCCAGTCACCCTCCGCACATCCGCAGGCAGCGGGCCGGTGCTGACGAGCGCGACCTCGGATCACTCCTCGTCCTCGGGCTTCTTGCCGCAGATGACTCGGTCCGCGGCCTGATAGACGGCCGTGTCGGTCTCTGACTTGACCTTCTTGCCGCCCCGGTAGAAGGTCCGGTAGATGTCGATGTCGAAACCCTTGATGGGTGACTGCGCCACGCACTGGTCGGATTCGTCGTACTGCTTGCCCGGCTTGCGGAAGTTTCGACGAGGCGATGCGCCGGCCTTGACGTCCCAGACCTTGGTGCTCCACATCTCCACGTGCATGACCCCTTCGCGACTGGAGGTGCTGGGCACGATGTAGGAACGGATCAGCACTCCATAGTCCGTCGAGTTCTTGAACCGCAGGTCCAGACTGCCGTAGTAGACCGTCGCTTCGCGTCCCACCGGGTACCGGTTGATGTAGAACGCATGCGGATGGTGCTCGACATCGTCCATGCCGGCGAAGAAGGCTGCGTTGTACGTGGTCGTGACCACCTGCGACACGCCGCCGCCGAGCTCCTCGCGGAACACGCCACCGTTGATGACGGTGCCGGTGGTGAAGCCATTGTCCTGGGTGCGTTCGCCGACCGTGTCGTTGAAGCTGAACGTCTCGCCGGGCTTGATGATCGTGCCGTTGAGAATCGCCGCGGCACGCCCCTGGTTGATGTTGCGATAGGCGGCATTCTGGTACCTGGTCTCGAACTCGCTGACCTTCTCGGTGATCTTCAGCGCCTTGGCGTCCGCTGTGGTGAAGTTGGGCTCGACGACCTTGGCCTCGATGCTCACCGAACGATCGGCACCGGTGGCCGCCACGGCTGGCAACAGCTTGACCGACATCTCCTCGGGTTGGAGGCCGACGCCTGCCTTGCCGGGCTTCACGACCGCCTTCTTTCCGTCCTTGATGACCACGGTGGCGTCGACCGCCTTCTTGCCGATGCCGGTGGTGGAATCGGTGAGCGGCTTGGCCAGCTTCTTGGGATCGATGTACGGGGTGAGCGTGCCGTCCTCGACCCGAATGACCAGGGCCGGGGCGTAAGCGGTGACCGGCAGCTTGACGATCTTGTCGCCCACCTCGATCCTGACTGGTCCGCTGACCGCTGTGGCAGCTATGCCCGCCATGGCTTCGTCCAGACCGGCTTGATCGACCGCCGGTTGCACCGTCTTGAGCACGACCTCGACCGGCTCGCCATCCTCGACGCCGATGCCGACGTAGGCGTCCTTGATGAGCTCGGTCATGACGACCCGGTCGATGACTTCGCCGGCTGTGGGCTTGCGGGCCTTGGGCTTGGCCTTCGGAAAGGTGATCTGGGCCTCGACGACCTCGGTGTCGACGGTCTCGCCGACCGTGCCGAGGAACCCGTTGAATTTCGAGGAATCCGTGGTGACCACGGCGTCACTGGGGTGATCGCCGAACACGAGGGCGACCATGTCGCGGGGATCCCAGCTGGACTTGCCTCCTGCGGCCTCCACCGATGCGGGCACGTCGAGGGCCAGCCCAGCGTCGATCGGCTCGATGGTGAAGTCGGTGTCCTCGTACGTGAGCGTGATGGGCTTCTTGGTCTGCGGAGTGAGCTCGCGGGTGATCGTGTCGCGAGCCTCCTGCGGCGTCGTGCTCGACACATCGACACCGGCCACCGTGGCGTTGACCGGCATGCGAGCGCCGGTGAGGAAGTACCCCGCCAGGTAGACCGCACCGATCAGAACCAACACGCCGATCACGCCGTTGCGCAGTGCGTGGCTCCTGCGGGTCTCGTCGTCCCAGAATCCGCCGTCGCCGGAATGGTCATCAGTTCGGTCGCCGGACCCGGCACCGCCGTCGGAGGTGGTGGCCTCCTCGAACCCCCGTGGCGCGAACAGGTGGTCGTACGTCGTGTCGCGAACCGGCTCGGGCTCGGGCTCGGGCTCGGGCTCGGGCTCGGGCTCGGGCTCGGGAGGAGTCTGGAAGGTCTCGCTGTCACGGCGCGGCGGTCGAGAGATCGCCGCCGTGACAGCAGCAAACAGCTCGTCCTCTTCGCCGTCCAGCGTCGGATCGTCCGACGGCCGTCCGTCCGACGCGTCGGGTCGGTCGTTCATGTCGTCAATCTCCCGGGAATGTCGCTGAAAACGGTCTTCTCCGACTCATCCAGACGCACCATCGTTCCGTAGTGCGACCGGTAGTACATCAGGGGATCGTCCGCATTCTGCATGACTCCCGCGGCAACGACCTCGCCGACGATGATCGCATGATCGCCCCCGTCGTGCACAGCCTGCGTGCGGCACTCCAACCAACCCAGCGCCTCATCGAGCAGAGCGACACCCGATGTTCCGCGGTGGTGCGCGATGCCGGAGAGCTGATCCTCGAGCGGACGACCCCGGTGGGCGAACCAGGCCGAGGTCTTCATCCCTCTCTCGGCCAGGATCGAGACACCCCACGTGCCGGCCTCGAGGACGGCGTCGTGAAATCGACTCGTGCGATGCGAGCACACCAGCACCATGGGCGGATCCAACGAGACCGACGTGAACGCGCTGGCGGTCATCAGATGATCGACGCCGTCGAGCACGGTCGACACGACGGTGACCCCGCTGCCGAACCGGCTCAGGGCTGCGCGAAAGGCTGCGTCGTCGACCGAGTCAGCCATGCAGCGCGCTCACAGTCCGGCGAACAGATCGGTCTCGAGTCCATCTGGACCGACCGGACCACGCTGCCCCTGGGCGAGGCGGTAGTGCTCGGCACCCCAGACCTCGTTCCCCAGGTTGTTGGACAGCGCGAAGAATGGACCGTCGAGTGCAATCTGCGTGGCGTGCGCGCGCATGGCGTCCATCTTGGCGTCGACGTAGTCATTGCCGTCGATGACGGCGTCGAGCTCATGATCGTCGCTCCCCCACGGGAGGTTGTCAGGATCCCAGCCCTCGAAGGTGGTGGTGTCGCCGGCGGCGCGCAGGTGCCGAATTCCCTCGGCCAGCTGCGACTTGGCCATGGCCGACCAGTAGAACTTGGCCACCTGCCACGGCTCGCCGAGATCGGGACGGTAGGACCGCACGGCCGCCAGCGCAGACGCATAGGTGGCGACCCGGTGGGCCTGCACGTGGTCGGGGTGGCCGTAATTTCCGAACTGGTCGTACGTGACCATCACCTGGGGGCGCACCTCGCGGATGATCGCGACCAACAGATCTGAGGCGACGGTGAGATCAGCCGACCAGAACGTGTCGTGTCGGGTCTCGTCCGCCGCCGTGGCCGTGCCGTCCTCGGCCCACTTCATCCCTGAGTCTCGGAAATGACCCTCGCCGCCGAGGAAGCGGAAATCAGTGACGCCGAGCACGGCCATGGCGTCGCGCAGCTCCTTGACCCGGTGGGGGCCCAGCGCGTCGTCGTGGTGCACCGCCAGGTGCTCGAGCTCGGGGACCAACACCTCGCCCTCCTCGCCAGCGGTGCAGGTGACCAGGGTGACCTGGGCACCTTCGGCGACGTACTTGGCCATCGTGGTGCCGTTGCCGATGGTCTCGTCGTCGGGGTGCGCGTGCACGAAGAGGATCCGGCGATCGGGAGTCGTCATGCCCCCAGCGTACTGAGGGCAAAACATGCTTCGGTGTGCGCGGCTCCCGGCCCGCTGACGACCGGGCCTGGATGATTTGATCGAGGCATGACCGTCTCGTACCCCCGCCTGGCTGCCCGCACCCTGCGTTTCTCCCTCGGCGTGCCCCGCAACATCACGGTCTCACCGGACGGGTCGACCGTCCGGTTCGTGCGCACGCCCGACGGCGTGACGCGCACGGGTCAGCTGTGGGAGCACGACGTGGCGACCGGCGTCGAGACGCTCCTGGTCGACCCGATGGCCGTGCTGGACGGCGACGAGCAGCTGTCGGCCGAGGAGCGGTCCCGCCGCGAACGGTCCCGCGAGTCCGCGGCGGGAATCGTGTCGTACGACGTCGACTCGGCCGGTGGGTGGGCCTGCTTCGCCCTCTCTGGACGCTTGTGGACCGTCGACCTCTCGTCCCGGTCGGTCACGGCTCTGCCGTCGGCCGAGGGCGTGATCGACCCCCGTCTGGACCCCACCGGTCAGCGCATCGCGTACGCAGCCGGCGGCGCGCTGCGCATCATCGACATCGACGGGAACAACGATCGAGCGCTGGTCGCGTCCGACGGCGCGAACGTCACCTGGGGGCAGGCCGACTTCATCGCTGCCGAGGAGATGGAGCGGTTCCGGGGCTTCTGGTGGGCGCCCGATGGCACCTCGCTGGTGGTGCAGCGCACCGACGAGGGACCCGTGCAGACCTGGCACATCGCCGATCCGGAGCACCCCGAGCGGCGCCCGGTGGCTCAGCGCTACCCGGCCGCTGGCACGCCCAACGCTGACGTCAGCCTCTGGCTGGTCGAGCTGGACGGCAACCGCACGCAGGCACAGTGGGACACCAGCAGCTTCGAGTACCTCGGTCGGGTCAGCTGGACCGAGTTCGGCGCTCCGATCATCCAGGTGCTCAGCCGAGATCAGCGGACCTCGCAGATCGTGTCGATCGATCCTGCCACCGGGGCCACCAAGGTGCTACGCGACCTCACGGACCCCGCCTGGGTCGAGCTGTCCTCAGGCCCGCGGCTGATCGGATCCGGTCGCCTCGTGTCGGTCGAGGATCACGGCGGGCGCCGCCGGGTCATGCTCGACGGCACCGCGGTGTCTCCCGATGAGTGGCAGGTCCGGTCGATCGTCGAGGCCTTCGACGACTGCGTCGTGGCCACCGCTTCCGACGAACCGAGCCAGGTGCAGGTCGTCCGGTTCGGCTTCGACGGCAGCGTCACCGAGCTGACGTCCGGAGCGGCACTTCACGGGGCTGTCATGGGCGGGCCCACCACCGTCATCAGCCGCTCAGGCCTCGACGCGGTCGGCACCACGATCACGGTGCATCACGACGGCGATGAAATCGGCACCGTGTCAGTCGTGGCTGAACCGCCCCCGTTCGAGCCTGAAATCACCATGCTGCGCGGCGGCGAGCACGACCTCAGCATTGCGGTGTTGTTTCCTCGCGGACATCGGCGCGAAAGCTGCCGGTTGCCCATCGTGATGGACCCCTACGGTGGGCCGCACGCGCAGCGCGTGCTGTCATCGGCCCGCGCCTTCCTCGAGGCCCAGTGGCTGGCCGATCAGGGTTTCTGCGTCATCGTCGCCGACGGACGTGGCACTCCCGGACGCGGAAGCGACTGGGAGAAGGCGGTGCGCAACGATTTCGTCGGCGTGACGCTCGACGACCAGGTCGAGGCCCTCCAGGTGGTGGCCGCCAGGTTCCCCGATGACGTCGACATGGACCGGGTCGGCATCACCGGCTGGTCCTACGGAGGCTATCTCTCGGCGCTGGCCGTGCTGAGGCGTCCCGACGTGTTCCACGCCGCCGTGGCCGGCGCGCCCGTGACCGAGTGGCGCCTGTACGACACCTGTTACACCGAGCGCTACCTCGGGGACCCGAACACCCAGCCCGAGGTGTACGACGCCAACTCACTGCTGCCGCTGGCGCCGTTGCTGGAGCGTCCGCTGATGCTCATCCACGGACTCGCCGACGACAACGTGGTGGCGGCCCACACGCTGCGACTGTCGTCGGCGCTGCTCGCCGCGGGCCGTCCGCACACCGTGCTGCCGCTGTCCGGGGTCACTCACATGACGCCGCAGGAGATCGTCGCCGAGAACCTCAAGCTGCTGCAGGTCGACTTCCTGAAGCGGCACCTGGCGTAGCGCACACTGGACCGGTGACGACGCAGCGCACGGACACCAACTGGGCCGGTAACGTGAGGTACGGCGCCAGCGTGCTGCACGAACCGACATCGGTGGAGGAGCTGCAGGAGATCGTCGCCGGGGCGTCGCGGGTGCGTGCGGTGGGATCACGGCACTCGTTCAACTCGATCGCGGACACCAACCATGCCCAGGTGTCGGTCGCCGGCCTGCCCGCGCGCGTCGAGATCGACGAGGAGCAGCGCGAGGTCACCGTGTCAGCGGGGACTCGCTACGGCGAGCTGGTGCAACAGCTGGACGCAGCCGGCTGGGCACTGCACAACCTGGCCTCGTTGCCACACATCTCGGTGGCCGGCGGCATCGCCACGGGTACGCACGGCTCGGGTGACCGCAACGGCAGCCTGGCTAGCGCCGTCTCCGCCCTCCAGCTGGTCGGCGCCGACGGCGAGCTGCGCGAGGTCTGCCGCGGCGACCGGGACTTCGCGGGCATGGTGGTGTCGCTCGGCGCGCTGGGGGTGGTCACCGCGGTGTCCTTGGACATCCGGCCCACCTTCCAGATCAGGCAGGACGTGTTCGAGCACCTTCCGTGGAGTGATCTCGTCGAGCACTTCGACGAGATCACCTCAGCCGCCTACAGCGTGAGTGTGTTCACCGACTGGAACAAGGTCGGACCCACCTCGGTCTGGCTCAAGTCCGGCACGACGTCGCGATCCGATTTGTTCGGCGCCCTCCCTGCTACCAGTGGGCTGCACCCGCTCCCGGGGATCGATCCGGAGTCGACGACAGACCAGCTGGGCCGCCCCGGCCCGTGGTGGGATCGCCTGCCCCACTTCCGGCTCGGGTTCACGCCCAGCAACGGAGACG
Source organism: Aeromicrobium sp. (assembly GCF_049586495.1). Taxonomy (GTDB): domain Bacteria; phylum Actinomycetota; class Actinomycetes; order Propionibacteriales; family Nocardioidaceae; genus Aeromicrobium. The sequence goes on along the minus strand of NZ_JBAVCB010000126.1, from coordinate 2,821 downwards.
AGCTGCAGACGGAGTACCTCGTCCCGCGCGACCACGCGCTGGCGGCCATCGACGCGGTGCGGTCGATGGCCGACATCGTCCGGCCGGTGCTGCTGATCTCCGAGATCCGTACCGTGGCCGCCGACCCGCTGTGGCTCAGTCCCAGCCACGACACCGACTGCGCGGCCCTGCACTTCACCTGGCGTCGGGACGTGCCGGGGGTGATGGCCTGCCTGCCGGCGCTCGACGACGCCCTCGCTCCGTTCGCGGCCCGCCCCCACTGGGGCAAGCTGTTCACGACCACGCCCGAGCGGCACCACGCCGCCTATCCACGGCTGGTCGATTTCGGTCGTCTGGTCGAGCGGATCGATCCCACCGGCACGTTCGGAAATGCCCTCGTCGATGGGTGGCTGGGCCGCAGCAACATCTAGCTGGTGGAAGTGGTCACCGACGCCCGACGCGACAGCAGCGAGCCCCACAGCCCGGCGAAGACGAACATGATGATCGAGTAGACAGCTGCCGGAACCGAGATCTCGGTGGAGTTCAGCACTTCGACCGCGACGTAGATGGCGAGCGTTCCGTTGTGGACCCCGATCTCCATCGAGCTGGCGATGGCTTGCTTCTCGACGACCCCGAATGCCTTGGGCACGAAGTAGCCGACCAGCAGGCTGATCGCGCAGAACAATGCCGTGGCGAGGCCGACGTCGGCAAAATAGGTCGCGGCGTTGTCGCGCTGGTCGAGCAAGATTCCCACGACCAGGACGGCGAGGATCACGGCAGAACCGATGCGCACCCCTCGGTCGCTGCGCGCGGCGATGGCTGGCTTCCTGGCCCGAACCAGCATGCCGAGCAGCACGGGCACCAGGACGATCGCGAAGACCTCGAGGACCTTGCTGAACTGCAGGGAGACGGTGTCTTCGCGGCCGTAGTGGTTGATCGCCCAGTTGGTGATCAACGGCAGGGTCGCGATCGAGATGATCGAGTTGATGGCGGTCAGCGTGACATTCAGCGCGACGTCGCCGCGGAACAGGTGGCTGAACAGGTTGGCGCTGGTTCCGCCGGGCGAGGCCGCGAGCAACAGCAAGCCGATCGCCAGCAGCGGCGACAGGTTGAGCAGCTCCACGATGCCGAAGCAAACGGCCGGCAGCAGCACGATCTGGCATCCGAGCGCGACCACGACGGCCCGCGGGTGATGGCGGACGCGGCGAAAGTCCTCGAGCGTGAGCGACAGGCCCAGACCGAACATGATGATGCCGAGTGCCACGGGGAGGGCGACAGTCGTCAGGGCTGAATCCATGGCGCCACCCTAGGGGTGCCACAGGTCACCACCCGGCGGAACGCGCCAGCCTGCGAGACCATGAAGCGTGAACTTCGACCCGGTGGCGCCCACGCTTCGGGGACCGCGGTTGATGGTGCAGGACTGGGATCGGATCACGTTCGTGCACTGGGCCGTCGATCCTGAGCGGGTGGCCCCGCTGCTCCCGGCCGGGACCAGACCGGACGTCCTCGACGGCGCGACCTACGTCGGACTCATCCCTTTCCAGATGCACGGCGCGGGCTTTGGACGGGGTCCCGCCGTGCCCTACTTCGGGACCTTTGCCGAGACCAACGTGCGGCTGTACTCGATCGATCCACAGGGACGCCACGGAGTCGTCTTTCGGTCGCTGGAGGCATCGCGGCTGATGGTCTCGCTGGGCGCCCGGTTCTCCTTCGGACTTCCGTACACCTGGGCGCACATGCGGGTCCGCCACGATGGGGACCGCCTCACCTACACGACGCGTCGCCGGTGGCCAAGACCGCGTGACGCTGGCGGGACCATGCAGGTCCGCGTCGGCGACCCGGTCGTGCCGTCGCCGGTCGACCAGTTCGTCACCGCCCGGTTCGGCCTGCACACCCGCTGGCTGGGCCGCACGCTGTGGATCCCCAACCACCACGAGCCGTGGCCCTTGCGGTCTGCGCAGATCGACAGGCTCGACGACACCCTCGTCGCAGCAGCCGGGCTACCTGGCATCGTGCACCGCCCGCCCGACTCGGTGGTGCACTCGGACGGCATCCGAACCACCTTCGGACTCCCCCAGCATGTCGCGCCCTGACGTCACGGCCGTCAGAGTGCAGCGTCGATGGCCGCGATGCGCGCCCGGAACGCCTCGACCCGTTCGCGGGTGCGCTGCGGCTCGCCCACCTTCTGCAGATTGGCGATGCCCTCGTCGCCGCGAGCGATGCCGGCCTCGATGCGGTCCGCGGCAGCAGCCATGCGATCGACCACAGCGTTGAGCAGGGTGAACGGGCCCCACTCGCCATAGGCATCAGCCAGCAGACCGACACGGCGGGCGACGTCCTCGATCGGGGTCTCGCGATACAACGGGATGCCGGTCCATGCGAGAAAGGCCAGGTCATCGATCGGGTCCCCAGGGCCAGCCATGTCCCAGTCGATCATGGCGACGAAGTGGCCACTTTGGATGATCCAGTTGTAGGCACCGGGGTCGTGGTGACAGATGATCTGGTCGTCGGCCAGCTCGACCTCACCGGCGCCGCGCCAGTGGCGGGTTCCAGCGGGTCGGAACGCGTCGACCGTGTCGTGGAAACGACGCAGCCACTCTCCCGCCTCGATCAGCACGGAGTCGAGCACCACCTCGGCGTCGACCGGCACGCCGCGGCCCTCGACGTAGGACAGGATCTCGCGCCCGTCATCGCCGATGCCGTGCACCTCCGGCACGCCGGGAAGGTCGTGAAGCCGCAGGTGTTCCAACAGCTCGTGGACCGCCGGGGTCCAGGGCCCCGTCGGTCGGCGGACCGTGCGCCCCACCCGCGTCGCGCCACCCACCCCGCCGGGGAAGTGTTC
>NZ_JBAVCB010000125.1:0-3089 GCF_049586495.1 Aeromicrobium sp. | reverse complement strand
GCGAAGGAGGCTGTCGCGCACGGCAGCGGCGGCTGGACGGTCGGCGGCATGGCCAAGGGGGCCGGCATGCTCGCGCCCGCGCTGGCCACCATGCTGGTCGTCGTCACCACGGATGCCGACGTCGATTCAGCCGCCGTTGATGCTGCACTGCGCACCGCAACGGCTCAGACCTTCGACCGGCTCGACTCAGACGGCTGCCAATCGACCAACGACACCGTCTTGTTGATGGCCAGTGGAGCATCCGGCATCGCTCCTGACCTTGCGGAGTTCACGCAGGCCGTCACGGCGGTGTGCCGTGATCTCGCGCTGCAGCTGCTCGCCGACGCCGAGGGCGCCGATCACGAGATTGCCATCGAGGTCGTCAACGCGGCCACCGTGGACGACGCACTGGAGGTGGGACGCTCGGTCGCGCGCAGCAATCTGTTCAAGTGCGCCATCTTCGGCAAGGACCCGAACTGGGGCCGCATCCTGGCTTCGGTCGGCACCACCCAGGCGGCCTTCGACCCAGGCGACCTCGACGTCGCTCTGAACGATGTATGGGTGTGCCGTGGGAGCGGCCCGGGCGAGTCGCCCGACATGATCGACCTGACCGACCGGGCCGTGTCAGTCACGATCGATCTCAAGTCCGGCGACCAGTCGGGCACCATCTGGACCAATGACCTCACGCAGGCCTACGTCCACGAGAACTCGGCGTATTCATCATGACCACTGAATTTCCTGATCCCGACCACGAGTGGCATCCCGACGAGTGGAAGAAGGCGACCGACCAGGCCGTCACGCTCGCCCATGCGTTGCCCTGGCTGAAGAGGTACCACGGCAAGGTCATCGTGGTGAAGTATGGCGGCAACGCCATGACTGACGAAGCGCTCAAGCAGGCCTTCGCCGAGGACATCGTGTTCTTGCGCCTGGCCGGGTTCAAGCCGGTCGTCGTGCACGGTGGTGGTCCTCAGATCAGCGCGATGCTCGACCGCCTCGGCATCGAGTCGGAGTTTCGCGGCGGACTCCGCGTGACGACGCCTGAGGCGATGGAAGTTGTCCGCATGGTGTTGACCGGTCAGGTCGGCCGCGAGCTCGTCGGCCTGCTGAACCAGCACGGCGATCTCGCCGTAGGGCTGTCCGGCGAGGACGGCGGGCTCTTCAAGGCTGAAAAGGCCATGCCGATCATCGACGGCGTGCCCACCGACATCGGCCTGGTGGGTGAGGTCGTCGGCGTGCGTCCTGAAGCGGTGCTCGATCTGATCGAGGCCGGTCGGATACCGGTCGTCTCGACGATCGCTCCCGACGCCCAGGGTCAGGTGCACAACGTCAATGCTGACACCGCTGCCGCTGCCCTCGCGATCGCGCTCGGTGCCGAAAAGATGTTGGTGCTCACCGACGTCGAGGGCCTCTACGCTGACTGGCCCCACAGCACCGACGTGATCGGCGAGATCAGTCCCGAGGCACTTGAGCAGATCATCCCGGACCTGGCGACCGGCATGATCCCCAAGATGACCGCTTGCCTCAAGGCGGTGCACGGGGGCGTCAAGCGCTCCACGGTCATCGACGGGCGGACCCCGCACGCCGTGCTGCTGGAGATGTTCACCGACGAAGGTGTCGGCACGCAGGTGGTGCCCGGCGTCGAGACGCGCATCCGCACCGCCCTCTACACGACCAGCGCCACCGGGAACGACGCATGACCCACGTCCCACAAACGTCCAGTGCTGCGTGGACCGACCGCTACGCCCACGCCGTCATGAACACCTTCGGTCCGCCGCAGACCATGCTGGTCCGCGGCGAGGGCTGCTATGTCTGGGACGCCGACGGCAACCGGTACCTCGACCTGTTGGCGGGCATTGCGGTCAATGCGCTGGGCCATGCCCACCCTGCGCTGGTCGAGGCCGTCTCGACGCAGATGTCGACGCTGGGACACGTGTCCAACTTCTTCGCCACCGAGCCGCAGGTCACGCTGGCCGAGAAGCTGCTGTCGCTGGTGGGCCAGGAGGGGCGGGTGTTCTTTGCGAACTCCGGTGCCGAGGCCAACGAGGCGGCGCTCAAGGCCACCCGTCGCACTGGTCGCACCAAGGTCGTCGCTCTGCACGGCTCGTTCCACGGACGGACGATGGGCGCGCTCGCCTTGACGTCCAAGGAGCCTTATCGCGCACCGTTCGAGCCTCTTCCCGGCGATGTCGTCTGGGCACCGTACGGCGACGCCGATGCGCTCGACCAGCTCGTCGACGACACGGTCGCGGCCGTCGTGATCGAGCCGATCCAGGGCGAGGCCGGCGTCATCGTGCCGCCGGAGAACTACCTGGCGCGAGTTCGGGAGATCACTCAGCGACACGGCGCGTTGATGTGGGTTGACGAGGTGCAAAGCGGCATGGGGCGCACCGGCGAATGGTTCGCGCATGCGCCATCGGGTGTCGTGCCAGACTTGATCACCCTGGCCAAGGGCCTCGGTGGTGGTCTCCCGATCGGCGCCTGCATCGCGCTGGGCGACGCCGCCACCCTGCTGCAGCCCGGTCACCACGGCACCACCTTCGGCGGCAATCCTGTGTCCACAGCCGCTGCACTGGCCGTCGTCGACACGATCGAGACCGACGATCTGCTGACCCACGTGGTGACCGTCGGTGAGCGGTTCCGCGCGGGGCTGTCGGACCACCCCGCCATCGCCGAGATCACGGGGCGCGGGCTGTTTCTCGGACTCGTCCTCGCCTCGCCGGTCGCGGCGCAGACGGCCAAGGCTGCACTCGGGCGGGGTCTGATCGTCAACGCGCCGACTCCAGACCGACTGCGGCTCGTGCCGCCGCTGGTCCTGTCGATCGAGCAGGCCGACGACGCCATCGCGATCCTGCGTGGACTGCTGGACACGGCGACGGACGCATGAGGCACTTCCTGCGCGACGACGACCTGAGTCCGGCCGAGCAGGCCGAGGTGCTGGCGCTTGCCGCCGAACTGAAGGCAGCGCCGTACTCCAAGACGCCCCTGACCGGTCCGTGCAGTGTCGCGGTCATCTTTGACAAGGCTTCGACGCGCACCCGGGTGTCCTTCGCGGTGGGCATCGCCGACCTCGGCGGCAACCCGGTGGTCCTCGACGCAGCGGCCACCCAGGG
>NZ_JBAVCB010000124.1:0-1879 GCF_049586495.1 Aeromicrobium sp. | reverse complement strand
TTCCAGCGTCGTAGCGCTCCAGTCGGTGGCGGACGTGGAAGTTCTGCTCGAAATGGTGCTCCAACGGCACGTAGATGAAGGGCGTCCCAGATGCCGTCAGCTCCATGCAGGTGGTGAGTCCGCCCTGCACGACGCCGATGTCGCATGCGGCGAGGTGTTCGTGCAGGCGCGGCACATAGCCGCGCACCCGGACGCCGCGGCGACGCGGCAAGGCGCCCGGATCGATGCGCGGGCCGCAGACGACCAGGAAGCGAAGCTCTGGCAGCAGCCGACGGGCGATGGGCGCCGCGTCGAGTACCCGTTGGAGCAGCGAGGACCCCACGCCAGAACCGCCCACGGTCACCACGCAGAGCTTGTGCTCGGGCCGATAGCCCAAGGTGCTGCGCAGCGCTGCGCGGGCGACCGGGTCCGGCGGATGGAATCCCGTGACGTACCCCGTGAAGTCGAAGTTGTCCTCGGTCCATTCCCTGATCCCGGGGAGGCCGGGGCCGAACGACTGGTCGACGACGTCCTCGGGGTTGCCGACGAACAACGACGCGTTGCGGATCGAGCCGAACCGTTCCCGCTGGCCGATCATCTCCGCGTTGTAATCCGCTGTCAGGGCAGCCTCGCGGAGTCCGCCATCAGGCATGGGTAGCCAACCCACGAAGTCGGTCATCCACGCGAATGGAAACCGCTTCAGCTCGGGGTTCTCGTGCAGGAAGTAGTCGACGTCCCACGCCTCGTCACCGATGACGAGGTCGTAGTGCTCACTGGTCGTCAGCTCGTGGAAGACCATGAAGTTGTTGACCAGGATTGAGTCCATCCGCCGGATGGCCTCAAAGGCGTGGAGGTCGTGCTCACCGGACTCACTTTCGATGTGCGCAGACTCGCTGGCGAGCCAGCTCGACGCGGGGTGTACGCGTTCGCCGTGCGCCTCGAGGACGGGCGTGACGGGATGCTGTGTCAACCAGTCGATCTGCATGTCGGGCTGCAGGAGTCGGAGCTCCTGCGCGATGGCGATGTCACGTCGCGCATGACCCAGCCCGATCGGTGAAGACAGGTAGAGCGCACGCCGGGGCCGGCGCGCGGCGCGGTGCCAGGTCCGACGAGTGGGCGGAGGCGGGCAGAGCCGATCAACGAACTCGCGCAGCAAATTGTTGAGGAAGATCGGGTCACGAGAATTCAGCCCGTGCCCTCCGCCTTCGATCAAGGTCAACGAACCACGCGTGAGCTCGGCGAGGCGTTCTCCCATCGCATGCGGCTGGATGCGGTCGTCGGTTCCGTGAACGACGTGGACGGGACAGCGAACGCCGGCACACAGCGGTTCGAGCGGCTCGCACATAGCGCCGTCGCAGCCCAGCCGTGCGGCCGTCGTCGCCACCAGGGTCTCGGGCACCACCTTGGACGACCAGTCGAGCGCGTCCTCGATCTGCTTGGTGGAGTGCGGCTCGTTGAACACTTCTGAGAAGAAGAACTCACGGAATGCGGTCAGATCGCCGGTCAGCCAGAAGTCCTTGTTGTACGTGGCCCACCCCGCGGTCTGGGGATAGGTCTCGTGCCAGGCGAACTGTTCCCGCTGGCGATGGGCGACGGAGAAGCCGCACGACGGTGCCACGGCGAAGATTCCCAGAACTCGGTCCGGGGCTCGGGCGGCCACGTGGACAGCCCACGTCGCCCCGCAGGACAGGCCGGCCAAGATCGCGGTCTCCGTGCTTGTCGCGTCCATCACGGCGAGCGCGTCCAACGCGTACTCAGCGTTCTCGTACGCCGCGGCACCCTTCGGCGAGCTGGAGCGGCCACTCCCGCGACCGTCGAACGTCACCACTCGACAGTGGCGGGCCAGGAAGGGGACCTGCGCCTTCCACACTCGCGAGTCGATGATCGACCACGTCGGGAG
>NZ_JBAVCB010000123.1:0-3573 GCF_049586495.1 Aeromicrobium sp. | reverse complement strand
GTGGGGCCCTCTGTCGGTGTTCGAGGGGCTAACGACCAGCCCCGGGCCGCCACCGCCGGTGACCGTCGACCGCGCCATTCGCCCGGATGAGCTCCAGTCTCGGCCTGGCTTCGTCGGCGCGCCCGGTCTGGGGCTTGCGTCGGCCCGCACGCCACGGATCTGGCCACACCGCACCGTCGCCGTCGTAGTCCTGCTCGACGGCCGCGTGCAAGGTCCAGTTCGGGTCGTACAGATGGACGCGCCCCAATGCGCACAGGTCGGCCCGTCCTGCGAGCACGATGGTGTTGACGTCATCGGCCGAGGAGATGACGCCGACGGCGATCGTCGAGATTCCCAGTGAGTTGCGGATCGAGTCAGCGAAAGGCGTCTGATAGGACCGGCCGAATGCTGGCTTCTCCCGCGCTGTGACCTGCCCGGTCGAGACATCGATCGCCGCCGCGCCGGCCTCCTCGAAGGCGCGCGACATGGCGAGGGTGTCGTCGAGCGAGATCCCACCCTCGACCCAGTCGGTGGCCGAGATGCGGACCGTCATCGGCTTGTGCGCGGCGAGCTCGGCGCGCATCGCCGCAAAGACCTCGAGCGGGAATCGCAGACGGCCGGCCAGGTCGCCGCCGTACTCGTCCGTGCGCTGGTTCGTCACCGGCGACAGGAAGGAGGACAACAGGTAGCCATGCGCGCAGTGCAGCTCGATCAGGTCGAAGCCGGCGTCATCAGCGCGCCGGGCAGCGGCGACGAAGTCGGCCACGATGGCGTCCATGTCGTGTCGGTCGAGCGCCCGTGGAGTCTGATTGACGCCCGGCTGATAAGCCGTCTCGGATGCCGCGACCACCGGCCAGTTGCCAGACTCAAGGGGCTGGTCGATGCCTTCCCACATGAGCTTGGTGGAACCCTTCGGCCCCGAGTGACCGATCTGGGCACCGATCTTGGCCGCTGATGCCGCATGCACGAAGTCACAGATGCGGCGCCACCCATCGCCCTGCTCGTCGGTCCACAATCCGGTGCACCCCGGCGTGATACGACCTTCTGGCGAGACGCACACCATCTCGGTCATCACCAGACCGGCGCCGCCGAGCGCCTTGCCGCCGAGGTGGACCAGATGGAAGTCCGCCGGCATGCCGTCGACCGACACGTACTGGTCCATGGGCGAGACGACGACGCGGTTCACCACGTCGAGGTCGCCGATCTGGAACGGCTGGAACATCGGAGGTCGAACCCCGCCATCACCCCGGCCGGCGCGCAGCTCGTGCTCAGCGAACCATGCGTCGACACCAGCAATGAACTCCGGATCGCGCAGGCGCAGGTTGTCGTACGTGATGCGACGACTGCGGGTCAAAAGGTTGAAGGCGAATTGTGCCGGTTCCTGATGCACGTACTGCTCGATGTTCTCGAACCACTCGAGACTCGCTTGCGCGGCGCGCTGGGTCGACAGGACCACCGCCTTGCGTTCGACTTCATAGGCGGCGAGAGCTCCGGCGACGGTGTCGGTCTCGTGCAGGCAAGCGACCAAGGACAGTGCATCCTCCATGGCGAGCTTGGTGCCCGAACCAATCGAGAAGTGCGCGGTGTGGGCGGCGTCGCCGAGCAGCACGATGTTGTCGTGCACCCAGTGCTCGTTGCGCACCGTGGTGAAGCTGATCCACCGTGAGTTGTTGGCGAGGACCTCGTGGCCGTCCAGCGCGTCGGCGAAGAGCTCACGGACGGTCTCGATCGACTGCTCGTCGGACTCGCCGGGCGCGAACGTCCCTTGGTCGTTGCCCTCGAAACCTGCCCGACGCCACACCTCATCCGTCATCTCGACGATGAAGGTGCTGCCGTGCTCGTCGAACGGATATCCGTGCATCTGCATGACGCCATGCGGTGTCTCACGCACGTCGAAGGTGAACGCCTCGAACACCTTGTCGGTGCCGAGCCACATGTAACGGCACTTCCGCGTGTCGAGGGTCGGCTCGAAATGATCGGCGTACGCGGTGCGAATCGCGGAGTTCAGCCCGTCGGCGGCGATCACGAGGTCGTAGTCGTCCTTGAGCTCGGTCGCGTCGGGAGCGTCGGTCGAGAACCGCACGTCGACGCCCAGGTCGTGGCAACGATTCTGCAAGATCTCCAGAAGCCGCTTGCGCCCCATGGCAGCGAATGCATGGCCACCACTGGTGATGACGTCGCCCCGATAGTGCACGTCGATGTCGTCCCAGATCGCGAACTCCTTCTCCATGAGCCCGTGCACGACGGGGTCGGCGTGCTCGATCCCGCCGAGCGTCTCGTCGGAGAAGACCACACCGAACCCGAAGGTGTCGTCGGCCGCATTGCGCTCCCACACCGTGATGTCGTGATCGGGGCCCAGCTGCTTGGCAAGCGCCGCGAAGTACAAGCCGCCAGGCCCTCCACCCACCACAGCAATGCGCACAGTTCCTCCTCAAGGTTCAGTCCGCCTGAGTATACTGTTTGCTTGACGCTCGTTGTCAAGGCGATATACTCTGATTCTTCAGCAATTCACGAGGAGGATGCGATGTCCGGGTTCGCTCTGAGCGCCGACCAGCTCGCCTACACCACTCGCGTGCGCGAACTCGCCGTCGAGCACCTCGTCGAGGTGGCCGCGGCCGGCGTAGAAGGTCGGGTCAATCGGGCGCTGCTGCAGGCCATGGGCGACCTCGGCTTGCTCCGCGATCTCTTCGGTGGCCACGCCGGTGACCCACCGCGGGATGCAGCAGCCATGCAGCTGTGCCTCCTGCGGGAGACGATCGCCGCAGTGAGTCCCGAAGCCGAGACGACCTTGGCGCTCCAAGGCCTGGGCAGCTACCCCATCCTCCAATCGGGTACGCCAAAAACGATTGATCGCTGGATTCCCGGCGTCGTCCAGGGCACGACCGTGGCGGCCTTCGCGCTCACCGAGCCCAACGCAGGGTCCGACGCTGCCGCGCTGTCACTGAACGCCGAAGCCGATGGCGACAGCTGGGTGCTCAGCGGCGAGAAGGTGTGGATCTCCAACGCACCCGAGGCGGATGTCTACACCGTGTTCGCTCGCACCACGATCGGCGCCGGCGCGCGCGGCGTCACCGCTTTCGCCGTGGCCGGCGATGCGCCTGGGCTCAGCGGAGAACACCTCGACATGCTCTCGCCGCACCCGATCGGTCGGCTCACCTTCGACGGCGTTCGCGTCGAACGGGCCGACGTCTTGGGTGAGGTCGATGCGGGATTCCGGGTCGCGATGCGGACGCTCGACCTGTTCCGGCCCAGCGTGGGCGCGTTCGCGGTCGGTATGGCACGCGCAGCACTCGATGCGACCATCGATCACGTGACCACGCGTCAGGCCTACGGCGGCCCGCTGGTGGCGCAGCAATCGGTGGCCCACTCGTTGGCAGACATGGCCACGCAGCTCGAGGCATCTCGACTCCTCGTCTATGCGGCGGCCGCCTCCTACGACGCAGGATCGGACCGCAGCACCATCGGCCGCACCGCCGCCATGGCCAAGCTCTTCGCCACCGAGGCGGCCCAGCGGATCGTCGATCAGTGCGTCCAGCTGCACGGCGCCCGGGCCCTGCAGCGCGGACATCTGCTCGAGCACCTCTACCGCGACGT
>NZ_JBAVCB010000122.1:0-6867 GCF_049586495.1 Aeromicrobium sp. | reverse complement strand
CGACCGTGACCAGTCGACGCGCGTTGTCGGCCACGACGGCGTCGTACTCCGCCGACCCCGGTCGTGCGACGTCGGTCGGCTGCCGCAGACCGGTGTCGCCTGAAGCCAGGCCGATCTCCGCGAATCGGTTGGTGGCGAAGTTGTTCGTGATCGTGAAGCCGTTCTCCGGCGCCACCAACATGCCCTCAAGAGACTCGCGAGCCGCCTCACCCATCGGGAACGACACGACCGCTGGCTTGACCGCCTCGGTCGCCTCGGTCAGCACAGACCATCCATCCGCTGCTGGCGAGATCTCGGTGAGCCCGAAGAATTCTGAGACTGGGCCGGTGACCTCGACGAAGTCGCCGATCTGCACGTCCTCCGCCAAGGCCTTCGAGAAGGCGAACAAGCCGTCGGACGCCTCGTGCGCGCCCAGGTCACCGCCCGTGCCCGGCGTCTGGATGTAGGCACCGTCGAATCCACCGGTGGGATAGGTGGCAGTGACGACACCACGGGTCGTGACGGTGCGCCCGACCAGGGGGCTGGCGTCTTCGGTTCCCTGGATCTCGGCGATGGTGGCCGTGACCGGCGGATCGGGCGGCGTGACCACCCCGCCATCACACGCCTGACCACAAGCCTTCGGCGTCGGGTCGCCACCGGTGAAGTCGGCGGCGTTGTCGTCGGTGTCGGCGTCTTCGGGGCGATTCAGCGACGACGTGACGGAGTACTCACGCGGGGCAGGACCACTGCCCTCGTAGGTGGCCGACGCTCCGTAGCCGACAAGATCGACCAGATCGTCGTCCTGCAGCACGGCGGCACGCTCGCCGGTCAGCGCGGTGCTGCGCTTGACGAGCGCCAGCGTGCCGCCATTGGCGTTGCCCGAGAACGCGATGTTGGAGGCGACATCAGGCGTCGGCAGAGCCTCACCGTTGGAGGCATTGCTGTTGCCACCCACCAGCAGCGAGCCGCCGGGCTCCACGTGGTGCTCGCCGAGCGCGATGATGCCGGTGAAGTTGCCCGTCGCGCTGTATGAGCGGTACTGCACCGACCAGCCGGACACGTCGATGTCCGCATCGGTCGGGTTGTGAATCTCGACGTACTTGTTCAGGTAGGTGGCACCCGAGCTGCCACCGTTGAGGTAGGCCTCGCTGATCACGAGGCTGTCGCCGGCCGGGGAGGCCTGCGCAGCGACCGCGGGAAGGAGCCCCGCGACGAGTGCCATGGCGCCCGCGGCCCCTGCCATCGAGCGGCGCATCACTTCTCGCCCTTCGCGACGACGGTGATCTCGACGGTGTCCTCGCCTGCGGCGTAGTCGTCATCTCCTGAGTACGTCATCGTGAGCGTGTGGCGACCCGGCGACAACGACGACGTGTCGACGATGACGCGCGCGTGACCCTTGCGCAGGGTGCTGTGGCCGAGATCGACGCCGTCGCTGGTGACGTCGACGGTGCCCGAGGCCTTGCCCTCTGAACCGCCCACCTTGACGACCAGACCGAGGTCCCGTCCCTCCGTCACCGTCGACGGTCCGGAGACCTTGATGCTGGCCTGCGGGGAGATGTCGAAGGCCGGCAGCAGCGCCGTGGTGTCAGACGGCGACGCCGTGACCCTGAGGCGCGCCGAGCCGCTGGCGTCCTGTGGCAGCGTGAAGGTCGGCGAGGCAGAACCGTCATTCACCGCGAAGCTGCCCAGCGACGACGACGTCTCGCCTTGCACGAGAGACAGCGACACCGAGGTGTTCTCGGGGCTGCCCAGCGAGGACAGGTCAAGCTTCGGCAGACTGAAAGCGACCTCACCTCCTGCGTCGTAGGTGTCCTGCAGACCCTCGATCCGGACGGTGTGCCGCGCGAAATCCGGCGAGACCGGGCTGTTGGACCCCAGGTAATCGATCCAGACCTCGTAGTCCAGCAAGCCGGTGTCAACTGCGTCGCCTTGGGAGAAGGCCCGGAAGTTGTCGCCGCCAGCGGCGAGGAAAGCGGGCACCGCGACCTTGTAGGTGCCGGTCGGATCGACGTCAGCACCATCGACACGCAGCGAAGTGATGCGATCACCCTCGGCCCGGGTGGGATCGAAGGTGTAGGCGACATTGCTCGACGTGCCGAGCTGCAGGTACGGGCGCGTCGGCACGTTGCCGTTGGCGTCGCGCTGCCACTGCTGCTCGAAGACCGTCTTCAGCTGTGCCCCGGTCAGCGCAACCGAGCTGAGATTGTTGGTGAACGGCAGCACGGCATTGGCCTCGGCGAAGGTGATCACGCCATCGGTGTTGCTGCCGCCAGTGCCAGCGAACAGCAGATCGCTGCGCAGTCCGCCCGGGTTGACGACTGACAGATCGGCCCCCGCTGCCGTGCCGGCGACACCGGCCAGCTGGGCGTCTGCGACCCGGTTGCCGAGGGTCGACTCGCTGGCGCGGTCGTCGCGCGCTCCAGCCGCGGTGAACGCGGTGGTGATGTCGGCGGTCTGCTTGCCGACTGGCTCGTTGCCCTTCTCGGCTGCGAAGGCAAGCGCGGCGTCGACGATCGTCTTGACCTGCGCCACCCGGGCGAACATGGCTGTCAACGTGCCGTCGGCTGCGGTGGTGCGAGCGACGTTGCGCTGCGTGTAGGACTTCACGTCGCCGGTGTCGGCGTCGACCTTGAGCACGATGTTGCCGACGTTGGAGCCGTAGCTGCCCGTCTGGATGATGGGCCGGGTGCGGTCGGGCTCTCCGGGGATCGGCGCGTCATAGGTGTACTTCTGGTGCGTGTGACCCATGAAGATGGCGTCGACCTCGGCGTCAGTCTGCTGGGCGATCTTCGCGAACACCGCGCTCTGCGCCATGCTCTCAGCAAAGCTGCGAGCACCGTCCGGGGCACCCTCGTGGATCGATGCCACGATGACGTCGGGCGGGGAGGGAAGGGCCTCAAGCTCCCCGACGGCGTCGTTGATGGCGTCGGTGGGGTCAGTGAAGGTCAGACCAGCGATGCCGGTGGGAGTGACCAGCGCCGGCGTCTCCTCGGTGAGTGCCCCGACGACCGCCACGGACACGCCGTCGATCGTGACCAGCGTGTAGGGATCGAGCAGCCGGCTGCCATCGGCCTGGAAGACGTTGGCCGCCAGGAACGGGAAGTCGGCCGCGTCGGTGAGTCGCCCGGTGAGATCGTCGGCGCCCTTGTCGAACTCGTGGTTGCCGGCGGCCGAAGCGTCCAGCGCGAGAGCGTTGAGCACGTCGATGGTGGGGATGTCCTTTTGCACCGCTGAGGCGAACACCGACGCGCCGACGTTGTCGCCGGCCGAGATCAGCAACGAGTTGTCGGCGCCGCCCTCCTGCCGGATCTGCTCGACGGTGCCAGCGAACTTGACCGTATTGCCGTCGATACGACCATGGAAGTCGTTGATGCCGATCAGATTGAGAGTGACGTCGTCGGCGGCGTGGGCGGGGGACGCGGCAAGCGCCGAGGCCGCTATCACGGACCCCGCCATGATGGTCGCGAAGCGTCGGGTGACACAGGAGGGCAGGGCAGACACAGGTGAACCTTTCGGACCGCGACGTTTCCGGTCCGGACCCCCCGAACCACATCGACTGTCCCAGAGGACAACCTCACGTCCATGAAGTCAACAGCGATCAGGACTATCGCAGGTGACAAGTTGGTGAACGCGCATGCCGAGGGCCTACTCTGGACAGTCCGACGATGAAGGAATTGGTGTGACCATCCACGATCAGCGGGGCCCCCACAGCGGTGAGTCCCTGAGCCGAGTGCTCGGCGGCCTGCCCGGAGTCGACCAGGTGGGCCTTGAGGCCCGAGCGGCCTCCCTCGGCACACGATCGATCAAGACGACCTCCAAGGCCTGGGCGATCGACCTGGCCATCTCGATGGTCGATCTCACGACCCTCGAGGGTTCGGACACCGCCGGCAAGGTGCGTTCGCTCGCCAACAAGGCCGTGCAGCCTGATCCGACCGACGCCACGTGCCCGTCTGCCGCTGCGGTCTGTGTCTACCCGGACATGGTCGCGGTCGCGAAGTCCGCCATCGGTGCCGCGCCCGTGAGCGTCGCCTCCGTCGCCACCGCTTTTCCGTCGGGTCGCGCAGCGCTCGACATCAAGCTGGCCGACACGCGAGACGCCGTCGAGGCCGGTGCCGACGAGATCGACATGGTCATCGACCGCGGCGCCTTTCTCAGTGGTGACCTGACGCGCGTCTTCGAGGAGATCGTCGCCACGAAGGAAGCCTGCGCCCGTCCTGACGGTTCGCACGCGCACCTGAAGGTGATCCTCGAGACCGGCGAGCTGCAGACCTACGACAACGTGCGCCGCGCGTCGTGGCTGGCCATGGAGGCCGGCGCTGACTTCATCAAGACCAGCACCGGCAAGATCCAACCTGCTGCCACAGCGCCGGTCACGCTCTTGATGCTCGAAGCCGTGCGAGACTTCCGCGACGCCACCGGGCGGCAGGTGGGCGTCAAGCCCGCTGGTGGCATCCGCACCTCCAAGGACGCCATCAAGTACCTGGTCATGGTCAACGAGACGGTCGGCGACGACTGGCTCGATCCCGACTGGTTCCGGTTCGGCGCCTCCTCGCTGCTCAACGACCTGCTGCTGCAGCGCCAGAAGATGACGACCGGCGCCTACTCCGGTCCTGACTACGTGACGGTGGACTGACATGCCCTTCGACTACGCACCTGCACCCGAGTCGCGCTCGATCGTCGACATCAAGAGCTCGTACGGGCTGTTCATCGGCGGCGAGTTCGTCGACGGCTCGGGCTCTGCATTCAAGTCCATCAGCCCGGCCTCGGAGGAGGTCCTTGCCGAGATCGCCGAGGCCACCGCGGACGACGTCGACCGCGCCGTGCGGGCCGCCCGCCAGGCCCACACCCGGGTCTGGAGCAAGCTGCCTGGCTCAGAACGTGCCAAGTATCTGTACCGCATCGCCCGCATCATGGCCGAGCGCAGCCGCGAGTTCGCGGTGCTGGAGTCGCTCGACAACGGCAAGCCGATCCGGGAGTCGCGCGACGTCGACCTGCCCTTGGTGTCGCAGTGGTTCTTCTACTACGCCGGCTGGGCCGACAAGCTGTCCTACGCTGGCCTCGGGCCGGACCCGAGGGCTCTGGGAGTCGCGGGCCAGATCATTCCCTGGAACTTCCCGATCATGATGCTGGCGTGGAAGATCGCGCCAGCGCTGGCAGCCGGCAACACCGTCGTGCTCAAGCCCGCCGAGACCACTCCCCTGACCGCGCTGCTGTTCGCCGAGGTGTGCCAGCAGGCCGACCTCCCGCCGGGCGTCGTCAACATCGTCACTGGTGCCGGCTCCACGGGCCAGGCGCTGGTCGACCACGCCGACGTCGACAAGATCGCCTTCACCGGATCCACGGCGGTCGGCAAGGCCATCGCCCGATCGATCGCCGGGACCGACAAGGTGGCGACGCTCGAGCTGGGCGGCAAGGCCGCCAACATCGTGTTCGACGATGCGCCGCTCGACCAGGCCATCGAGGGCATCGTCCGCGGCATCTTCTTCAACCAGGGTCACGTGTGCTGCGCTGGCTCGCGGCTGCTGGTCCAGGAGAACGTCTACGACGAGGTGCTCGAACGTCTCAAGCGCCGCATGTCAACGCTGCGCCTGGGCGATCCCCTGGACAAGAACACCGACATCGGCGCCATCAACTCCGCCGAGCAGCTGGCTCGTATCACGGCGCTCTCAGACGCTGGCGACGCCGAGGGTGCCGAACGCTGGTCTGTCCCGTGCGATCTGCCGGACAACGGCTTCTGGTTTGCCCCCACGATCTTCACCGGCGTCACACAGGCGCATCGCATCGCCCGGGAGGAGATCTTCGGACCCGTGTTGTCGGTGCTGACCTTCCGCACACCGTCGGAGGCGATCGAGAAGGCCAACAACACGCCCTACGGCCTCTCGGCGGGCGTCTGGACCGACAAGGGATCGCGGATCCTGGCGATGGCCGACCGCCTGCGCGCCGGCGTCGTGTGGGCCAACACGTTCAACCAGTTCGACCCGGCCTCGCCGTTCGGCGGTTACAAGGAGTCCGGCTACGGCCGCGAGGGCGGCAAGCCCGGACTGGCCGCCTATCTCGAAGGGAGCCCGGCATGAGCGAACGGGTCACCGTGCGCAAGACGCACAAGATGTACATCGGCGGGTCGTTCCCCCGCTCGGAGTCCGGGCGCACCTTCGAGGCGCTGGACTCCAAGGGCGGGTTCCTCGCAAATATGGCTCATGCCTCGCGCAAGGACGCCCGCGACGCCGTGCGCGCCGCGCGCTCGGCGTTCGGCGGGTGGGCCGGCCGCACCCCGTACAACCGCGGACAGGTGGTCTACCGCATCGCCGAGGTCATGGAGGGCCGCCGCGAGCAGTTCGTCGAGCAGGTGCGCGCCGCCGAGGGCCTGACCGCCAAGCAGGCCTCGGCGCAGGTGGATGCCGCGATCGATCGCGTCGTCTGGTTTGCGGGGTGGGCCGACAAGTACGTGCAGGTGCTGGGCAACGCCAATCCGGTCTCCGGACCGTTCTTCAATCTGTCCGCTCCCGAGCCCACAGGCGTCGTGGCGGTGCTCGCTCCGCAGGACTCGCTACTCGGCCTGGTTTCGACGGTGGTCCCCGCCATCGTCACCGGCAACACCGTCGTCGTGGTCGGCAGCCATCGGCACCCGATTGCCGGCGTCACGCTGGCCGAGGTGATGGCCACCTCCGACCTGCCCGGTGGCGTCGTCAACCTGCTCACCGGCAGCGCAGCCGAGATCGGCCCCTGGCTTGCGGCGCACATGGACGTCAACGGCATCGACCTGGCTGGTGCGGATGCCGCGTTGGCCACCGAGCTCGAAGTCGCGGCGGCCGAGAATCTCAAGCGCGTCCTGCGACCGGCGGCGGAGGACTGGAAGGCCGAGCCGACGCTCGACCGACTGGCCCGCTG
>NZ_JBAVCB010000121.1:0-5348 GCF_049586495.1 Aeromicrobium sp. | reverse complement strand
ACTCGCCCACATCAGTGGCAAGATGCGTCAGCACTACATCCGTATCCTCCCCGAGGACCGGGTCGTGGTCGAGCTCTCGCCGTACGACCTCAGCCGCGGACGCATCGTGTACCGCTACAAGTGAGCTTGCTTGCGAGCGAACAATTCCATACCGCGAAACCCACACGTTCACGAAAAAGAGAGCTTCGTACATGAAGGTCAACCCGAGCGTGAAGAAGATCTGTGACAAGTGCAAGGTGATTCGTCGCCACGGCCGCGTCATGGTGTTGTGCGAGAACCCGCGCCACAAGCAGCGCCAGGGCTGAACACAGCTTCTTCACACACAGCAGTACTGAACACCTGATCGCTCCCGTCACACCATGCGTCATCGGTGCCGGCGGGTCACCTCCGGAGCGTAGGCCGGAGCCCGACTCCAGATCACCCATGATCTGGGAGGCAGTCGGGATGCCTCAGGTGCCACACCTCGCCGAATGGAAGGAACTGCCTACATGGCACGCCTCGTTGGAGTAGACCTCCCGCGCGACAAGCGCGTTGAGATCGCACTCACCTATGTTTTTGGGATCGGTCGCACCCGCGCCATCCAGACCCTCGCCGCCACCGGCATCAGCCCGGACAAGCGCGTCCACGAGCTTGACGACACTGACCTCGTCGCGCTGCGCGATCACATCGAAGCGAACTACCAGACCGAGGGCGACCTTCGCCGCACGGTCACCGGTGACATTCGCCGCAAGATGGAGATCGGCAGCTACCAGGGTCGTCGTCACCGTGCGCACCTGCCCGTTCGTGGGCAGCGCACCAAGACCAACGCGCGTACCCGCAAGGGACCCAAGCGCACCGTCTCCGGAAAGAAGAAGTGATCTAGATGGCTCCGAAGACTGCCACCAAGAAGGTGCGCCGCAAGGTCAAGAAGAACGTCGTGCAGGGCGAAGCCCACATCAAGAGCACGTTCAACAACACGCACGTCACCATCACCGATCCGTCCGGCGCTGTGATCGCCTGGGCCTCGGGTGGAACCGTCGGATTCAAGGGTTCGCGCAAGTCGACCCCGTACGCCGCCGGCATGGCAGCTGAGGCTGCTGGCCGCCAGGCGATGGAGCACGGCATGAAGAAGGTCGATGTCTTCGTCAAGGGCCCCGGTTCGGGCCGCGAGACGGCGATCCGTTCGCTGAGCGGTGTCGGCCTCGAGGTCGGCACCATCTCTGACGTGACCCCCAGCCCGCACAACGGCTGCCGCCCGCCCAAGCACCGGAGGCTCTGACTCATGGCTCGTTACACCGGACCCCTCACCAAGAAGTCGCGTCGTTACGGCGTCGACCTCGTGGGCGGCGACGCCGCCTTCGAAAAGCGTCCCTACCCTCCCGGACAGCACGGTCGCACCCGTGTCAAGGAGTCGGAGTACCGCACGCAGCTGCACGAGAAGCAGAAGGCGCGCTACACCTACGGCGTCCTGGAGAAGCAGTTCCGCAAGTACTACGAGAGCGCGTCACGTCGTCCCGGCAAGACCGGCGACAACCTGCTGATCGCACTGGAGAGCCGCCTCGACAACGTGGTGTACCGCTCCGGTCTGGCCCGCACGCGTCGTCACGCCCGCCAGCTGGTGTCCCATGGACACTTCCTGGTCAACGGCGTCAAGACGAACATCCCGTCGTTCCAGGTCAGCAAGCACGACATCATCGATGTCAAGACCAAGTCGCTGGAGACCACGCCGTTCATCGTCGCGCGTGAGACCCACGACCAGGACACGGTTCCCGGCTGGATGGATGTGTCGCCTGACCGCGGTCGCATCCTCATCCACACCCAGCCGGTCCGCGAGCAGATCACTCTGCCGATCCAGGAACAGCTGATCGTGGAGTTCTACTCCAAGATCTGATTCACCCCCGCACGATTCACACAGCACCATGACCCGGGCCCTCAAATAGTGGTCGGTCCGGAAAGGAAGAAACATGCTGATCGCCCAGCGCCCCGTCCTGTCCGAAGAGGTTGTTGACGATTTCCGTTCGCGGTTCGTCATCGAGCCCCTCGAGCCCGGATTCGGCTACACCCTCGGCAACTCGCTGCGTCGTACGCTGCTGTCGTCGATCCCGGGTGCGGCCATCACGTCGATCAAGGTCGACGGTGTCCTGCACGAGTTCTCGACCGTCCCCGGCGTGACCGAGGATGTCACCGAGATCATCTTGAATCTCAAAGATCTGGTCGTCTCCTCGACCATCGACGAGCCTGTCGTGATGTACCTGCGCAAGGAGGGTGCTGGCGCCGCCACTGCTGCCGACATCACCCCGCCCGCGGGTGTCGAGGTGCACAACAGCGACCTGCACGTCGCGACCCTGAACGACAAGGGCAAGCTCGAGATCGAGCTCGTCGTCGAGCGCGGCCGCGGTTATGTGTCGGCCGTGCAGAACAAGACCGGCGAGGAAGAGATCGGGCGCATGCCGGTCGACTCCATCTACAGCCCGGTCCTCAAGGTCACGTACAAGGTCGAGGCGACTCGTGTCGAGCAGCGCACCGACTTCGACCGCCTGGTCATCGACGTCGAAACCAAGAAGTCGATGCTGCCTCGCGACGCCATCGCATCGGCCGGCTCCACGCTGGTCGAACTGTTCGGCCTGGCTCGCGAGCTCAACGTCGAGGCCGAGGGCATCGACATCGGCCCGTCGCCTGTTGACGAGCAGCTGGCTGCCGACCTGGCCCTGCCGATCGAGGACCTGAACTTCACGGTTCGCTCCTACAACTGCCTCAAGCGCGAGGGAGTCCACACCGTGGGCGAGCTCATCACCCGCTCGGAGCAGGACCTGCTGGACATCCGCAACTTCGGCTCCAAGTCGATCGACGAGGTCAAGGCCAAGCTCGTCGAGATGGGCCTGGGTCTCAAGGACAGCCCCGCCGGATTCGACCCCACGGCCGTCGTCACCGAGTACGACGACGACGCCAGCTTTGCCGAGGACGAGCAGTACTGAGCTTCGGCTCACGTCACTGCCTCACCGATTGATTCTGGAGACATTTCATGCCCACGCCCACCAAGGGACCTCGCTTCGGCGGCAGCCCCGCCCACCAGCGTCTGATTCTCGCCAACCTCGCGCAGAACCTGTTCGAGCACGGCAAGATCACCACGACCGAGGCCAAGGCCCGCCGCCTGCGCCCGTACGCCGAGCAGCTCATCACCAAGGCCAAGACCGACACGGTGGCCAACCGGCGCCAGGTCGTCAAGGTCATCCGTGACAAGAGCATCTTGCACACGCTGTTCACCGAGATCGGCCCGGCCATGGCCAGCCGTCCTGGTGGATACACGCGCATCACCAAGATCGCGGCCCGCAAGGGCGACAACGCGCCCATGGCCGTGATCGAGATCGTCGAAGCTCAGGACTTCCCGGCTCAGAACCAGCAGCCGAAGAAGACACCGAAGGCCGACAAGCCCGTCGAGCCCGTCGTCACTGACGAGGATCTCGGCTCGGAGGTCGAGGTCGACGAAGCCATCGTCGACGCCCCGGAAGCGGCCGAGACGGTCGACGCCTCCGCCGAGACCGACGACAAGTAGACAGCTCAGCACGAGGGGCCCGACACCACACGGTGTCGGGCCCCTCGTGCGTGGTGGGCACGCGATCAGCCGCGTCGCACCTCAAGCACCCGGAAGCCGCGGCTGCTGGCCACCCGGTCGGTGGGCCATCCCTGCTGGACCAGCCAGCGCTGCAGCGAGTCGGCGCCCAGGTTCTTGCCCACGACCAGTCGCGCTGAACCGCCAGGCGCGACACGGGGCAGCCACTGCAGCAGGAGGTCGTGCAGGGCCTGCTTGCCGATCCGGATCGGTGGATTGGACCAGATCGTGTCGAAGGTCAGGTCGGTCGGCACCTGCTCGGGGAGCGCCGGATGCACGCGGGCGCCGAGCGCGTCGGCGTTGAGCGCGGTCAGATCCAGGGCGCGCGGGTTGACATCCACGGCCCAGACCTCCAGAGCCGGTTCCGCGGCGGCCGCCACGCACGCGATGGGCCCCCAGCCGCATCCGAGGTCGAGCAGACGGCCCCGGGCGGGTGGCTCGGACTCGGCCAGGAGCACGGCGGTCGCGTGGTCGAGCCCGTCGTGCGAGAACACCCCGGCCGACGTCGTGAACGTGTGCTCGCGGCCCCAGACCGTGGCGCGCACCGATCGGCGCACGTCGGCGGTCCCGGGCTGATCGTCGAAGTAGTGGTCGGCCACCCGTCCAGTGTTCCAGTCCTCACAGCCAGACGAGCACCAGAACCACCGCGACGACGACGACCGCTGCTCCGGCGAGCTGGCGCGGCCACGTCCAACGCTGCTCGGGCGGCTCCCCGCCGAGGATGGACAGCACCCCCAGCACGGCGCCAGGCAGTGCCAGCGCGACGAATCCCGTGCGGACGGCGTCGATCTCGCGGCGACCCTCCCCCGTGTCGATCGTGTACGCGATGACCGTGCCGATGACGATCATCACCAGCACCTCGACCACGCCGCGGGGGACGGCTCGACGCAGACTCGGGACGTCAGGGAGGCGATCACCCATCAGGTCCAACAGTTGCGGCAGCACGAAGATCGCGACGCCCACCCACAGCTGCCAGCAGCCGCCGATGAAAGCCCAGGCGAACAGCAGCATCAGCGCCGTGCGGATGGCGATGCCTCGCACCTGGACGGCGGTTGTCGGCGCCGGCGGCTCCGCGTAGTTGTGTACTGTGCGCAGGCGTGCGGGATATCCGTTCGCCACGACCTCCTCCACCACGAACCGCACCAGGACCAGCCCCACGGCCAGCAGGGCCAGCCCGTCGGCCTGCTGCGTGATCGGCTGCGCTCGGCCCACGAGGTCGCCCAGGCTGCTGACGACGCCCTGCACGGCCCAGCCGGTCAGCAGGGCGGCGATGGACGCATCCGCGAGCCGGTCCCAGCCGTACACCTGCCCGTCGGCCGCGAGGCGTCGGAACGGTCGAGCCGCCCCGGCGATCAACGGAACGAGGGTCCACAGCGCCACCAGGCCCAGCAGGCCTCGCGTGCCCTGCGCCAGCGTGAGGTCGCCCGCCGTCAGGCCGCCGGAGACCAGGACCGCTCCGGCGAAGCCGAGGGCGGCGGCGAAACCGGCCGCGGCGTCCAACACCGCGACGATCATCAGCACGACGACGAGGGCCAGCCCGGGAGCCAGCGGCCGTCCGTCGCTCGCCGCGGCAGCCGCCAGTCCCAGCACCAAACCGATCACGGGCGTGAGCGCCCACAGCGATCCCAGAGCCGCCCGCAGGTGCGCGCCGTCGGCCAGGACGCGCGCCGCCAGCGGGAAACGGGGTGCCACTCGCACGGGGACCAGCAGGCCCCACGCATCGCTCAAGGCGCGTCCGGGTGCCCGCCAGGTGAAGGAC
>NZ_JBAVCB010000120.1:0-15213 GCF_049586495.1 Aeromicrobium sp. | reverse complement strand
CCGTGGCGGGCATCGCTGCGCTCCGGCCACGTTGCATCGTCTACGTAGCCTGCGACCCGGCGGCCATGTCTCGCGACGTCGCCTCATGGAAGGAGCACGGCTACGTCCTGACCGACCTTCGGGCGTTTGCACTGTTCCCGATGACGCATCACGTCGAGTGTGTTGCCGTTCTGGAGCGGACCGAACTGCCACAGTGACGTCATGCGTTTCGCTGACCCGCGTGTGCGTCCTGCCTGTCGAGCTCCCATCGAAACTTCCACAGGACCTGCGCCCGCCCGTGCCACCGGGTCGGCGCCGGCTACTTCAGGCGAGCGGTCCTGGTTGGTTCGCAACTGGTCTGCTCGGTGCCATGGCGTCGCCAGCGCCGTGCTGGTGGGTGTCGGCGTCACATGGAAGGACCGAGTGCGCGATGGTCGATGCATGCTGGCCTTCGCCGAGGGGACGAACTGACATGGACGAGATCGACGAGATCGACGAGTTCGAGGAAATTCCGATTCGTCCGGTGCGCGAGCTGCGCCGCGCCGCGCTCGGGCAGGATGCGCTGCTGTTCTGCGCCGCCTTCACCCTGGGCGCCATCGCGTTCGGGATCGTCGCTGCGGTGACCTCCGCGCTGGGGGAGACCAGCGACTTCTGGACCATCAGCCTGTCCGACGACCTCGTCTTCAGCGGACTGATCGCGGGCGAGCTCTTCCTGCTGTGGAACAACGGCTACCGCCAAGGCGTGCGCGGCCACAGCATCGGGAAGCATCGGGAAGGCATCGAGGTGGTGGACCGCAAGACCCGCGAGCCGACCGGCGCGCTGCGGGGCCTGCTGCGTGGCCTGATCGTCGCGGTGTTGCTCGATCTCTCGATCGCGGCATTGCCGCTGGGCCTGCCGACCGTGTTGCGTCGCGCCACTCCAGAGAGCTGGCACGTGGGCGGGGCCACCTACCTGGCGCTCGCGCTGCTGCTCGTGCCGGTCGTGCTGTCGATCGATCGGCGCCTGGCCGACTGGGTCAGCGGCACCGTGGTGGTGCGCGCTGACACGCACACCTCGGCGTCGCACCGCCGTATCGTGTCGCTGATCGAGCTGATCGGTGTTGCCGGGGTGCTCGGACTGGCCATCACCCACATCGTCTTCTTCGCACCCCTGCTGCGATTCCCGACCCTGTTGTGATCTGCGTCTCGCGATCATGTATCTTGATATCAAGATACATTGGATGTCGGTCCACGTGAGTTAGGTAGACCTGACCTCGCTCGTCGAGGTGATCTGCAGGCAGGATGGGAACCGACCCGGCAAAGGAGACCTTCATGGCCGTCGACAGCTTCAACTCCCAGGACACCCTCACCGTGGGTGACACGTCCTATGACTACTTCCGGCTCGGGGCGGTGACCGGCGAGGGACTGGACGTCGACAGTCTGCCGTTCAGCCTCAAAGTGCTGCTCGAGGCGCTGCTGCGCACCGAGGACGGCACCGACATCACGAAGGACGACATCGCGGCCCTGGCCGGCTGGGATGCGAATGCCGAGCCCGAGACAGAGATCCAGTTCACGCCAGCGCGCGTGATCATGCAGGACTTCACCGGTGTGCCGTGCATCGTCGATCTCGCCACGATGCGCGAGGCGATGGCCGACCTCGGTGGCGATGCGACCAAGATCAACCCGCTGGCCCCGGCCGAGATGGTCATCGACCACTCCGTCGTCGCCGATGTCTTCGGCACCCCCGGCGCGTTCGAGCGCAATGTCGAGATCGAGTACGAACGCAACAACGAGCGCTACCAGTTCCTTCGCTGGGGACAGGGTGCCTTCGACGACTTCCTCGTCGTCCCGCCCGGCACCGGCATCGTGCACCAGGTCAACATCGAGCACTTGGCTCGCGTGGCCTTCACCCGTGAAACCGATGGCAACACCGTGGTCTACCCCGACTCGTGCGTCGGCACCGACTCGCACACCACGATGGTCAACGGGCTGGGCGTCGTCGGCTGGGGCGTGGGTGGCATCGAGGCCGAGGCCGCCATGCTCGGTCAGCCGATCTCGATGCTCATCCCGCGCGTCGTCGGCTTCAAGCTGTCCGGTGAGCTGCCCGAGGGAGCGACCGCCACGGACCTCGTGCTGGTCATCACCGAGCAGCTGCGCGAGCACGGCGTGGTGGGCAAGTTCGTTGAGTTCTACGGCCCCGGCGTCGCCGCTGTCCCGCTGGCCAACCGAGCCACGATCGGCAACATGAGCCCTGAGTACGGCTCGACCATCGCGGTGTTCCCGATCGACGATGAGACCACCAAGTACCTGCGCCTCACGGGTCGCAGCGAGGAGCAGATCAACCTGGTGGAGGCGTACGCCAAGGCGCAGGGCCTGTGGCACGACGCCGACCGCGAGCCTCGCTTCTCGGAGTACCTCGAGCTCGACCTCGGCGACGTGGTCCCCTCCATCGCCGGTCCCAAGCGCCCGCAGGACCGGGTGTCGCTGACCGACAGCAAGCAGTCGTTCCGCGGTGCGCTCGCGGCCTACGTCGCCGAGGACGTCGACGCGGTCTCGGGCGAGTGGGACGAGTCGCTGGAGGAGTCCTTCCCTGCGTCTGATCCGCCGTCCAACGACACGGCACACGGCCAGACCCCGTCGCGCGACTACGTCAGCTGCGCGCCGGCTGACGGTGGTCGTCCCAGCAACCCGCAGCACGTGGCGTTGGAGGACGGCACCGAGTTCGAGCTCGACCACGGTGCCGTCACCATCGCGGCCATCACGTCCTGCACGAACACCTCGAATCCATCGGTCATGATCGGCGCCGGGCTGCTGGCCAAGAAGGCCGTCGAGAAGGGTCTGGAGCGCAAGCCATGGGTCAAGACCACACTGGCCCCGGGGTCCAAGGTCGTCACCGACTACTACGAGAAGTCGGGCCTGAACGTGTACCTCGACAAGCTCGGCTTCAACCTGGTCGGGTACGGCTGCACCACGTGCATCGGCAACTCCGGTCCACTGATCCCTGAGGTCAGCAAGGCCGTCAACGACGGTGACCTGGCGGTCACCGCGGTGCTCTCGGGCAATCGCAACTTCGAGGGTCGGATCAACCCCGACATCAAGATGAACTACCTCGCGTCGCCTCCTCTGGTCATCGCCTACGCGCTGGCAGGTTCCATGGACGTCGACCTGTACAACGAGCCGCTGGGGCAGGACACCGACGGCAACGACGTGTTCATGAAGGACATCTGGCCCACGCCTCAAGAGATCGAGGACGTCATCGCGCAGTCGATCGACTCCTCGACCTTCGTCAAGGAGTACGCCGACGTCTTCGCCGGCGACGAGCGCTGGCAGAACCTGTCGACGCCTGACGGCGACGTGTTCGAGTGGGATCCGGAGTCCACCTATGTCCGCAAGGCCCCGTACTTCGACGGCATGCAGGTGGAGCCGTCACCGGTCGAGGAGGTCAGTGGTGCGCGCGTGCTGCTCAAGCTGGGCGACTCGGTCACGACCGATCACATCAGCCCGGCCGGCGCGATCAAGAAGGACAGCCCCGCGGGCACCTATCTGTCCGAGCACGGCATTGCGCCGCGCGACTTCAACTCCTACGGATCGCGCCGCGGCAACCACGAGGTCATGATTCGTGGCACGTTCGCCAACATCCGTCTGCGCAACCAGATGGCGCCGGGCACCGAAGGCGGGTTCACGCGCAACCTGATCGACGGCGGCGAAGTCACCAGCGTGTTCGAGGCATCCGAGGCCTACCAAGCAGCCGGCGTACCGCTGGTCGTCCTGGCCGGCAAGGAGTACGGCTCCGGATCATCGCGCGACTGGGCGGCCAAGGGCACGGCGCTGCTGGGCGTGCGGGTGGTGATCGCTGAGTCCTACGAACGCATCCACCGCTCCAACCTCATCGGCATGGGCGTCCTGCCCCTGCAGTACCCCGAGGGCCAGACCGCTGAATCGCTGGGTCTGACCGGCGAGGAGACCTTCTCCTTCACCGGCATCACCAAGCTCAACGACGGCAGCACCCCGAAGACGGTGCAGGTCCAAGCAGGTGACGTCGCATTCGACGCCGTCGTGCGGATCGACACACCTGGCGAGGCGAACTACTACCGCAACGGCGGCATCATGCCGTACGTGCTGCGCAGCCTGCTCTGACGCCAGAGTGACTCGTGCGATGAGGCGTCCACCGATGACCGGTGGGCGCCTCGTCCTGTTTCGGCCACGTTGCACAAGTTTTCTGAATTGTTGCCTCAACCTACTGGACGTGACGCACGTCACCGATTACGTTGTTCGAGACAACAATTGCGTATCGGCGCCATTCCCCATGGCGTTCCGCGCAATCCCGGAGGAGAATTTAGGAGGCGGTTCGTGTGAAGCGGACACGCAATCTCGTACTTGCCACGGTCATGGGTGCATCGCTTGCCCTCAGCGCCTGTGGTTCTGACAGCGGCGGCAATGGCTCGGACTCGTCGGCTGACGCTGGCAAGATCGGTGTCATCCTGCCGGACACCAAGTCGTCGGCACGATGGGAAGCCGCCGATCGCCCGGCGCTCGAGGCGGCCTTCAAGGAAGCTGGCGTCGAGTTCAGCATCCAGAACGCCGAGGGTGACGCCGACACCATGGCGACCATCGCCGACAGCATGATCACCGACGGCGTGACCGTCCTGGCCATCGTCAACCTGGACTCTGACTCCGGCGCTGCCATCCAGGAGAAGGCGGCCAAGCAGGGCGTCAAGACCATCGACTACGACCGACTCACCTTGGGTGGCTCGGCTGACTACTACGTGTCGTTCGACAACTCCAAGGTCGGCGAGCTGCAGGGCGAGGGTCTGGCACAGTGCCTCGGCGACAAGGACGCCAACATCATCTACGTGAACGGATCGCCGACTGACAACAACGCGACCCTGTTCTCCGCGGGCGCGCACACGGTCCTCGACGCCAAGAGCAACTACAAGGTCGTCGGCGAGCAGGCCGTCCCGGACTGGGACAACGACAAGGCTGTCACGATCTTCGAGCAGCTGTACACCAAGGTTGACGGCAAGGTCGACGGCGTTCTCGCCGCCAACGATGGACTGGGCGGCAGTGTCATCTCGATCCTGAAGAAGAACGGCGCCAACGGCACGGTCCCCGTGACCGGCCAGGACGCAACGGTCGAGGGCCTGCAGAACATTCTTGCGGGAGACCAGTGCATGACGGTCTACAAGAGCGCCAAGCTCGAGGCCGGCGGACTCGCCGAGGTGGCCATCGCGCTCGCCAAGGGCGAAGAGGCCGAGACCACCGGAACGACCGAGGACACCGAGGGTGGCCGCGACGTCCCGTCCATCCTGCTCGACCCCGTGTCGATCACGAAGGACAACGTCAAGGACGTCATCGATGATGGCGGAGCGTCTGCTGCCGACGTGTGCAAGGGAGCCTTCAAGAAGGCCTGCAGCGAGGCCGGCATCTCCTGATCGATCAGGTGTGGCCGTCGGAATCTCCGGCGGCCGCACCGCTTCGTCAGAACTTCTTAGACATCCACCACCCGGCTCACACCACTCCGTAGGGGGAAGCCCACCATGAGCGACAGCCCGATCCTCCAGCTGCGCGGCGTCAACAAGAGCTTCGGTGTGGCGCACGTGCTGCACGACGTCGACCTCACCATCTACCCGGGCCAGGTCACGGCCCTGGTCGGCGACAACGGAGCCGGCAAATCCACCCTCGTCAAGGCAATCGCCGGCATCTACCCCGCCGACAACGGCGAGTATGTCTTCGACGGCGCCCCCGTCTCCGTGCATGGTCCCAAGGACGCTGCTGCGCTCGGCATCGAAGTGGTCTATCAGGATCTCGCGCTGTGCGAGAACCTCGACATCGTCGAGAACATGTTCCTGGGCCGCGAAATTCGCAGGGGCCCCGTTCTGGACGAGACGACCATGGAGAGCAAGGCCCGCGAGGTGCTGGCCTCCTTGTCGGTGCGCACCGTCAAGTCAGTACGCCAGAGCGTCTCCAGCCTGTCCGGCGGACAGCGCCAGACCGTCGCCATCGCAAAATCTGCGCTCTGGAACTCGCGCGTCGTGCTCCTCGACGAGCCGACTGCCGCGCTCGGCGTCGCGCAGACCGCTCAGGTGCTGCAGCTGGTGCGCCGCCTGGCCGACTCCGGGGTCGGCGTCATGCTGATCTCGCACAACCTCACCGACGTCTTCCAGGTGGCCGACCGCATCACGGCGCTCTACCTCGGTCGGGTCGCTGCTGACGTCGCGGTCAAGGACGTGACCTCGCAGCAGGTGGTCGAGCTGATCACGACGGGCCAGTGCACCGACCTCGACCTCACGTCCACCGCCAGCCCGACGGCCTGAAAGCGAGTACGAAGATGACTGACACCACCGTCGATCACGGCGCCGACTCCGGCAGCGACTCCGAGGATGCGGACTTCGCCTCCGATCGTCAGCAGGCCACCACGCTCGGCGGGGCGGCTCGCGCCTACCTGGAGCGTGTGCGTGGCGGCGACATGGGGTCGCTACCGGCCATCTTGGGCCTGGTCGTCCTGTTCGTCGTGTTCGGCCTCGCCAACGACCGCTTCTTGTCGGCGCTCAACATGGCCAATCTGATCACTCAGGCCGGCGCCATCATGGTGCTCGCGATGGGCCTGGTCATGGTGCTGCTGCTGGGCGACATCGATCTGTCCGCCGGTGTCGCCGGTGGCGTGTCGGCGTGCGTCATGGGGTTGCTGATCGTCAAGCAGGACCAGCCGTGGTACCTCGCGGTGCTGGCGGCACTCGTCACAGGCGCCGCCATCGGCTTCGTCATCGGCGTGCTGGTGGCCAAGCTGGGCATTCCCTCGTTCGTGGTGACGCTTGCGTTCTTCCTCGGGCTGCAGGGCGTGACGTTGAAGCTGATTGGTCAGGGTGGTTCGGTGCGCGTCTCGGACCCTGTCATCAGCGGCATCTCCCGCGACAACCTGAGCGTCCTGGCGGGCTGGCTCCTGGCAGGCGTCATCATCGTCGGCTACGCCGCGATCAGTCTGCTGAGCCACCGGCGCAAGGTGGCCAAGAATCTTCAGCACCAGCCGCTCGCCGTGGTGCTCCTGCAGATCGGCGCGCTCGCCGCTGTCCTGCTGGTCGTGACCTACATCCTCAACATCAACCGGGCACCCAATCCCGGTTTCGTCATCGAAGGCATCCCGTACGTTCTCCCGGTGGTGATCGTCCTGTTGATCTTCTGGACCTTCATCTTGAGTCGCACCTCCTATGGCCGGCACGTGTATGCCGTCGGCGGCAATCCCGAGGCGGCCCGCCGTGCTGGGATCAACGTCGACCGGATCCGGATCTCAGTGTTCATGATGGCCTCGTCGATGGCGGCACTCAGCGGCGTCATCGCAGCGTCCAACAGCGGCAAGGTCTCAACCTCATCGGGTGGCGGCAACGTGCTGCTGTACGCCGTCGGTGCCGCGGTCATCGGTGGCACGAGCCTGTTCGGCGGCAAGGGGCGAGCCAGTGACGCGGTTATCGGCGGCCTGGTCATCGCGACCATCGCCAACGGACTCGGTCTGCTCAATCAGGCGTCGTACATCAACTTCCTCGTGACCGGTGGTGTGCTGCTGCTGGCTGCCAGCGTGGACGCCGTGTCGCGCAGGCGCCGATCTGCATCCGGCGTGTGACGGTGGCCACGACCGCAGCTGCTGGCGCTGGCACGAACCAGGAGGACGTCCGCAGGCACAATCTCGCGACGGCGCTGGGCCATGTGCATCGCACCGGGCGCCTCTCCCGGGCAGACCTGACAGCACTGATGCGGCTGAACCGGAGCACGATCGGTGGGCTGGTCACGGAGCTGGAGTCGCTGGGCCTGGCAGAGCAGATCAAGTCAACCGGCACCCGGGTGGGCGCCGGGCGCCCCTCGGTGGACGTCATCGTCGGCACGAAGGCCTACGTGCTGGCGGTCGACGTGCGGGTGGACGGGCTGACCGTGGCCCGCGTCGGGTTGGGCGGCGTCGTGCAGTCCCGCGCCACGGGTCCTGCGCCCACAGGTCACGACCCGGAGGCCACCGCCGACTCGATCGTCGATCTGACCCGTCTGGTCCGCAAGGAAGTTGAGCCGGGCGGAGTGCTGGTGGGTGTTGCTGTCGGTGTGCCCGGCATGGTCCGGTCCGCAGACGGGATGGTGCGACTGGCACCCAACCTCGGGTGGCGGGAGGTGGACTTCGGCACATTGCTGCGGGATCGCCTGGACCTCGACGATCGCCCAGCACTGGGGAACGACGCCGATCTGGGTGCGATCGCCGAGCACCAACGCGGAGCCGGGGTGGGCATCAACGACCTGGTGTATCTCTCGGGCGAGGTCGGCGTGGGGGCCGGCATCGTGGTGGGCGGTCGCCTTCTGGGCGGTTCGGACGGCTACGCCGGAGAAATCGGTCATCTGCCCTTCGACCACGGCGGACGGCCGTGTCACTGCGGCTCGCGCGGCTGCTGGGAGACCGTCATCGGCGCACCCGCCATCGCCGAGGCGGTGGGTTGCCCCGTCGATCGCATCCCGGCGCTGGGCGACTTCCTCGACGGCGTCGACGAGGCATCTCCCGCTCTGCGCGAAGTCGGACACCAGGTCGGTCGAGGACTGGCCAGCATCGTGAACCTGTTCAATCCACGTGTCATCGTGCTGGGCGGTTACCTGAGGTCGTTGCACCCGTTGGTGGCCGACGACGTGTGGGCAGGAATGGCCGAACAGGCACTTTTCGCCCCGCAGCAGATGGTGCAGATTGCTTTGCCGGGCCTCGGCGGCGACGCTGTGCTGCTGGGTGCCGCCGAACTGGCCTTCGCCGGCCTGCTGGCCGACCCAGTCGGGCGACTTGCCGTCGCGTCAGCCGTGGGCGGCTGAGGAGGCCAACGCCGACCCCGCCAGGACGGGCGCCAGCGACTGCTCGGCGGCTCCGATGGCTGCGGCTCGCAGATCGAGCGGGCTGAGCCGTATGTCCGGCAGGTGAAGGTCAGCAAAGGTCAGATGGGCGGCCATCGCCTGTTCAGCGGCCGGAACCAGCCAGGGCGCGATCGGGACGAAGTAGCCTCCGAGCACGATGGCGTCCGGATCGATCACGCCAGCCAAGGTGGCCAGACCGCGACCGAGCCGGGCGCCGATCTCGGCCAAGCCCGCGGCCACCGACGCATCGCCCTGGGCTCGGCCGGCCACGACCTGGGCTGTGGCCCACGGGGTCTGCACCTCCTGCATGTCGACGGCGTCGAGCATGGCGCGCAAGCCGATGCTCGCCTCCCAGCAGCCGGCGCGGCCGCACCCGCACGGAGCGCCGGGCTCGCCCAGGGGGAGGTGCCCGACCTCGCCGGCGAAGCCGGCTGATCCGCGCATGAGTTCGCGACCGTGAATGAGCCCGGCACCGATGCCGATGGTGCCGGTCAGGTACAGGGCACTCTCGACGTCCTGCGCTGCGCCGTGGCTGAGCTCGGCCAGAGCGGCGCAGTTGGCGTCGTTGTCGATGGCGCACGGGACGTCGCCCGCGGCATCGTGGAGCGCAGCGGCCAGATCGAGATCGGTCCAGCCGAGGTTGGGCGCCCATCGCACGACGGCTCCATCTGCCGACACCAGGCCGGGGACGGCAGCTGACAGTCCGACCAGATGACCGCCATCGCCACCGATCGCCGCCACGCGTTCGGCCACGACGCGGGACACGACGTCGAGGGGGGCGTCACCCGAGGCGACGGGCAGCGTCTGTTCTTGGCGCACCGCCCCGGACAAATCCATCGTGACGGTCGTGACGTAGTCGACGTTGACCTCCACGCCGAGGCCGACCACCCGATGGCCGGCCAGGGCGACCGGTCGGCCCGGGCGTCCCCGACCCGAGGAGATGGGTCCTGCCTCGCTCACCAGTCCGTGTTCGTCGAGGGTGCCGACGATGGTGCCGACCGTCGCCTTGGCCAGTCCGGTGCGCCGGGACAGCTCGGTCCGGGTCGCCGGGCCGTGGTGGCGCAGCGAGGTGAGAATCAAGCCGGTGTTGCGCCGCCTGAGCTCCTCGACACCGCCTGGACCAGCCATCGTGATCACGCTCCGCGCA
The DNA here is from genome assembly GCF_049586495.1 of Aeromicrobium sp. GTDB lineage: Bacteria > Actinomycetota > Actinomycetes > Propionibacteriales > Nocardioidaceae > Aeromicrobium. Next base: position 5,243 of record NZ_JBAVCB010000120.1, on the reverse strand, counting down.
CCCCGTACAGATGCTCCAGAGCCAGCTGGTCCAGGTGCTCGAAGGCCATGCCGCGCGCGCCGAGCGCATCCGCGTCAGGCAGGTCGGCCTGCTCGAGTCCGGCCCAGCCTTCGCCCTCGGCGAGGGTCGGGATCGCCAGCTCGGGCACGCGGGCCGCCTCAAGAGCTGCCTGCACCTCAGGATCAGCACGGAAGGCGAGCGCCTTGTCGCGCAGGATCAGGTAGTTGGTCATGCATGCCTTGGCGGCAGTCCAGACCCCGTGGTTGTCCTCGGTGCGAGGCGTCTTGAAGTCGAAGTGCACAGGTCCGTCGTATCCGCCGGCCAGCAGAGTGTCGACCACCCAGAAGGCGCCGCGCGCGTTGCCAGCGCCAAACCGGAAGTCCTGGTCGTAGCGCGGACCGTTCTGGCCGTTGAGGTCGATGTGGAAGAGCTTGCCCTGCCACATCGCCTGCGCGTAGCCGTGTGCGGCGTTGAGCCCCGCCATCTCCTCATGACCGATCTCGGGATTGACGCCCACGAGGTCGGGCCGATCGAGGGTCTCGATGAAGGCCAGGGCGTGGCCGATGGTCGGCAGCAGGATGTCGCCACGCGGCTCGTTCGGCTTGGGCTCGATGGCGAACACCATGTCGTAGCCCTTGTCGGTCACGAACTCGCCGAGCACGTTGTACGCCTCGCGGTACCGATCCAGCGCGGCCGCCACATCCTTTGCGGCGCCGGACTCGGCGCCCTCGCGCCCGCCCCAGCAGACGTAGACCTTGGCGCCCAGCTCGGCAGCCAGGTCGATGTTGCGCATCACCTTGCGAATTGCGAAGCGACGGACGTCTCGATCATTGGATGTGAAGCCGCCGTCCTTGAACACCGGGTGCCCGAACAGGTTGGTGGTCGCCGTCGTCACGGCGAGTCCGGTGTCTGCGAGGCCCTTCTTCCAGCGCTCGATGATGGCCTCTCGAGGACCGTCGTCAGTGCCGAAAGGAATCAGGTCGTCATCGTGGAAGTTGACGCCGTAGGCGCCGAGACCGGCGAGCTGTTCAAGCGCGTAGATCGGGTCCATGTCGGCGCGGGTCGGCTCGCCGAACGGGTCTCGTCCGCCATAGGCGACGGTCCACAGGCCGAAGGAGAACTTGTCGGACGGCTGGGGTGAGGAGATGGTCATCGCAGTGCCTTTCAGGTGGGGTCAGAGCCGGTTCTGGTCGCGCAGGTGCCCGTAGGTGGCGCGGACGTCGGGGGTGGATGCGGCCTCGAAGATCGTTGAGGCAACCTCGGGCCAGGCAGGGGGCTCGAAAGCGCCGCTGAGTGCCCACGCGGCCTGACGTGCAGCACCCCGCGCGACGTATTCGCCGGGGTCCGGCACGGTCACGGGACGGCCGAGAACGGCTGGGGCGATCTGCTGCACCGCCGGGTTCTGGGCGGCCCCGCCGATCAGGAGGATTCGTGAGGTGGGTTGTCCGCTGGCGGCCGCGAGGTGGTCGACGGCGTCAGCCAGCGAGCACAGCAGCGCCTCGACGGCGGCCCGTGCGACGTCCTCGCGGCTCGTCGAGGTGGTCAGGCCCGTCCACGTGCCGGTGGCATCGGGCCGATTCGGTGTGCGCTCGCCGTCGTAGTACGGCAGCACCGTCAGTCCGTGCGCGCCCGGGGGAGCGGCCAAGGCCAGGCGGGACAGCTCGTCGTGGTCCACCCCGAGCAGTGTGGCCTGAAGAGTCAGGATGCGAGCCGCGTTGATCGTGGCCACCAACGGCAGGAAGCGGCCCGTCGCGTCGGCGAAGCCCGTGACGCTGCCCGTGGGATCAGACACCGGCACCATGCTGATCGCTGAGGCGACTCCCGAGGTGCCGATCGAGACCACGACGTCCCCGGGCTGCAGATCCAGTCCGAGGGCGGCGCCAGCGTTGTCGCCCGTGCCTGCACCCACGACCACGCCACCAGCGGTCGTGTCAGCCACCTGGTGCGATGGCACCACCCGGGGCAGGTCAACGGAGTGCCCGAGTGCCAGCTCGACCAGATCGGGCCGCCACCGGTCCTCGCGAGTGGAGAAGTAGCCGGTGCCGGAGGCGTCGCTTCGGTCCGTGAACGGATCGCCGCCGGTGAGGTGGCGGGAGACATAGTCGTGGGGGAGCAGCACCCGTCGTACGCGAGCCGCAGCGTCGGGCTCATGATCCCGCAGCCAGCGCAGCTTGGTCGAGGTGAACGACGCCACCAGCACGCTGCCGACCGCCTCGGCGCACGCCGCCGGCCCGCCCATCTCGTCGATCAGGTCCTGCGCCGCAGGTGCTGATCGTGTGTCGTTCCACAGCAGCGCGTCGAACACGGGGGTGCCAGCGTCGTCGAGGGCGACCATCCCGTGCTGCTGTCCGCCGACCGCCACGGCATCGGCCCTCTCGAGCAGCCCGGCGGTGGCCTCGTCGAAAGCAGTCAGCCAGGCGCGCGGGTCGACCGCCGTGCCGTCGGGGTGGCGAGCAGTACCGCTGTCGACGATGCGGCCGGTCGAGGCGTTCACGAGCACGGCCTTGGTGGACTGAGTCGACGAGTCGACGCCAAGCACCAGTGAAGGCAACGGATCGGGGTTCGACGTGTGAGCCACTCCATCATCTTTAGTACGAGTCATGAACAAAGTCAAGAGCTTCACTCAGTAGGGTGGCTACGTGAGCATTCATTCCGACCACCCGTTCGCGACACCCGAGGGCGATCGCGACCCCCTGCGCCGCCTGCGAGGCCGGATGGCGGCGCCCGTGACGGTCTGGACCACGGGCACCGGCAAGGAACGCCACGGCTTGACCATCTCGTCGGTCGTAGTCGCCGAGGGCGAGCCGGCTCACGTGCTGGGTCTGGTCGACGAGGATGCAGACTTCTGGACCGCTCGGCCCGAGACTGTCGTGGTGAATCTCTTGGGATCTCCGCATCGCTACGTGGCCGATGTCTTCGCTGGCAGCGCGCCCGCACCGGGTGGCATGTTCACGCAGGGCGAGTGGGACGACTCGCCCTGGGGTCCCGTCCTCCGCGACTCCGTCGGCTGGATCGGCTTACGTCTTGCGCCCGATCCGCGCGAGGTTGGCTGGCGCCTGCTGGTCGACGGAGTGGTCGAGCACGCCGAGGTCGGCGAGGCAGACCCGTTGATTCACCTGCGCGGGCGCTACAGGGACTAGTGGTCACTGTGAGTGCAGCCTCAAGTCTCAGTGAGGAGCACCTTGTTCCTGGTGTGATGTCCTGGCGCTCGCCAAGCCCGCAAACTCCCAACACACCTACTCACGCGACCTGAAATGTAACGGCGCTTACATTCCGTTCGAGTGATGAATGCCCCGCACGTCGACCGCGACCACGTGGTCATCGAGCAACTCGCTCGCGAGCGCCGCCGCTGTCTCAGTGCTTTGGCATTCGACGACGTAGAACGCCGTCATCTCAGCCCGGTTCCCTTCAGTGCAGTTGAGACCGTCGTTGCGCCCATGACCTTCGTGGAGCACCAAGCTCTCTCGCCTGAACTCAAGGCCCGCCCCGTTGAGAAGTGTCCCCGACGCTTCGAGACGTTCTCTGAACCTAGAATGCTTCAGTTCGATCTCCGACAACTGCTCCGGGCTCAGAGCAACGCTGTCGTCCGGCACTGTGTACATGGCGATCATGAATTTCATGCCTCAAGGCTAGGCAGGGCGCCAACCCTCTGGTGTTGACCCAGCACGTGGGGGACAGGCCTCGGGGCCGCCGGACTGGGGTGGTCAGGCGGCTTGGCGGTAGTTGGTTCGTCGTCGTCGGCGAAGGGGGCGGCCGGAGCGGGTGGTGAAGGTGAATCCGTTCTTGGCGTTTCCGGCGATGTGGAGTCGGCCGCGGTGCAGCAGGTGGTGGCAGCGGCTGCACAGTCCGATGAGGAGGTCGAGGTCGGTGGTGCCGCCGAGGGACCACCAGATGACGTGGTGGATCTCCAGGTGGGTGTGGTGGCAGCCGGGGGTGGCGCAGACACCTTTTTGGCGGGCGATGACTGAACGGCGCTGCAGCTGGTTGGGTTGGTAGCGTTCGCGGCCGGCGTTGAGGATCTGGGCTTGGGTGTTGCCGTTGGTCTTGGTCAGGAACGCGGTGAAGTCGGACACGCAGAGCATCTGCATGAGCAGGTGGGGGCCGATGGCGCCGTGTCCGGCGAGGGTGGCGGGTTCGACCGGGGGCATGGGCTTGGGCTGGTATCCGGGGTGCTGGGCGGCGTGTCGGACGTGCTCGGCTGCGGCTTGCAGGGTGTCTGCCTCGACGAAGACCGACAGGTGCGGTCTGACGCCCTTGTCCGAGGGCAGTCCGTTGCCCAGGACCGAGGTCAGCAGGTCGTCCAGGCCCTGGATGCGGCGTTGTGATCCGGTGCGGGTGTCTTCGGCGTCGTTTGGTGCGGAGACTGAGTCGAGGACCTTCTTGAGCTTGGCGCCGGTGACGGTGTTGAGGAAGCCGTTGAGGTGCCAGCCGTCGGGGACGGCGTTGACCTGGACGTCTTGCTTGTCCATGCCCTTCTCCCACGCGTCGTCGAGGTCTTCGGGGTGGACGACGTCCTTGAGGTGCTTGACCGCACCGAACAGCTCACCGGGGTCGTGCTCGAGGGCGACGGCGAGGAACACGTCCTCGAACTCCCGCATCTTCTCCAGCCCGACGTGGACCAGCCCGTATCGGAAAGCCTGGACGTGCGCGGCGCTGATCCTGCCGGCGGTGGCGGCGTCAGCAACTCGTGGCAGCTGGTCCAGGGAGGACACGTTGCGTACCAGGACGGTGGCCTGGCCAGCGGTGAGGTGCAGCTCGTTGCGCACCCACCCGTGCAAGGTCGATGCACCGTCGAGCTCGTGATCACGACTGATCTCCAGCTCCGACAGGGCCAGAGCCTTGGCGGCATCGAGAGCGTCCTGGGCCACCTGGATCGCCCGGGCACGCTGCCGCGCATCCCCGAACCGCAGTGCCTGCGCAGCGGTGCGCATCGCCTCGATGGTGGGGTCCGGATCCATGCATCAAGTGTACTCGAACAGGTGTTCGATAACAAGGGATTCTCGCTGCTGTTTCACATCTTTTCGACAGATCGACGATGCCATGCCCTCCGCGTCCCGGACTCGTCGACCTGACCTCGGTAGGGTCACGTCATGACCAAGCCCGCGCTCGATCCCGCCCGCTGGACCCCACCTCAGGCAGACCCCCCGGAGAGTCCGACCTCACCGGGGCAGATGCGGGTGTACGACACGTCCGGGTTCGGCACCGAGGACGTGCTCGTGCGTGACGACGGGCAGATCCTGACC
>NZ_JBAVCB010000119.1:0-4548 GCF_049586495.1 Aeromicrobium sp. | reverse complement strand
GCTCTGCGGCGTCACCTGCGCGACGGCGTCGGCCTGGCTCAGCGCGACACCCACCCTCGGGCTGCTTGCACTGAAACTCGAGGACTTGGGGAACACCTGCAGATCTAGTGAGCCGAGTCGGCGTACGCCGCGACGCCGGTGTCCACCAAGATGCACGCTTCGTCGCCGACGGTCCACGCGTCGTGCCCGGGGTCGAGATTCATGACATCGCCGGGGCCGATAGGAATCTCGGTGCCGTCGTCGAATCGCACGATCATCTGGCCGGACAGACACATTCCGGTGTGATGGGTCTGGCACGAGTCCGTGCCCGCAATCGGCTTGACGTCTTCGCTCCAACGCCAGCCAGGTTCGAAGACAGCCCGGCCAAGGGTGAAGTCGCCGAGGGTGACGACGTCCAGGTGGCCGTGATCCTTGAAGGGACGGCGCTCGTGGGGTTTGTCGATGCTCCGTGTTTCGGACATGGGTCGCTCCGTTCTGTGAGGTGAGGTGCGTACTCCGACCGCCGCGCCATGCTTGTGACGGTAGGGATCGAGCAGGGATTGCGCGTCCGGTGTTCTCCCGACAAACGGAGCCCTTGCTGCGGGATGTGCGGCGTAGTCTGTCTCGATGGAAGCGGAACAACGCGACTCCGGGCTCCGGCTCACCGAGTTGCTCGCTGCCTTCTCATTGGCCACAGACCTTGGCCTGGGCCAGCCGATGGAGCATGTGCTTCGATCGTGGGCCATCGCGACTCGACTGGGGGATCACCTCGGTGTCGAGCCGGAGAGCCGAGGGGCCATGTACTACGTCGCCACCCTGGCCTGGGTCGGATGCGTGGCCGACACACCCGAAGTGGCAGCCTGGTTCGGCGATGACATCGCCTTCCGGGGTGACAGCTACCAGGTCGACTTCAGCGGATTGCCGATGCTCGGGTTCATGCTTCGCCACGTGGGTACCGGCAGCCCAGGTCTTCAGCGGTTTCGGCTCGCAGCCAACCTCGTGGGGACCGGTGGGCAGGGCATCAAGCAGGGCTTGATATCGCACTGCCTCACCACAGCACAGATGGCCGAACGTCTTGGCCTCGGCGCAGACGTCCGCGACCCACTGCTCCAGATGTTCACGCGGTGGGACGGTCAGGGGGTTCCCAGCGATGTCAGCGGAGACGCCATCGCGCTCTCGATGCGCTTGTTCCACCTCGCTGACATCGTGGAGGTTTTCCACCGCACCGCAGGGGTCGACGCCGCCATTGCGGTGGCCCGGGAGCGGCGAGGCAAGCAGCTCGACCCCAACCTCGTCGACGCCTTCTGCTCGCAGGCGCACGACATACTGGGCGATGGCTCGGCTGAGGTGGATTGGCGCCTCATCCTTGCGGACGAACCAGCCCTGCAGAGAACGCTCAGCGAACAGGAGCTGGATGCAGCGCTGGAAGCCGTCGCAGACTTCACCGACCTCCGGTCACCCGTGCGGGCCGGTCACTCCCGAGCGGTCGCTGACCTGGCAGCACGGGCGGCGGTCCGCACAGGACTCGGAGCACCAGACGTCGTCACACTTCGTCGGGCCGGTCTGCTGCACGACATCGGGCTGCACGGCATACCGGCGACGATCCTGGACAAGGCCGGCCCACTGTCTGCCGCCGAGTCAGAGCGGATGCGGATGCACACGTACTACACCGAGCGAATGCTCGCCCACCCGCCGGCACTCGCTCGGATCGGGGCGGTCGCGACGATGGCCCAGGAGCGCTGCGACGGATCGGGACATCACCGTGGGCTGCTTGGCCCCGCCATCCCGCTCACGGGGCGGCTGCTCGCCGCGGCCTGTGCCTACTGCACCTTGACCGAGCCTCGTTCGCACCGACCAGCCATGACCGCCAAGCAGGCCATGGCCGAACTTCACGCCGATGTTCGGGCTGGGCGGCTCGATTCCGACGCGGTCGACAACGTGCTGTCAGCAGCCGGGCAGAGCCACGGCAAGCGGCACGGCGGACCGGCTGGGCTCACCCCACGTGAACTACAGGTACTCCAGCTGATCGCGCGGGGTGCTTCCGTGCGTCGAGTCTCACAGCACCTCCAGATCACTGCGAAGACGGCGGAGACCTACGTCGAGCGGATCTACGCCAAGACGGGCGCCTGCTCTCGCGCGACGGTCACCTTGTTCGCGATGAAGAACGGGCTGCTCGGCAGCTTCGACCCGCTCGATTCGTAGGGAGAATCCCGGACGACATCGTGCGCCATGGTGCCTAGCCTCGTCTCGAGGCGTCCACCTGCGACGACTCGATGACAACACCAACAAGCGAGAGGCAGTCTCATGACCGCAAAGGCAGTGATCAGCCTGACGACTGGGCTTGAGGACGCAGAGAAGGTCACGGTGGCTTTCTTGGTTGCCGTCGGCGCTGCCGAGACTGGTCGGTCCACGCTCATGTTCCTCACCAAGGAAGCTGTGCGCCTGGCCCTCGACGGCGTCGCGGTCGGCGTCGCCTGCGAGGGATGCCCGTCCCTGCCGGATCTGATGAAACGGTATGAGGCGGCCGGCGGCCGCTATTTCGTGTGTCCGATCTGCCTGGACGCCAAGAAGCTGGACACAGGGAGTCTGATCTCCGGGGCCGAGGCGCAAGGCACCATCCCCATGTGGGAGTGGATCGGCGACGACGGAGCGACGACGTTCAGCTACTGAGCGTGACTTCTCTTGACAGGTATCAGGTCGCGGCGTACACCTGAAATGGTCGGATGCCACTGCACGCGGTGATGTCTTGTGAACGACGGTGACAAGAGCTTCACCACTCGCATCCGTTCGGAGGGACGTGATCTCCACCGTCCACCCGTAGGCGAAAGAAGATGAGTTCCATGGAAAGAATGATGGTCGACTGTCGCAAGGTTCCGAGCGATTCGAACTGCTCGGTCGCGATTGCCGCTGATTCAGAGGACGAGGTCCTCGCTGCAGCCGTGCAGCATGCCGTTGCTGTCCACGGCCACGAGGACAGCCCAGAGCTCCGAGAAGGCATCCGGGCTGGAGTGGAGCCTGCCGAGGCGGCGATGGCATAGCGCCTGAGATGCGCCCATCGCGGGAATGGATTGCGGCAGGCGGCCTGCGGTTGAGGTGAATCCACACAGGCTTGCGACTGGCGTTGTCTCGCCTGATTGGGTCGAGGCGCAGGATTTCCGAACGAGTCAGGTCTGGATCGGCTGATGTGCTCGAACGGTCAGAGATCAGCTTCGTCGATGTCGTCGCCGGCCTTGCTGCGCGCGATCGTCAGCATCATGGCCGTCACCGCGCCCAGCACGCCGACGACCAAAAATGCGTACAGCCACGGCCGGGACACGATGTCGACCTGCACCAGCGTGAGGCCGACAATTGCGCCGATGACGCCTGCTACGGACAGGGCCATGCCCATCGAGAAGCGTCGGTTGATGACGTGCAGCTCTCGTTTCCTACGTCGTTCGTCCATGTCTGACGCGTACCCAGGGGCCTGACGTGCCAATCATGCGCCCGAACGCTCGGGCTCCGCGTCTGGCTCGTGGAGTGGGTCTGGGGCCAGGCCCGGGTCTTCGTCGAAGCCCGGTTCCGGTGCCGGGTGGGTCGTGGGGTCGGGAGAGCCGGTCGGCTTCTGCATGGCGCGTCCTCTCACGGTCGATCGCCTGACTCGTACCCGCCGACGCGACGGTCATGCATCACGTTTGTCGGAACTGGAGTCGGGTAGTACCCGGTCATGAGCAGCGACCAGAGCTTCCCAGCCCAGCAGCAGGACCCGCCCGGCCGGACCAGCGAGATGAGCCCGGTGCCCGATCATGGCGAAGATTCCTATCGCGGCAGCGGTCGGCTCGCCGCCCGGCGCTGCCTCATCACGGGCGGTGACTCGGGAATTGGCCGCGCAGTGGCCATCGCCTACGCCCGAGAAGGCGCCGACGTGGCGTTCACGCACCTGCCCGAGGAGCGCGAGGACGCCCGGGCGACCCAGGAGCTCGTGGAGGCTGCCGGGCGGACCTGCGTGGTCATCGAGGCCGACCTGCAGGAGCGATCGACGTGCGACGCGGTGGTCGACGACGCGGTCGCGGGCCTGGGCGGGCTCGACGTGCTGGTCAACAACGCCGGCTTCCAGATGGCGCGCGAGGAGGGCATCGAAGAGCTGACCGACGAGCGACTCGACCAAACCCTCAAGACCAACCTCTACGCCCTGTTCTGGATCACCCGAGCAGCGGTGCCGCACCTCGGACCAGGCTCGTCGATCATCAACAACTCCTCGATCCAGGCCTACGACCCCTCGGAGACGCTGCTCGACTACGCCGCGACGAAGGCGGCGATCAACAACGTCACGGTGAACCTCGCCGCCGAGCTAGGCCCTCGTGGCGTGCGGGTCAACGCCGTGGCGCCCGGTCCCATCTGGACGCCCTTGCAGCCCGCCACCCAGCCGACCGAGAAGGTCGAGCACTTCGGCGAGGACACGCCGCTGGGCCGCGCGGGCCCCCCGGCCGAGGTTGCCCCGGCGTTCGTGTTCCTCGCCTCCGAGGGCGATGCCAGCTACGTCTCCGGCACGGTGCTGGGCGTCACGGGTGGCAAGCCGGTGTTCTGAGGCAT
>NZ_JBAVCB010000118.1:0-3738 GCF_049586495.1 Aeromicrobium sp. | reverse complement strand
GAGGGACGAGTGCCCTCGTCTCCCAGAGCCCCTTTACGGAATCGAACCGTAGACCTCTTCCTTACCATGGAAACGCTCTACCGACTGAGCTAAAGGGGCAAGCCGACAGCCCAAGATACAGGGTCCGCACCCACGATGTGAAATCGGGGGCGCAGGCGTCGATTCACGCGGTGGCGGCAGCCATCCGTGACGGCCACGCGGGGCCCCCGTAGACGAAACCGGTGTAGCCCTGCACCAGGTCAGCGCCTGCGTCGAGCCGTGCACGGACATCCTCCGGCGTCGTGACGCCGCCCACTCCGATCAGAGCGAGCCGATCCCCGACGCGTGACCGCAGCTGGGCCAGGACGTCCGTCGCGCGTTCGGCCAGCACCGGGCCGGACAAGCCTCCCGCCCCGGCGGCGTCGACCGCGGAGCGATCAGAACGCAGCGACGACGGACGAGCGATGGTGGTGTTGGTCGCGCTGATGCCGGCCAGCCCGAGGTCGAGTGCCAGATCGGCGACCGCCTCGACATCGTCGTTTGCCAGATCAGGTGCGATCTTGACGACCAGAGGGACCTGGCCACAGACGTCCTTGACGGCAGACAGGATCGGACCGAGCTGGTCGACGGCCTGCAGATCACGCAGGCCCGGGGTGTTGGGACTCGACACGTTGACGACCAGGTAGCTGGCGAAGGGGGCCAGCAAACGCGCGCTCTCGACGTAGTCGGCGACGGCATCCTGCGGCTCGACCAGCTTGGTCTTGCCGATGTTGACGCCGATCACCGCATCTCGTCCCACCCGTCGACCTCGCAACCGATGCAGGCGTGAAGCGACCTCGGCCGCGCCCACGTTGTTGAAACCCATGCGATTGACGATCGCGTCATCGGCGACGAGCCGAAACAACCGGGGTCGCGGATTGCCGGGCTGCGCCTGGGCGGTCACGGTGCCGACCTCGACGTGGCCAAAACCGAGCGCCAGCAGTCCCGGCACGGCGGCCGCGTTCTTGTCGAACCCCGCCGCCAGTCCGAATCGATGGGGAAACTCGATCCCCATCACGGTGCGGGGTGCGTCAGTCGTCCGGACCACCGGAGACAGGACACGGCCGGCACGGATCGCTGAGAACGCTCGCTCGTGAGCCTTCTCGGGGTCCATGCGGCTGAAGACGGTGTCGAAGAAGGCGCGATAGACCACGCGACCAGCCTACCGAGGGCCCAGCGTGAGGACGGTCAACGCGTGGCAGCGAGCGCGGACGCGATCTCCTCGAGCCCTTCGGTCAGCAGCTCGTCGCTGATCGACAGGGGCGGCAGCAGCCGTAGAACGTTGCCGAACGTGCCGCAGGTCAGCGTGATGACACCTGCGGCACGGGCGGCGGCTGCGATGGATCCGGCGAGCGCCGCATCGGGCTCGTCGCTGCCGGAGACCACCAGCTCGATCGCCAGCATGGCTCCCCGTCCTCGCACGTCGCCGATCCGGTCGTCGTCGGCCTGCAGGCGGTGCAGCACGCCCAGCGCGAGCCGCTCGATCTCCTGGGCCCGCTCGACGAGCCCCTCGGCCTCGATGGTCTCGATCGTGGCGAGAGCGGCTGCACAGGCCACCGGGTTTCCGCCGTACGTACCACCCAGTCCGGCCACGTGCGGAGCGTCCATCATCTCGGCACGACCTGTGACCGCCGACAGCGGGAATCCACCCGCAATCCCCTTGGCCGTCACGATCAGGTCGGGCACGACGCCTTCGTGGTCGCACGCGAACATCGCCCCGGTGCGGGCGAAGCCCGTCTGCACCTCGTCGGCCACGAACACCACGTCGTGCGCCGTGCACCACTCGGCGAGCTCGGCGAGAAATCCGTCAGCGGGCACGATGAATCCACCCTCGCCCTGAATCGGCTCGATCACCACGGCTGCGAGGTTGCCGGCTCCCACCTGTTTCTCCATGATCGAGATCGCCCGGCGCGCCGCAAGCTGGCCATCCATGTTCTTGGCATCGCGGTACGGGTAGGACATCGGAGCGCGATACACCTCTGGGGCGAAGGGGCCGAAGCCACTCTTGTAGGGCATGGACTTGGAGGTCATGGCCATCGTCAGGTTGGTGCGGCCGTGGTAGGCGTGGTCGAAGACCACGACCGCTGGGCGGCCGGTGTGCGCGCGGGCGATCTTGACGGCGTTCTCGACCGCCTCGGCTCCGGAGTTGAACAGCGCAGACTTCTTCGCGTGGTCGCCAGGAGTCAGCCGGGCCAGCGCCTCGGCGACGGCGATGTACCCCTCGTAGGGCGTCACCATGAAGCAGGTGTGCGTGAACGCCTCGACCTGCTCACGCACGGCGGCCACCACGCGTGGAGCGCTGTTCCCGACGGTGGTGACGGCGATGCCCGAGCCCAGGTCGATCAGGCTGTTGCCGTCCACGTCCTTGACGATGCCGCCCGACGCCTCGACGGCGAAGACCGGCATCGTGGTGCCGACCCCGCTGGCGACGGCGGCGGTCTTGCGAGCCATGAGCTCGACCGACCGTGGACCGGGGATCTCGGTCATGAGGTGGCGCCGCTGCTCGAGGCCCTCGGTGGGGCTGGCGGACGCGGAACGGGTCTCGGAGGTGGTCATGGCCCCATTCTCTGTCCCGCACGACCCGCCGTCCACCGCAGGATCAGATGACCTCGGACCGGCGCACGCGGGTCAACCCGATCGCCAACGGAATCAGCAACCATCCGATGGACGAGACGGCCAGCTGGGCCCACGTCTCGCCGGTCATGGCGCCCTCGAAGACCGGTACCTGAGCGACGTTGAAGTCCATCCACCCCTGGATGTCAGCGACGCCCGGCCGCAGCTCGCCGAGCAGGGCCAGCAGGCCGGGCACGATCAGGACGTAGACGAAGTAGGCGACCACGCTGGCCGCCGAGCTGCGCAGCAGGACGCCGAGCATGTACCCGGTGGCCATGCTCAGCAGATTGCCCAGCACGATCAGGGCGCCGTGCCCGACAGAGACGTCCCACACCGCATCCACCCCCGCGACCGCGGTGCCCACCAGGTGTCCCACGGCACCGATCACGAAGGCGACCAGCATCGCGGCCACACCCACCACGCCAGCGGCGAGCGCCTTCGACGCCATCACACGACCTTGCCGCGGCACCTGCACGAATGTCACCAGCCCGCTGCGCTGACTCCACTCGCTGGTGACCGAGAGCATCGCGATGATCGGCAACGTGAAGGCCATCGGGTAGCCGATCGCAGTGGCGAACATGAAGTAGGTCAAGGATTCCTCCGGCGCGAAGGCGATCGTTGCGGCCGTGCCGATCAGCGCCGTGATGCCGATGCTCATCATCAGCCAGGATCCGGAGCGGGTGGTGAACATCTTGCGCACCTCCACCACCACGAGCCGGGCGAGCGGGATGGGCGTCTGGTCGCCCGTGGCGATGATGGTCATGGCGCCAGCGTGCTGCGTTGACGGCCCGCTCCACATCAGGACCGCCCCTGATCCTCACCCTGGTTCGACGCCCACGGGCATGGAGGCGCCCGCCGTCTCGACGCTGGCCACCGTGCTGCACCTCAGGTACTGTTTGGCACCAAACGACCATCGAGGTGACAGTGATTCGGCGCCGCCCCCTGATCGCGATCCCCGCGCGCTTCTCGGAGTCCGCATCGGCGCTGCGCTACCGCGCCGAAGTGCTCCCCCGCACCCTGCTCGCCGCCGTCCATGCCGCCGGGGGCGAGCCCCTGGCCGTGCACCCGTCCGACGCCTCCGACGTTGCCGGACGGCTCGCCTTCGCC
>NZ_JBAVCB010000117.1:0-5788 GCF_049586495.1 Aeromicrobium sp. | reverse complement strand
GAAGCCGAGTCCGTGGAGGAGCAGGCGGCCAGGGGCAGAGCGGCAACAGCGGCGAGCGCGATACCGGCGAAGTACTTGCGTGAGCGGTTCATGTGAAAGACATCCTTGATTGAGTGGTGCGTGGGTGTTGCGTTGGCTTGTACCGGTCATTCGCCGCCCAGGTCACCAAGGATTGGTCTGGTGTGCAGAAACCCCCGCGCCACGGTGGCGCGGGGGTTCCTGGTGTGCTCAGCTCAGGTGATGTTGCCTCAGAAGCTGGCCTCGTCGAGATCCATGATGGAGGCGTCGATGTTCTCGGCGATGGCGCGGTCTCCGGCCAGCATCGGCAGAACCGTGCGAGCGAAGAAGGAGGCCGCGGCGACCTTGCCCTCATAGAACGTCTTGTCGGCCGGCGAAACGTCTTCGCCCAGCTTGCCCAGAGCCACCTCGGCGCCGCGCAGCAGCAGCCACGCCACCACGATGTCGCCCAGCACGTAGACCAAGCGGGTCGTGTTCAGCCCGACCTTGTAGATGTTCTTGATGTCGCCGTTCTCGTCAGCCGGGTTGGCTGACATCAGGTCCTGGAACACCGCACCGAGGATCGCCTGCGCGTCCTCGAGGCCCTTGGCGAGCAGCTCGCGCTCGACCTTGAGGCGACCGTTGCCGGCTTCGCCCTCGACGAACTGCTGGATCTCATTCGAGATGTACCCGAGGGCCTGACCCTTGTCCTTCACGATCTTGCGGAAGAACAGATCCTGGCCCTGAATCGCCGTGGTGCCCTCGTACAGCGTGTCGATCTTCGCGTCGCGGACGTACTGCTCGAGTGGGTAGTCCTGCAGGAAGCCCGAACCACCGAACGTCTGCAACGACTCGGTGCCGAGAAGCACCCACGAGCGCTCCGAACCGTAGCCCTTGACCAGCGGAAGCAGCAGGTCGTTGATCGCCTCGGCCTGCGCGGTGTCTTCGCCGGCGGCCTCCTTGATCATGACCTCGTCCTGCCAGGTGGCGGTGTAGAGCATCAGCGAACGCAGGCCTTCGGCGTAGGACTTCTGCGTCATCAGCGAACGGCGGACGTCGGGGTGGTGCGTGATGGTGACACGCGGTGCCGTCTTGTCCGACGCCTGGGTCAGGTCGGCACCCTGCACGCGCTCCTTCGCATAGTCGAGCGCATTGAGATAGCCGGTCGACAGGGTCGCGATGGCCTTGGCGCCCACCATCATGCGAGCGTTCTCGATCACGCGGAACATCTGGTTGATGCCGTCGTGCACCTCGCCGAGCAGCCAGCCGGTGGCCGGCGCGCCGTCGCCGAAGGTGACCTCACACGTGGTGGAGGTCTTGATGCCCATCTTGCGCTCGACGTTCGTGACGTAGACGCCGTTGCGCTCGCCGGTCAGCTCGCCGGTCTCGTGATCGAAGTGGATCTTGGGGACCAGGAACAGGCTCAGGCCCTTGGTGCCCGGACCGCCGACGCCTTCGATGCCGACCGGGCGGGCCAGCACGAGGTGCATGATGTTCTCGCTCATGTCGTGCTCGGCAGAGGTGATGAACCGCTTGACGCCCTCGATGTTCCACGAGCCGTCATCGTTCAGCGTTGCCTTGGCGCGGCCAGCGCCGACGTCAGAACCGGCGTCGGGCTCGGTGAGCACCATGGTGCAGCCCCACTGCTGGTCGACCATGTGGCGGGCGATGGCCTGGTCGCGCTCGGTGCCGTTCTCGAAGACAACGCGAGCGAAGGCCGGTCCGGCTGCGTACATCCAGATGGCCGGGTTGGCGCCGAGGACAAATTCAGCGGTCGACCACACCAGCGAGCTGGGTGACGGCTGGCCGCCAAGCTCTTCAGGCAGCTGCAAGCGCCACCATTCTGAATCCATCCAGGTCTGGTAGCTCTTGGCGAACGCCGAGTTCATGGTGACGGTCTTGGTGGCCGGATCGTAGACCGGGGGGTTGCGGTCAGCCTCGTCGAACGACGGGGCGAGGTCTTCTCGGGAGAGTCGGTCGACCTCGACGAGAATGCTCTTGGCGGTCTCGGTGTCGATCTCGGCGAACGGGCCTTGGCCCAGGATGTCTTGGCGGTTGAAGAGTTCGAACAAGTTGAACTCGACATCACGCAGATTGCTCTTGAAGTGGCTCATGCCAACGGTCCTTCGCGACAGTACGGAACTGAGGGTGGGGGGATTCAGGAAGAGACTGGCCGCTACTGGTCAGTAACTTAAGTATCCGTCGTCAAACCGTGAAAGACAAGTTCTGCAGTCGACTTTGTGGTGTCTTTCGCGACACACCTGCAGGTCAGGGCATCGCGCCGAGGGTGCCGGGACATGAAAAGACCGGCCATCTCGGGGGGAGGATGGCCGGTCTTGATTCTGAGTGTACGCCGAGGATCAAGCCTTGCGAGTCGGAATGCGGCCGAAGCCGTCGGAAGCAACCAGGCGTGCCGTCTGAACGGCTCCGATCACAGTGAGGGTGGTGGCGGCGAGGGCGATGGTGATCATGGGGCCTCCTTCAGAGGGCGGGTCGTTGATGTACCCCAGTATCTCCACGTCGAACTATCAAGCACAAGCGAACTAAACTACAGGTAACGTGTAGTGTCGCTACATGGATGTGCGTAGGCTCGGACTTCTGAGGGAATTATCGGAGCGCGGCACCGTGGGGGCAGTGGCCGATGCGATGCAGATCACCCCGTCGGCCGTCTCCCAGCAGCTGAAAGTGCTGGAGAAGGAGGCGGGCTTCACTCTCGTCGAGCCCGCCGGGCGGGGGGTGTCGCTGACGGTGGCGGGCCGTGCGCTGGCCGCGACCGCCATCGAGATCGCCGTCGCGGTCGAGCGGGCCGAGGGCAAGTGGCGCGAGTACATGGAGAGGCCTGGAGGACGGGTGCGGATCGCCACGTTCCAGACCGGCGGGGAGATGCTGCTACCCGGCCTGCTGACCCGGATGTGCGACGTGCCGGACGTCGAGGTGGAGATTTCCGACGTCCTCGGTCACGTCGTCGAGTTCGCCGATCTGGTGCCAGACCATGACCTGGTGCTCGCGGATTCACCGACGGACTCCGCTGCCTGGATCGCGCGTGGCCTCCAGGTGGTGCCGCTCATGTCGGAACCGTTGGACGTGGCGCTGCCGGAGGATCACCCGCTGGCCCAGAAAGCGAGCTTGTCGCCCAAGGACGTGGTGGGTGAGGCGTGGATCGGCGTACCGCACGGCTTCCCGTTCGATCTCGTCCTGGGCCAGGTCGTGGCCGCGACGGGTGAGCCCGCGAACGTGGTGCAGCGCATCTCGGACAACGGCATCGTCGAGGCGTTGGTGGCGGCGGGTCACGGCATCGCGATTCTGCCGCGCTTCACGACGCGGGATCGTGGCAACGGCCTGGTGAGTCGCCCGTTGGTCGGTATCCGGGCCCGGCGTCAGATCGCGGCGGTGCTGCGGCCCGATCGCTTCGAGCGACCGTCCGTGCGCCTGGTGCTCACAGCGCTCCGGGATGAAGCGCAAGCCGTGACCAGCTCGCACCAGCCGAGCTGATTTCCGCGCTCACGGTGTCTGAAAGCGGGCGACGAAGGTGCGGAACTGCTCGTTGGCCATTGATTCGGCCTGGGCCAGCGCCTCGAAGTCAAGGCTCTTCTTCGCGTCGGTCGTGGTGGCAATCCGTACCGATGTCTTGATGTCGGCCATCAACTTGGGCTCGCGGGTGGACCAGGCGGCCGCCATCGCGGCGGCGCGGACGGCCGGATCGTCGTTGATCTCCTGCGCGATACCGAGACGCAGCGCCGTGTCGGCGTCGATGATCTCGCCGGCATACAGGGCAGCTGTGGTGTTCGCTGCTCCGATGCGCTGGGTGAGCATCCAGGTGCAGCCGCCGCCGGGGTGCAGTCCGATCTGCGAGAACGTGGGGCCGAACCCGGCCCGCGGCCCGGCCACGATGACGTCGCAGGCCAGCGCGATGTTCAGGCCTGCGCCGACGGCCGGTCCCTGGACCGCGGCCACAGTGGGAATGGCCACGTCACGCAGGCCGAGGAAGGATCCGTAGACCTTCATCAGGTGGTCGCGCATCGCCTCGACCGGACGGTCCAGGTCGCCGAAGAGGTCGGCCAGGTCGGCGCCGGCGCAAAATGCCTTGCCAGCACCGGTGACCACGAGCGCGCGGGCATCGGGGTCGACGGCCACGGCCTCGATCGCCGCCTTCAGTTCATCGAGCAGCGGCCAGCTGAGCGCATTGCGTCGTTCGGCGTCGTCGAGGGTGATGGTGCGAACAGGTCCGTCCGCCGTCAGGTGCACGAGAGTCATGCAGCGAATCTATGCGCAGGTGTCACAGCGCGGTGCGCGCCACCGCTGCCATCTGCGCGTAGCCGAGATCGTTCGGGTGAAAGCGGTCCTGCGCCAGGCGGCCGAGAAAGTCGCGCAGGTGCGGGATGCGGAAGTCGGCGGGCACGATGCCGCGGTCGGCAGCGCGGGCCAGCACCTGGTTGAAGGCCGACGCCGAGCGCTGCATACCTGGCTGCCGGGCGATGACCGTGCCGTGGGGGAGGGCGTCGACCAGCAGCTGCGCCGAGGCTTCCAGAAACGGAGCCAGCCGGGGACTCATCAAATCGTTGTTGCCCGTGACCACCGACACGAGGGCGATGTCGTGGCGTGTCCGCAGGTTCTCCAGGACGGGGACCTGCCGACGCAGAACCTCCAGGATCCGCGCGCCCTTGAAGGACAGGTTGAGCACCGCGGCATCGCGCAGCCGCGCTGGCGGGTCGGCGGCGATGCGTCCCACCCATCCGCGATCCGGCGAGGTGGCGCCGATGCCTTGCGAGAGCGAGTCGCCGAGCACGACCCACAACGGGCGGCCGGAAGCCAGCGAGCGACGGTTGTTCTCGACCCACCACTGCGCGTAGGGAGCGGTCTGGGACAGCGTCGTGCGCAGACCCGGCATGACCCGTGCCAGTCGTGAGACGAAGGCTCCGTCGGGTCGGCCGCTCGTGCAGGTGAAGTCGAATCGCTCGGCGATCTCGGTGCCATGCGGTTCGGCGAGCAACAAGGTCATGGGGTCAGGATTTCATCACCCTGTTCGGCACGCCGCGCGGGTCGTCGCTGAACGACCGAGTCGCGGCTCAGATCGTGCTCGCGGGCGCGACGACTTCGGTCGACAGCCATGGTGCCCATCCGGGCGCTGATGAGTGCCCAGCCTCTTGAAGGCCGAGCTCGCTGGCGGCCGACACCACCGCGCCGCCGACCAGGAAGGCAGCGATCGCGGCCACCAGCGTTGCCGTGCTGAAGGAGGGGATCCATCGGCGAGCGCCGGTCGCGGTCGAGGCTCCGTGGTACTGGTGAGTCAGCGCATGACCTTTGCCGCGCTGGAGCAGGTAGCGGTTGACCGGGTAGGCGGCGAAGAACGCCGCCGTGAGGGCGATCATCATGCCGACCCAGAACACGACGTTGACCAGGCCCGCGTCCATCGCTCCGGGGATGGCGGCCATGACGGCGTTGTCGACGACCTCCATGGTCGCGATGGAGAGGGTGTCTGCGGCGAAGACGATCGTGAGTGCGGATGTGAGTGCGAGCCCCGCCTTGACCAGCGGGAGGGTCGACAGCAGGTAGCCGAACAAGAAGGCCAGGGTGATGGAGATGGCGATCGTCGCAAGGTTTGAGAACCCTGCTGCAGTGCCGATGATCAGGCCAGTGATCTCACCGATGGCGCATCCAGTCAGGCAGTGCAAGGTGGCGCTGGCGGCCATTGAGTTCACGTCGCCCATCTCGTGGTCGTCGTGGTGCGTGGGTGTGTCCGGCATGGGAGTGCCTCCGTTCAACTTAGCGTGAGCATACCCCCCTGGGGTAT
>NZ_JBAVCB010000116.1:0-10901 GCF_049586495.1 Aeromicrobium sp. | reverse complement strand
CGGGTGCCTTGGGAACGACGATCGCCGGCGACCTCAGCGGCACTGCGGAAGTGGACGGCCGACTCGGACTGCTGCTGCAGAATCCGGCCGACTCGATCGTGGCTGAGCGGATGGGACGCGACGTGGCCTTCGGGCCGGAGAACTTGGGGCTGGAGCGTGCTGAGATCTGGTCGCGCGTCGACGCCGCACTGGAGGCAGTCGGCCTGTCCTACGGGCGTGACCACTTCACGGCCGCGTTGTCAGGCGGCGAGCTGCAGCGGCTTGCCTTGGCCGGCGTGCTTGCGCTGCAGCCGGATGTGCTCCTGCTGGACGAGCCGACCTCGATGCTCGACGCAGCCACCGCGACCACGGTGCGAGCGGCCATTCTCGATGCGGCCGGTGATCGGACGATGGTCGTCGTCGAACATCGCCTCGGGCCGTGGCTCGACCACGTCGACCGAGTGATCGTCGTGGCCCCGGGCGCACAGATTGTCTTCGACGGTTCCGTGGAGGACTTCAGGACCGGGCCGCCGCCAGCGGGCATCTGGATGCCGGGAATGGCCACCCCCAGGCCGCTGGTCGTCCCCACGGAGCTGGTGGCGCCAGTCGGAGCTACGAATCTGGTCAGGGCGACCGCCGTGTCGGTCGAGCTGGCGACCCGCACGCTGCGCGGAACCCAACGCACGCTGGCTCTCGATCGATTCTCGGCTGAGGTACGGCCCGGAGAGCTCACGGCTTTCACCGGTCCCAGCGGATCTGGGAAGTCCACGGCGTTGGCGGTGCTCGGTGGCTTGATCAAGCCCTCGGCCGGCAGCGTGACGCCGGCCTTCGCTGGCCGGCGCTCCCGCGGCCTGGCGATCGACGTGGGCTGGGTGCCGCAGAATCCCGAACATGGCTTCTTGACCTCCACGGTTGAGCAAGAGGTCGCCTTGACGTCAGGACTGGTGGGCCGCCCGGTCGACGTCAAGGCGGTGCTCGACGTCTTCGGGTTGGAGAAGTACGCCCGGACCAGTCCCTTCCGCCTCTCCGGGGGCGAGCAACGCCAGCTAGCGCTCGCGGCGGCGTTGGCCCATCGGCCGAGTGTGGCCCTGCTCGACGAACCCACGGTCGGCCAGGACCCGCGGACCTGGGCTGCCGTGGTGGGTTGGATGGACGCGGCCCGGCGGGCCGGAGCCGCCGTTGCGGTGTCGACGCACGACGCCGATGTGCCGCTCGACGTCGAGCACCGCATGGAAGCGGGGTCGGTCCGGTGAGGTCGTGGGTGCTGAACCTCAATCCACTGGTGCAGCTCTCGTTCGGGCTGTTCTCCCTGGTGGGTTCGTTCTGGATCAGGAGCCTGCCCGTGGCGCTGTGCGCGGTGGCCGCGTACGCCCTGATGGCCATCGTCTTCCTGCCCGGGTGGCGCTACCCGCTGGCATGCCTTGGGTTCACGGTGTTCGCGGCCGTCACGATCGTCTATTCCACCTGGCGCCTCGGTGGTCGGGACTGGGAAGAAGCCCTCGTGGCGGGACTGCGCATCGTGGTGCTGGCCTGGCCGGGGTCGGTGATGGCCGGCTACCTCGACCCGGCGCGGCTGTCGGACCATCTGGCGCAGTCACTCAAGCTTCCGGCTCGCCTGGTGGTGGCGTTCTCGGCGGCGATGCAGCGATTCGTCAGCTTCGGTCACACGTGGCAGGCATTGGATCGGGTGCGTCGCGTGCGCGGAACCGGGCCGGGGCGGAACCCGGCGGCGCACGTGAAGCACGCCGCCTCGATGTCCTTCGCGCTGTTGGTGCATGCCATGCGGGGAGCCTCGACCAGCGCCGTGGCCATGGACGCCAGAGGGTTCGCCACCGCACAGAACAGGACGTGGGCCGAGCCCGCCCGCTGGACCCGATCGGATCGAGCAGCCCTGGCCCTGGCCGCGGCTCTGGGCGTCGTCCCCCTCGCCGCGCGCCTCCTCTCCGCCGGCGGGATGATCTAGCGCGTTGACGTTGCAACGGGCTAGGGTGCGAACTAAGCAAGCGCTTAGTCCCGATGACCCGCCCCTGGGAGGACCAGTTATGCCCCGCGTGTTCGACAGCCTCGATGAGTTCACGGCTGCTGCCGGCGAAGAGCTCGGCACCAGTGACTGGGTCACGGTGACCCAGGAGCAGATCAACACCTTCGCCGAGGCGACCGGTGACCACCAGTGGATCCACGTTGATGCAGAGCAGGCCGCGAAAGGTCCATTCGGCACGACGATTGCTCACGGCTATCTGACGCTGTCGCTGCTCCCGGTGTTCAGCAGCCAGATCTACCACGTGAAGAAGCTCGCGATGGGCGTCAACTATGGCGCCAACAAGGTCCGATTCCCCGACCCCGTCCCGGTCGACTCGCGCCTGCGCGCCACAGCAACGCTCAAGGAGACCTCGACGATCGCCATCGGCACCCAAGCGGTCATCACCTTCGTCGTCGAGCGAGAAGGAGGTACCAAGCCGGTCCTGATCGCCGAGGTCGTCTACGTGATGGCTGCCCAGAAAGACAGCGGAGCCTGACATGGATTTCGCGCACGACGCCAAGACGCTCGACCTGATCGAGCGCACCCAGGCGTTCATGGACGAGGTCATCTACCCCGCCGAGGCCACCGCCAAGGAGCAGATGGAGGCCGCGTACGTCCATGACACGTGGACCTTCCCCGCGGTCATCGATGACCTGCGTGCCGAAGCCCGCCAGCGTGGCCTGTGGAACTTCGCGCTCCCCGGAGCGCCGGAGGAGGGCGGCCTGACCAACCTGCAGTACGCACCGATCGCCGAGCTCACCGGCCGCAGCATCCAGATCGCCCCCGCTGCGCTCAACTGCAGCGCTCCGGACACCGGCAACATGGAGGTGCTGCACATGTTCGGCACCGACGAGCAGAAACAGCAGTGGCTGCGTCCCCTGCTCGACGCACAGATCCGCTCGGCCTTCGCCATGACCGAGCCCGACGTCGCCTCATCAGACGCCACCAACGTCGAGCTGTCCATCGTGCGCGACGGCGACGAGTACGTCATCAACGGACGCAAGTGGTGGATCACTGGCGCGATGAACCCGGACTGCAAGGTCTTCATCGTGATGGGCAAGACCGATCCGTCCGCTGAACGACACCGTCAGCAGTCGATGATCCTGGTCGAGCGCGACACCCCGGGCCTGGAGATGGTGCGCGGCATGCACGTGTTCGGCTACCACGATCGCGATCACGGCGGCCACGCCGAGCTGCGGTTCACCGATGTACGCGTGCCGGCGAGCAACTTGATTGCCGGTGAGGGCGAAGGCTTTGCCATCGCCCAGGCGCGTCTGGGACCCGGGCGCATCCACCACTGCATGCGGTCGATCGGACTGGCCGAGCGAGCCATCACGATGATGTGTGAGCGAGCCTCCTCTCGCGTGGCGTTCGGCAAGCCACTAGCCGAACAGGGAGTGATTCGCGACTGGATCGCCGAGTCCCGCGTGAAGGTCGAGCTGCTGCGGCTGCTCTGTTACAAGGCAGCCTGGCTGATGGACACCCACGGCAATCGGGCCGCGCACTCAGAGATCCAGGCGATCAAGATCGCCACGCCCAAGACGGTCGAGTGGATCCTCGACAAGGCGATCCAGACGCACGGGGCCGGCGGCCTCAGCCAGGACTTCCCGTTGGCCGAGATGTTTGCGGGGATGCGCACGCTGCGATTCGCCGATGGACCGGACGAGGTGCACAAGAACGCCCTGGCGAAGGCCGAGCTGAAGCGGCAGCTGCGCTGATGGAGGTGACGGGCGCCTCTGCCGTGGTGACCGGCGCGGCCGGTGGGATCGGAGCGGCGCTGGGGCAGCGGTTGCTCGAGCGCGGAGCTGGCCTGGTCGTCCTGTCTGACCTCGACGCGACGCGTCTCAGCGCCACCGCCGAGGCAATGGCTGCCGAGCACGGTGTCGATCGTGTGGCGCACCTCGCGGCCGATGTCACCTCGGAGACGGCCATCGAGCAGCTGGCCGATCTGGCCGGCGGGGTTCCGGACATCTTCATCGCCAATGCCGGCATCTTCAGCGGCTTCGGTCTGGAGTCCACCGACGCCGAGTGGGCCGCGAGCCTGGACGTGAACCTGATGTCGCACGTGCGGGCCGCGCGGGTGTTGGTCCCGCGGTGGCTCGACGAGAATGGCGGCTGCTTCGCCGTCACGGCCTCTGCCGCCGGGTTGCTGACCCAGCTCGGATCACCGACCTACGCCACCAGCAAGCGTGCGGCCGTCGGCTTCGCTGAGTGGCTCGCCGCCACCTACGGCGATCGGGGTGTGCAGGTCGCGGCGCTGTGTCCGATGGGCGTGCGCACTCCGATGACCGAGAACGGTGATGTCGCCGAGGGTGATGCCGGTGTCGCCCACGGTGCCGTCTCCTCGGCCGGCGACATGATGGACCCGCTCGATGTCGCCGACGTGCTGCTCGACGCCATCGAGGGCGGTCAGTTCCTCGCCCTGCCGCATGCGCAGGTCGGTGAGATGTACGCGCAGAAGGCGGCCGACCCCGATCGCTGGACGTCAGGCATGCAGCGCTTCCGTCGTTCGCTGGAGCGCTGAACATGTCTGGTGGGTGTGCGAGCTAGGTCGTCCGTGCCGCGATGGCTTCGCGCATGATCTGTGCCATGGCGGCGTAGCCAGCGTCATTGGGGTGGAAACGATCGGCGGCCACGCGCCCGGACCAGCTGCTGAGCCGGGGATCGCGAAACTCGGCTGTCACCAGGTGCGGGGCCGACGTGATGGTCCGGTTGAACTCGGTGGCACCTCGTCGAGGGCCCGGCTGGGTGGCCATGACCGACCCGGCCGGCAGCCGTTCGATCAGGGTGGCGAGATCGTCGCGCAGCGTGCTCCGCGCCTGCCGATTGAGCAGATCGTTGCTGCCGATCATGACCGTCACCAGGTCCGGTGTGACGCCCAGAGACTCCATGGTGGGCACTTGGCGCTCGAGCAGGTCGGTCACCAGGCCGCCGGAGACTGACAGGTTGATGAGCCGGTGGTGCGGGAGCGCGTCCGCGACCCCAGCGGTCCAGCCCCGGTCGTGCGCGGTGGCTCCGATGCCCTGCGTCATGGAGTCGCCGAGTGCGACCCACAGCGGGCCGTCCGCCTCGAACGCTGCTCGGTTGTGTGCTTGCCACGCCTCCGCGTACGGAACGACCTGAGCCTGTACGTCGCGCACGCCGCGGAGCACGCGGCTGGCCAGCGAGATGAACGGCCCGGGGGGTCGGCCACTGAGGTTGGAGTAGTCGAAGGCGGCGTTCTGCACGAGCAAAGTCAATCATCACGGTCCACACGTCGTAGGCTGATCTGGTGCCTTCCCCGAACCCGTCGCATCCGGTGTGGATGCGATTCGCCGTCCTCGCCACGAGCTTCGTCAGCGTGGTGTTCGTGCTCGACCTCTCCCTCGACGTCGACGGACCGGCTCGCGGCATGCTTCGCGGTGCGGTGGTGGTGGCCGCTGCCGTGGCCGCTGGAATCTTCTTCCAACAATGGAGCACGACGACGAAGCGAAGCATCCCCCACCACGCCATGGCTGCCTTGGCGATGCTCGGCGGTGCGCTCGTGGCATCGTCGGCCTTCAGCACCGGTGCTGGCGTCCTCGGCAACACCGTCACTGCTTCCCTGGGGCTGGCCGCGCTGTGGATCAGCCTGCTGGCCGCCCGCGCCACCCTCGCCAGCCCGACAGGAGCCAGCCAGCGATGATCGAATTGCTCACGCCTACCCAGATCGATGAGATGCGCCCGGCCGGACGGTTCGTCGCGGACGTGCTCACGCAGGTGTCAGCCGCTGCTGACGTGGGGGTCGACCTGCTCGAGCTCGACGCGTTGGCCCACCAGATGATCAAGGCGCGAGGCGCCGAGTCCTGCTACATCGACTACCACCCCTCGTTCGGAGCCATGCCCTTTGGCAAGGTCATCTGCACGTCGGTCAATGACGCCGTGCTGCACGGGCTGCCGCACCGCTACCAGCTCAAGGACGGCGATCTGCTCAGCCTCGACTTCGCTGTGTCAGTGGATGGTTGGGTGTGCGACTCCGCCGTCACGGTGGCCGTCGGCACGCCGCGCGAGGAAGACCTGAAGTTGGTCGAGCACGCGCAGGAGGCGCTCGATGCGGCCATCTCGGTGGCCCAGCCCGGCAACAAGGTCGGTGACATCTCGGCTGCCATCGGTGCCGTGGGTCGAGCCCATGGTCTCAAGATCAACACGCAGTTCGGCGGTCACGGCGTGGGCCGCACGATGCACGGCGATCCCCACATCCCCAACGACGGGCGGGCAGGCCGGGGCTTCCCGCTCAAGCCCGGCCTCGTCATCGCGATCGAGCCCTGGTTCCTGCACACGACCGACGAGATCCGCATGGACGACGACGGCTGGACCATCCGTAGCGCCGATGGTTCGCGCGGCGCGCACGTCGAGCACACCATCGCGATCACGGACGACGGGCCGGTCGTCATGACCGCTCGCACCGGATAGCAGCGACGCGACTCACGCCGCGTGTGGGCGCCTGAGCCAGGGCGACGCAGCTTCGACCTGTGCGCACAGCGCGAACAGAAGGTCGTCGCGTCCAGGGTGGGTCGCAAGCATCACTCCGACGGGCAGGGGCGTGTCCCCGGCCGTCCAGTGCAGCGGCAGTGACGCGGCCGGCTGGCCGCTCATGTTGTACAGCCCGGTGTACGGGGTGAACAACAGCTCGCGCCGGTGGTCTTCCACGGGGTCGCCCGATTCGTTGAACCACTCGACGTGCTGTGGCGGCAGGGCGAGGGTTGGGGTCAGCATGGCGTCGAACGGGCCGAGGTCGGTCACGACCGTCCGAGTCGTCTGCTCCAGGTAGGTCATCGCTCGCGAGAGCTCGACGGCTGACGTCTGCAGGCCTCGCTGCCGCCAGTACCGGGTGTTGGGTCGCAGCAGCTGTTCTGCCTCGGCCGCGACGGGTGCCGCCGCGACACTGCTGGGCCAGATGAGGTTGAACTGTGTCTCCAGCTCCCGCGGGAACGGGTTGGGCACGTCGACGACGTCGTGCCCCAGAGACTCCAGCAGCCGGCTGGCGCTCTCCCAGGCGGTCACCGCCTCGGACGACGGTTCGACTCCTGGCAGGTGCGTGCCAGACCAGCGCGCGATGCGCAGAGGGCCGGGATCTCGACCAACCCATGAGGTGAAGGGCTCGGGCGGTGCTGGCAGGGGACGGACGTCGCCGGGCATGGGCACCGCCATGGCGTCGAGGAGAGCCGCTGCGTCTCGCACGGTCCGGGTGATCGGGCCGCTGACCGCCAGCCCGGCCCAGTCGCTGCCGTCGGGCCCTGAGCTGACCCGGCCGCGGCTCGGTTTGAATCCGAAGACCCCGCAGGCGCTGGCGGGGATGCGGATGGAGCCGCCGCCGTCGCTGCCCGGAGCGAGCGGCAGCAGCCGCGCTGCCACCGCAACTGCTGCGCCGCCGCTGGACCCTCCGGCATTGCGGGTCGGGTCCCACGGGGTGCGGGCTGGCCCGACCACGTCGTTGTCGGTGTACGAGGAGAGTCCGAACTCAGGGGTGTTGGTCTTCCCCAGGCTCACGAAACCGGCCGCCTCGACGAGGGTGACCAGGTGGGCGTCGAGATCAGGCACCTGGTCGCGCAACAGTGCCGATCCCATCGTCGTGGTGACCCCGGCGGTGGAGGTCAAGTCCTTGAAAGCGGTGGGCACGCCGAGAAAGGGGGGTGTGGTGTCCTTGTCTGCGAGCCGCGCGTCGGCATCGGCGGCGCGCGCGAGGGCGCGTTCGTGGGTCACCGTGATGAAGGCGCCGAGTGCGGCGTCGTGGGCGTCGATGCGGTCCAAGTGGTGCTGCACCAGCTCGACCGCAGACACCTCGCGGGAGCGCAGCGCGGCGGACTGGTCATGGGCGTCGAGGTCGTGCAGCTCGGCCATGCGTCGACCCTAGTCCGGCCGGCACCACGACATCGGGGGCCGCCTAGAATTGCCAGGTGGCCACCCCCAAGGTCCTTCTCTTCTACGCCTTCGCCGAGCTGCCCGACCCCGAGGCCGTCCGGCTCTGGCAGCACACCCTGTGCCAGTCGCTCGGCTTGCGCGGGCGCATCATCGTGGCGCCGCACGGCATCAACGGCACGCTGGGAGGCGACGTCCTCGAGATGAAGAAGTACGTGCGCGGCACCAAGTCGTATGCGCCGTTCCATGACATCGATTTCAAGTGGAGCGAGGGCCGCGCGCTCGACGACGGCAGCACCGCCGACTTCCCCCGCCTGGTCGTCAAGGTGAGACCCGAGCTGGTCACCTTCGGCGCGCCCGATGCGGTACGTCTGGACGGGCATCGAGTCGCGGGTGGAGGCACCCATCTGAACCCGCAACAGCTGCATGAGCTGGTGCAGCGTACGGAGGTGGTGTTCTTCGACGGCCGCAATCGGATCGAGTCGTCTGTCGGACGGTTTGCAGGAGCCGTCGTGCCGCCGGTCGACACCACCCGCGAGTTCGTCGAGCTGCTCGACAGCGGCGCGTACGACCACCTCAAGGACAAGCCGGTGGTCACCTACTGCACGGGTGGCATCCGGTGCGAGATCCTCACGCCGCTGATGCGCGAGCGCGGATTCAGCGAGCTCTACCAGCTCGACGGCGGCATTGCCACGTACGGAGACGCGTTCGGCGACGACGGACTCTGGGAGGGATCCCTGTACGTGTTCGATGACCGGATGACGGTGGACTTCTCTGACCATGCGGCTGTCATCGGTCGCTGCGATGGCTGCGAGGTGGCGACGAATGCAGTGGTGGACTGCGCCGATGCGTCCTGCGTCAGCCAGTTCGTGCGGTGCCCAGTGTGCGCTTCGCGTGACGCCGGCTGCGCGGACCACCGGGCAGCCTGAGCGCCCTGGTCACTGAGCCCAGGTCCAGCTGTCCATGACGCTGGTGACCACATCTTCGCGCACGGCCTTGTCGACAGTGGGCGCGAAGGAGAAGGCCACGATGTAGCCGCTGTCGCCATGAGCGGCGGTGACTTCGACCGTGAGCACATCGATGCCCCGGACGTCTTGCCGGTAGCTGAGACGTACGCCCTGCTCGCCGTCCACCTCGAATTCGCCGAGGGACTTGATCGATGTGGCGTCGGCCTCCGAGAGTGCGGACTCGCGGGCGTCCTCCATCTGGGCTGGAGTGAACTCGGTCAAGGTGGTGTCTGCGACGACATGGACGTTCATCGGGTAGCCGTCGACCATCTGATCAGAGGTGCCCAGCAGCAGGGCTCCACTGGCGTCCGGGCGCTCGGTCCAACCCTCGGGCAGCGTCAGCGCGAAGGAATCGCGTCCCACCAGAGTGCCCGGGGTGGGCGAGGCCGTGGGGTCGGTCGAGGTGCTGGTCGAGGGCGATGGAACCGGCTCGGGATCGCCGGTGCATGCCACCAGGAGGAGGGCGGCCACCGCGACGATCACAGCCGAACACAGTCGAGACACCATGGGCGCGATGGTAGTCGACCCCGGAATAGGACTGACGTGGACGTAGTTGATAAGGTTGGACTCAAGTCAGTTGATGAGACTTCTTGAACTTCCACCACAGCAGCACTTCACACACCCATAGCAGGAGGAATCACCATGGCCCGTGCGGTCGGAATTGATCTCGGTACCACCAACTCAGTCGTCGCCGTGCTCGAAGGCGGCGAAGCCACCGTCATCGCCAACGCCGAAGGCGCCCGCACCACTCCGTCGGTCGTGGCTTTCGCCAAGGATGGCGAGGTCCTCGCCGGCGAGGTCGCCAAGCGCCAGGGCGTCACCAACGTCGATCGCACCATCCGATCGGTCAAGCGCCACATGGGCACCGACTGGACCACGGACATCGACGGCAAGTCGTTCAACCCCCAGCAGATCTCCGCGTTCATCCTGCAGAAGCTGAAGCGCGATGCCGAGGCGTACCTGGGCGAGCCGGTCACGGACGCGGTCATCACCGTGCCCGCGTACTTCAACGATCATCAGCGCCAGGCCACCAAGGAGGCCGGCGAGATCGCCGGCCTGAACGTCAGCCGCATCGTCAACGAGCCCACGGCGGCCGCGCTGGCCTACGGGCTGGACAAGGGCGAGGACCAGACCATTCTCGTCTTCGACCTCGGCGGCGGCACGTTCGACGTGTCTCTGCTCGAGATCGGCGAGGGCGTCATCGAGGTCAAGGCCACCAGTGGTGACAACCATCTCGGTGGCGATGACTGGGACGAGAAGGTCGTCGACTGGCTGGTCGCCCGCTTCAAGAGCTCGACCGGTGTCGACCTGACCAAGGACAAGATGGCCATGCCACGCATCCGCGAGGCTGCCGAGCGCGCCAAGATCGAGCTGTCCAGCTCATCCAGTACCTCGATCAACCTGCCGTACATCACGGTGCAGGACGGCAATCCCGTCTTCCTGGACGAGACGCTGACCCGCTCGGAGTTCGAGAAGCTCACCGCTGATCTGCTCGAGCGCACCAAGAAGCCGTTCCTGAACGTCATCAAGGACGCAGGCATCAGCGTCGACCAGATCGATCACGTGGTCATGGTCGGCGGCTCCACGCGCATGCCGGCCGTCACCGAGGTCGTCAAGAACCTGACGGGTGGCAAGGAGCCCAACAAGGGAGTCAACCCCGACGAGGTCGTGGCGCTCGGCGCCAGCCTGCAGGCCGGCGTCCTCAAGGGCGAGGTCAAGGATGTCCTGCTGCTCGACGTCACTCCGCTGAGCCTCGGCATCGAGACCAAGGGCGGCGTGATGACCAAGCTGATCGAGCGCAACACCACGATCCCGACCAAGAAGTCCGAGGTCTTCACCACCGCTGACGACAACCAGCCCTCGGTTGCGATCCAGGTGTACCAGGGTGAGCGGGAGATGGCTGCGGGCAACCAGCAGCTGGCCACGTTCGAGCTCACCGGACTGCCCCCGGCGCCGCGCGGCGTGCCCCAGATCGAGGTCACCTTCGACATCGACGCCAACGGCATCGTCAACGTGTC